>JBPOIK010000193.1:0-3457 GCA_052034525.1 Planctomycetota bacterium
TCGAATCACGACCGAGCCCGACGTCGACCCGCGCCAACTCTTCCCCGATCGCTGGAAGGCCTCCCTGAAATCCTGACACCCGTTCCCTGCGCGCCGTCAACCACCTGTGCTTCACCGGACGCTTACGTTTCTTCTGGCAATTCTTCGCCATACCATTCCGGCGGCACTCCGTAGAGACCTACATGAGCACGGACCGCACGCTTGAAGCAATCGTCCATCAATACACGATCTGACGTGAACATCTCCGCAATTCCATCCCCTGTTGCAAAAGCGCAAATAGCACGCCGTGTCCCCGAATACTCGAGGCTGGTTAGTGCAAATGACATCAATTCATTCTGTGCCTTCCGGTTTTCAAGCTTTGTCTTGGTCAAATGCTCCGAGTCACCAAACTCTATCCTTGGTGCCTTCTCGCTTTTCCAGAAACTCTGACTCTGAATGTTGAACAGAATATCCAAGGCTTTCTCAGAACGGTCTATAGCAAGAGCCATAAAAATTTCCCTTAAGAAAAGAATGTCAGATCTTGTCCGTACAGGCTGCTTAAGTTGCTCTCGGGCATAGCTCACAACATACTCGCTTCCTCCCGTGTCTTCTGCGGCTGCAAGCCATTGCAGCAAAGTAGCTTGGCACACGGGGCGGCTTAGTCCGAGGGAACTCCTAGAAAAACGGGAAAGATTCATCTCTTCCAAAAGATGGATTAGGAACGGCACAACTTTGATCCCGCACCTTTGCCAAGACCGAACTTGAGACCGCATCGCGGGGGGATTCATAGTGTACGCTTCCATCTCTACGAATACGAGGCGACGCGCAGATTCCTCATCCTTCGCGCCGAATTTCAACGCTTCCTTCCATAAGTCTTCTGCAGATGCCTCAGCGTGCGCCGCTACCGAAGCCAACGGCGTAGTCTCCATAGGTGTACCACTGTCAAGACCTCCTGCGAGTACCGCAAGAACATAGATAAACATAGCTTCCGACCTCTTGTTAATTCATAGCCTATTTCAGGGCCTCTCGTTGCACACTGTCATTCGTGTCTCCCCGCTGTCTGACCATGTTGGCTCCTATCCCCGTCCACCTCCGGTCCATCGCCGCTTCCACAAACAACGCGAGGGCGGTCATGCCGGCGACGTCGTTTTTCGTGGTGTCGGCAAGGCGCTCCATCCGTGTTAGTGAGAATCAGGGTTGGGAATCTCTATGAGAATCCGGCCGGTATCCATTTCGACTGGGATGGGCACCGTGCCGAATTGACCTCTGCGCACATGGGTTTCTGTCATACCAACCGTAACAGGAACGTACCAGCAGTAAGAGGACTGGAAAGGTTCTTCAGGGATTGTGCGCATTTTCTTGTGTTCGGGCGGGATGACTATGATCTCCCGGATATCCTGCGCTTCACCCACGCAGACCAGTGGACACCGGCTGAATTCCCTGTCCGTCTTAATCCATTGCGACACTCTGGCTCGCGCTTCGTCTTTGCTGATACGGGATTCAACCGGTCGCGGAGGAATGGGAGGCCGGTAGCTTACGACTTCGATTTGTTTGGTTGACACCCTTATATATATCTCAATCCAAGCCTTGTAACATTCTATCCCATCGAGCGTCAGCTCTTTTCGTATTAACCAGCAACCCTGCGCGCGGTTTGATGGCAAACCGGCATCGGGCGCAACTTGGTAATCGGTCATCTCCGTGGAGAGACCCAAGTGCGCTAGAAGGGCGACGCTCCTCTGAAACGCCTCCCTGGCTCCCATTAATTCTTCCATCGGCTCGTCATGATCGCTCTTCTCATCATACGGCGCCGACGACATAAAGAAGTATACTGTTCCGTCACGAGCATCAACGTCTACGTAGACAGCCCGCTCCTTATTTGGGTGAGGGAATTTGAGTGCGATGGTTGGAAGTGCACCATGCTTCCCCCATTGCCCGCGCTCAACCTCGGGTGGCACAATCGCGGAAAACGACGCAAGGAAATGGGCCAGTTTCTCGATGTGCGCCTCTGACAGCCGTGGGGCGTTGAGCACATCATCGGAGACACTCTTGGCTCCAACCACTGCGCAGCCCAAGGTTATCCAGACAATCACCAAGCGATTCATGTCAAGCTCTCCGTTTCCTATTGCGTCTTCAAGGGTATTCAGGTATCTCAAAATCGGGTATTGGCAACTCGAGACCGAACCTGAGGCGTTTCAGCGATGTATCACCCAACAGCTTTGGACGGGCAATAATCCCTGATAAGGGGTTGTTCCAGAAGTAGCTCGAACTTGCCCTGTCCCGCGCTGCTCGGAAGGCATCTAGCGCAGTATCTTTCCTGTCCGCAGGGTTCTCCGCGATTAACGACTCCCAAAAGGCCTTGTCAAAAGCATAATTGAGCATCGCCATCACGGTTTCGTCCCAAGTAATGCAAGCCTCTGCCGGACCTTCTGCATCGCCGTCGAGACCTCTTCCCACGTTCCCGAAGGCTTCCCTCCATCTTGCCCCGTCGTCGCCCTTGCCCAACCCACAGGAGGAACCATAAAAAAGCTTATACCGCCTGGTGTTACGCAATGCGATTTCATCCGGATAAACACAATCCTCTGGAGGTATCATTTCTACAAGCGGCGGATCCCATGGCAAATCGGGAAGATCTATCTCAGAACATACAACAAAGAAATTGCTGATATCGCTGTGGCCATGTGCGTTCACAACGAAAATGTCAAATCTGTTCTCAGCGATCTTGTCCATGAGTTCTTGGGTGGCGTCCGCTTCGCTAGGCCCGCCAGTGTGGTCTATCTTCTCTCGGCCGTAGCGCAGACTCCAAAGAGACCTTTCTGCAAATCCGACCAAGGGTTTTTCAATATCATAACCCTGGACAAGCAGCACAGTTGGCCTCGCCATTTCCGCTTCAAGTTCCCTGTCTTCTGGCTCAAGGTCTTCAACATCCACCCCACCATCTTCTACTGGGCTATCGAGGCATTTCACATAGATGGTCTCATCCCTCACCCAACGCTCGGGTTCCTCATCTGAGGCATCCAGGGCAACATCCGTACGCAGATTTCCATCCTCGTCAAAGACCGGGCCAGTCCCTTTCCAGCGGACCAAATCGAACCCCTCATGCGGCACGGCGCTCACCGCAATCAACTCGGTGGGCTTGTCGAAATACGGCTCGGGGTAATCGACTTCGGAGGTGTAGTACTTCCGGGCGCCGGCACAGCCCTCGGGTTGGGGAAAGGTGAAATGCCCCGCCACGGCCGGCGGCACGAGATTGCCTTCAACCTCGATATCCACCTCCAGCGTGGGCTGCTCCACCGTCTCCGCCACGCCCCGCACCGGCGAGACGTCCTGGTTTACAACGATCCTCTTGTTGGCCGGGAATAGCGGCGAAGAGAGAACGGCGAACACGGCGCCATCCCTGCTGTACAAGACTGTGCGTGCATGCTGATACCCTGGATTCGGGTCAACCCGGAAGCGCAGCTCCTGTGAGAACGGCTCGTCC
>JBPOIK010000014.1:0-8625 GCA_052034525.1 Planctomycetota bacterium
AGTGAGCGGGTCGAGCGGACGCCGTCCGCCGTTGTTTCAGTTGCCGGCGATGTGCCCGTCATGCGTGTTTGCCGGTGGATGGCACCGGGCCGGGCCGTTTTTCGTTACTGAGCTTCATCACTCGGGCCAGACCGAACGCGCCCAGCCAGTCCGCCGTGCGCCTCATTGTATCCTCGACAGAACGACTGTACACCCTCTTGCGGCCCGCTCGGGCCGCGACTGCTCCGCGATGCGCGGCCTCAGGGCCCTTGTTCCGTCACCCACGCGGCACAGAGCACCTCCATCGTCGGTTCGAAACCGCATTCCGGACAGCGAGTGGTCGTCAGGCCGCGGAGGCTGTAGCCGCAGCGCAGGCAGTGGATGCCCGCCTGGGTCCGTTCCTCTGCCGGCGTCGTTCGCGCCGGCCAGAAGAACGCGGTGAACATCAGCCAGAGCCCCAACATGGCACCCGCAATCCCGATGCTCCACCTCTCCCCGAGGTATTTGGAGAGGAAATCGCGGCACAACGGCACCAGCTCCGCCACAAACAGGAGCAGGCTCGAAGAGAGGATCGTTCCGATCCGTGCGCGGCGCGTCCAGATTACGCGACGACGCCAAATCAGAACCCAAACGACAATCGCGATGGCCGTGCATACCCAGTTGCAGATTTCGAGAGAATACTCTTCAAACGGACCTCCCACTTCTTCCAGGAAGACGAAAAGAATCATCCATATGCCACACAGAAACGGCGGCAGGCCCATGGACGCGGCCAGGGAACGCCCAACAAGTGTCATGTTTCGTCTCCCGTTACTATCCAGCGGCCAACGCGCCTAAAGAACAGCCCCGCCGCGATCCAAGCCTTACTAAAGCCACACGACCGCCCACACCCACAAGCTGAGCAGGCTGAGGTTCTGCCCGGTGCGCAGGATGTTGCCAGAGACACAACCGACGCCTAATACCGGCTGCCACCAGATCACCTGGGCCAGGGAGACAAGCACAGTGATGGCCGTCGTGGCCGCTCGACCCAATGTCCATCGCACGAAACGTCGCCAGATCCCCAGGCCCGCCCCTATCGTCAACCCGGTGAAAAGGAGATTCCAAAGCTGGATGCCACCCAGAACAGATGAGACACGCCAGATGACGGAACCAACCAGAAGCGCCAGGGCGGGCACCAGAAAGAACATCGCCAGGCAAAGCAGCAGCCGTCCGACCAACGGTGTGGCCCGCGCCAGTGAGCGGGTCGAGCGGACGCCGTCCGCCGTTGTTTCGGTTGCCGGCGATGTGCCCGTCATGCGTGTTTGCCGGTGGATGGCGCCGGGGCGGGCCGTTTTTCGTTCATGAGCCTCATCACTCGGGCCAGACCGAACGCTCTCCCGGATCGCGCCCAGCCAGCCCGCCGTGCGGCTCATTATATCCTCGACAGAACGACTGTACACCCTCCGGGCGGGTTCGCGGAGAGCGATTCGGGGCCTTCGCATTTGCACGCATTCGGACCGGCGGCGTATGGGGACTTCTCCGCCCTTCGCAACCCGGGTCGTTGGCATTATCATAGTCCGGTCGCGCCACAGACTTGCGTTGCGTGATCGTACCCTCAACAATGGACGCCTGCCCATGAGTGAGCCGCTGGACAGAATCGGAATACACAAATGGACGCTGGAAAGCCGACAGGAACCGCTCGTTCGCGTCGGCGTCGTGCTGCCCGAGGACGGCGCGACGTCCGTCCGAATGGACGCTCCCGATGTCGATTACCGCCTGCACCCGGTCCCGGAGGGGACCGAACGTCCAGCCCGCTCGTTTCTTCTGCGCGTGGACGAGGAACGGCTCAGCCTGGTCATCGACGGCAGAATCGTGGATGCGGCTCCCTGCTGGCGAATCATCCCGCCGGTAGCCGACCGGGCGCATCCCCCGCTGATCATGCTGCACGACGTGGTGGCCGGTCGCGGGTTTCACTGGGAGAAGCGGATCACGCAGAAGGTGCCGGGCGCCTTTCAGGCGTCCGTCCGCGACGGGCGGATTCTGCTGATCAACGAAATCCCGATCGAGGATTACCTCAAGGGCGTCATCACCGCCGAAATGGGCGGCGAGTGCCCCATGGATCTTCTCAAGGCCCAGTGCGTTACGGCCCGGACCTGGCTGCTGGCCCGGACGGAGCGCAAGCACGAGGCCCAGGGGTTTGACTTCTGCAACGACGACTGCTGCCAGCGGTACCAGGGCTTCACGCATCTGACGCCCGCGGGGCACGCGGCGGTCGAAGAAACGCGCGGCGAAGTCATGATCCACCGCAGCGGCATCCTCATCG
The DNA here is from genome assembly GCA_052034525.1 of Planctomycetota bacterium. Lineage (GTDB taxonomy): Bacteria > Planctomycetota > Phycisphaerae > UBA1845 > UBA1845 > JAFGJQ01. Next base: position 2,279 of record JBPOIK010000014.1, read on the forward strand.
ACGCGAACTACTCCAAATGCTGCGGCGGCGTCGTCGAGGGCCCGGAACCCGTGTGGGGTTTTCATAAGCCCGGGCAGTACGTGGTGGCCGACGCCCCGCCGAACTCGTACGCCCGCCGCTTCGTCCCGCTCCAGCCCGGACAGTTGGATGAGTATCTGACCGGCGACTGGCTCAAAGCGTGCGACGTGTTCTGCAGTCCGAACGTCGTTTCGCCGGAACACTTCGCCCGGTACTTAGGCGCGGTGGACGAGGCGGGCAGCTACTTCCGCTGGACGGTCGAGTATCCGCGCTCGCGGCTGGAAGAGATTCTCCGCGCCAAGTTCTTCGAACGAACCGGCATCGGCGGTCGCGAGGCCCTGGGGGAACTGCTGGACCTGGCGGTCACCCGCCGCGGCCACTCTGGCCGGGCCACCGCGTTGAACGTCGTTTACCGCGACCCGGATGAGCGGCGCCGCACGGTTACGATCGAGGATCAGTACTGGATCCGCCACGCCCTGCACGAGAAATTCCTGTTCAGCAGCGCGTTCAAGGTGGCGGCCGACCGGGATCCGGCGGACCGGCTGCAGACCATCCGACTGATCGGCGCCGGTTGGGGTCACGGGGCCGGCCTCTGCCAGATTGGAGCCTTGGGAATGGCCCTGCAGGGCTACGACCACGCGACGATTCTGCACCACTACTTCGAGCAGATGAACATTCAGCGGGCCTACTGAATTCGTCCGGCGGTGGCGGGTGTCCACGGCCGTCACGGGTTCGGCTTCGGGCCAGGCTAAGGCCGCGACGGGACGCGTCGTCGAAGCTGGCCGCAGGCGCCGTCGATGTCCATCCCGCGGCTGCGGCGCAGGTGCGCGTTGACGCCGCGCTCGCGGAGGACTTCCAGAAAACGCCGAGAGGCGTCGGCATCCGGCCGCCGATAGGGCAGTCCGGGGACCGGATTGTAGCGGATGAGGTTGACGTTGCAGCGCATGCGCCCGGCCAAAGCCGCCAGCTCGCGGGCGTGCGCGGGACGGTCGTTCAGCCCGCCCAGCAGCACGTACTCCAGGGTGACCTCTCGACCGGTGCGATCGAAGACGTACACGGCCGCATCCACGAGTTCGTCGATCGAGATCTGCGCCGCCCACGGCACAATCTGCCGGCGCAGGTCATCGTTGGGGGCGTGCAGCGACAGGGCAAGCGTGATCTGCGGCAGATCCTCGGCCAGCCGCCGCATTCCTTTGGGCAATCCCACGGTGCTGACAGTGATCTTCCGCGCCCCGATGTTCATTCCCCAGGGCGCAAGAATCAGGCGCAGGGCGTGGACCACGGCCTCGTAATTCAGCATCGGCTCGCCCATCCCCATGACGACGACGTTCGTCAGTCCGCGATCGTCTGCGCAGAGGCGGGTCAGCCGCATGGCCTGTTCGACAATCTCCCCCGCCGAGAGGTTCCGCTCCAGTCCGCCCAGCCCGCTGGCACAGAACACGCAGCCCGCCGGACAACCCACCTGCGTCGAAACACAGGCCGTCCGCCGATCCGCGTCGGGGATGAGCACGCACTCGCTGCTCGCTCCGTCCGGCCAGCGCAGCAACAGCTTCCGCGTGCCGTCGGATGAGACCGCATCCCGTTCGATGGTCGAAGTATACAGCACGCACGCGCGCGAGAGGTCCGCCCGCAAAGCGTTCGGCAGATTGGTCATCTCCGCAAACGCGCCCGCCATCCGCCGATAGACCCACTCCATCAATTGCGTCACCCGGTACGCCGGCTGACCGGCCAGCGGGGGCATCGACGTCAGTTCCTGCGGATGCAGGCCCAGAAGATGGGGCAGATCACTGGATGGAACCGACTCTGGCATGTTGGGTTCCGGCGGGTGGCGGCGCCGTCAGCGCGGCTGTCGACGGGCTTTCTTTCTGCGAGCGGTGGGCTTGGCACCCCTGGCCTGCGTCGTTGCTTTTCGCTTCGCCCCGTTCGACCGTCGGATGGCCGACCGCGGCTTCGAGCGGCCGGCACAATCCGCGAAGGCATGGCGCAACACGTCGTCGGTGGTCTGGGCAAATGCGAACTTCAACTGCTCGCGGATGTCCTGCGGGACCTCCCGGAGATCACGCTGGTTGCCCTCCGGCAGGATCACCCGTTTGAGTCCCGCCCGATGGGCGGCGAGCACCTTTGCCCGGATGCCGCCGACCGGCATAACCCGACCGCGCAACGTGATCTCGCCCGTGATGCCGGTGTACCGATCCACACAACGATCCTTCAACAGCGAGACCAGCGCCGCCAGAATGGCGCTGCCCGCCGACGGTCCGTCTTTGGGGATGGCGCCGGCCGGCACGTGGACGTGATAATCGTGACGCAGCACGTCGGCCGGATCGATCCCCAGGCTCGCCGCCCGCGATCGCACGATGGAGAAGGCCGCCTGCGCGCTCTCCCGCATCACGCCGCCCAGTTGCCCGGTGAGGTTCAAGTTGCCGTTCCCGGGCATTTTCGTCGCTTCGATGAAAAGGATGTCGCCGCCGATCGGCGTGTACGCCAGCCCGACAGCCACGCCCGGCAACGACGCCGCGGCGGCCATCGCCGGCTCCAGCAGCGGCGGCCCCAGGTCGGCTTCGATGCTCTCGGGCGTCACCCGGGCGGACCCTTTTTCGCCCCGCACCACGGCCGCCGCCCGGGCCCGGCACACTGCGGCGATCTGGCGGTCCAGGTTTCGGACGCCCGCCTCCCGCGTGTAGCCGGTGATCAGGCAGTTCAGTGCCGCTTCGTCAAAAACCGCCTGATCGGGCTTCAGCCCGTTTTCCTCCAGTTCGCGCGGAACCAGGTACTGCCGCGCAATCTCCAGTTTCTCGCGGTGCGTGTAGCCGGAAATGTGGATGACCTCCATCCGGTCCAGCAGCGGCTGGGGGATGGGGTCCATGTAGTTGGCCGTCGCGATGAACAATACGTTGGACAGATCGAACGGCACGTCCAGGTAATGGTCGGTGAAGGTGTTGTTCTGGGCGGGGTCCAGCACCTCCAGCAGGGCCGACGCGGGATCGCCCCGGAAATCCGAGCCGATCTTATCCACCTCGTCCAGCATGAAGACGGGGTTGTTCGATTCCGCCTTGCGGATTTCCTGAAGGATCCGACCGGGCATCGCTCCGATGTACGTCCGGCGGTGTCCGCGGATTTCCGCCTCGTCCCTCATGCCGCCCAGGGACATGCGGATGAACTTGCGTCCCAGCGCCCGGGCGATGCTCTTTCCCAGGGAGGTTTTCCCTACGCCGGGCGGCCCGGCGAAACACAGGATCGGCCCGCGCCCGTCCGGTTTGAGCTTGCGGACGGCCAGGAACTCCAGGATCCGCGGCTTGACCTTCGCCAGCCCGTAATGGTCCTCATTCAGAATGGCCTCGGCCCGGTCCACGTCCAGCCGGTCTTTCGTATGCGCGCGCCAGGGCAGGGCACAGAGCCAGTTCACGTAGTCCAGTGCCACACCGTATTCGGGGGAGGCCGGATGAATCTTCGTCATCCGCTCGATTTCTCGCTCGGCCTCGGCCAGGGCGGGCTTGGACATCCGGGCGGCCTGGACTTTCTCACGCAGCCGCGTGATCTCCGAGCTGGAACCGCTTTCCTGCCCCAGCTCGTGCTGGATGGCCTTGAGCTGCTCCCGCAGGTAGTGCTCGCGCTGGGCCTTGTCGAGCTGTGACCGCACCTGCGACTGGATCTTTTTCGAGAGCTCGAGCACGTCGAGCTGGCCTTCCATGGCGGCATGCACCTTGCGCAGCCGGCTCGGCACGTCGAGGGTCTCCAGAACCTCCTGCTTGTGAACCAGACTCAGCGAGAGGTTGGCCCCCAGGAAATCGGCAAGCCCGCCCGGCGTGCGGAGGTTGTCCAGCACGATGCGGGCCTCGTCCGGCACGTTCGGTGACAGCTCGAGGATGCGGTGCGCGGCGTGACGCGCGTTGTGCATCAGCGCTTCCAGCTCCGTGGACAGCTCTTCCGGGTCGTATCGAGGGTGGACTCTCGCTTCCAGGTAAGGTTCCGTCGACGTCAGATCCTCAATGCCTACGCGGACGATGCCGTGAACCACGATGGTCTCCGTCCCGTCCGGCAGCTTGTACATCTTGAGGATCATGCACGCCGTTCCGACCCGATGCAGGTCGTCAATGCCCGGATCGTCCTTCTCCGGAACCCGCTGGGCCACGGCGCAGATCAGCCGGTCGCCCGCCAGGGCCATATCCAGCAGGCGCTTGGATTTCTCTCGGGAGACGGCCAGCGGCATGATGGTGCCCGGAAACGCGACCGCGTCGCGCAGCGGCAGGATGGGGAGAACGGCCGGAATGGCGACGTCTCGCAGGTCAATCGCCCGCGGGCCATCCGGCGGACCGGCGGACACCGGAACCTCTTCCACCGAATCGTCCTCCAGATCGAGGTCCGTCTCCGGTACTTCGTGCTGCGAGTTCTCCTCTTTCATCTTGTCCCGCCCGGTATCCCGAGGTCACTCTTGCGCGTCTTGCCGCTGCCGCGGCAGATCAATCCACAGGTATCCCTTCCGATAGACGGCTTTCACGTCCGCTACCCGCACATCCGGCGTCAAGCGCACCTTGCGATGGAAGTGGCCGGAGTTGATCTCCATGAGATGCACGCTGACACGCCCCTGGCCGTCCGGCGTGCTCGGCTTGGGCCGGACGCCCCGGACATGGAGCGTCCGCCTCTCCACGTATACGTCAATCTGCTCCCGCTCCATGCCCGCCAGATCCACGCAGACGACGTAGCGATCGTTCAGTTCGTAGACGTTGATTGCGGGTACCCACTGGTCGGGCGCCGAGGAGCGGAACTGATTTCCGCCCATCATCTCGTCGATCATGGAGCTGAACTGGTCGGCCATTTTCTTGAAGGCTTCGTCCACGAGCCGATTCCCCGCATTCCCCGGGCCCAACGGGAGTCGGGAGTCTCTGTTGCGCCTTGTCGGAGTCTTCGCCGGCCGAACTCCGGATTCGCATGGCCGGCCGCGCGGGCGAAGCGCCCGTCTTCGCCGCCTCTGGCTCCCTTCGGCGCACCCACGGATTCTGCCTATAGGGAGTACCGCGGTTCACCCCACGACGCAAGGCCTCCGGTGCCGCGGCCGGTTCCGCCCGGTTCGCCACGTCCGATCCGTTCGGCGGCGGCCGCACACCCGGGAGTGCTCGGCCGTCCGCACGGGGACAATCTGGCCGGTGCACACGACCGAGCGTTTACAGCTTCCGCGTCAGGTACCGCTCCCGGCCACCGTCATACCATTCTGAGGCGATTCGCGATCTGGGCCTCCTGCCCACGTGGGGCAGGGGATGCCATTGTGGCAAATCACGCACTCCTCAAGATGGCTGCTTTTCACCCGCCCGCGCCTCGCCGGTTCTGTCCACCCGGCGACATTCAGGCCTCCGGAGCTCATCAGGCATAACTCCCAGCTCTCGGAAGGTCTTGTCGAAACCGAATGCGCACCCACACTCGGGGCACTGCGGCAGAGGAAGGCCCGTCATGGGATATCCGCAGTGTCTACATGTCAATTCTGCGACCCGAGTGTCTCTATCGCTCCGAAGTCGCCTGCGCTCAGAGAGGGCTGCAAGAATCGCCAGCACCCCGATCGGCAGGGCCAACACACCACCGATCAGCATCAGTATCCATGCCCACGTCGGGCGGCTCGACCACGCCGCAGCCTGTGCGGCCAACAGCACAAGCACTGCGGCTACTGTGACTGGCAGGGGAGCGCCTTTGCCAACCCGCGCAACGCCACTGCCCGTGAGGGCGATCGAACCCAGACACCACCCGATGACGACCCCATTCAAGATAAGCGATCGCGCCCTGCCTTGCATTGCGGCTGCGCTCCAAGACCTGAGTTGCTATAGCGGTCCAATGTACTGTTTCACAGCAAGTGAGACAATCGGGCGTTCTGGTATAGTGACGGTTCATCGGCGGCCCCTGAGGGGGAAACCATCGCCCCACGGTTCCCCCCTCAGACCCTCCGCTCCTTCCCCATCCAGCGGTGGGCGTGGGGCGTTGTCGCGCGGAGGAAGCGTCATGAGCGGCAAGAAGCCTCGTCGGAAGTGGACCGCGACCCAGACGCTCCGGAGCGTCCTGGAGACGCTGCGGTCGGAGGGCAAAGTCGCTCAACATCGGGTACCCCGGCCAGCTTCAGCCGGCCAGTCAGTGCCCCCGGCTTCTGCCGGGGGAAAACGCCAGCTCCCCTCATTCCCTCTCTATAATTCTCTCGCAGCCGGCTTCAGCCGGCTTCCTCTTGATCCACGTAGTTCACCCGAGGATTCGGACCTGCCCCCGTTCCTCCACGTGCGCGACGTCATCGCCCGATCTGTTCCCGTTCCCGCGTCCTGATCCCCCTCACTCGCTCCCCGTCCACTCACACCGAC
>JBPOIK010000049.1:0-32163 GCA_052034525.1 Planctomycetota bacterium
CAATGCTCAAGCTCATGCAAAACAGAAGCTTGGCCTATCGCTTGGGCGCGGCGGCATCCAGGGCCGTGGATTGTCAGTTCCAGCTTCGCCAAACACATCTAGCTTACGAACGGCTTTACGAACGCACGGTAGGCAATAGCCCCGTTTGAGTTGTGCCGTCGTTTGCGTCGTCGATGATCCGCGAAGTTAGCGCTTGTTCGTACACCAGTAGTTGGGTTATCCTGTTGAGGTGATACAACTCGTAGGCGCGCGTTTGAGCGAGCACTTCGAGTCAAAAAAAATCTTGATTTGCCAGTTGCAATCGTGGGGCGATGTGGTATGTTCTCCCTAGGATTCCCTGAGAGTGGGGGAGCAGTCAGCAACGGCCCATGATTTTCACCTTTACGTATGAGCGCAGCCTTGACGCCAAGAACCGACTCCAGATACCTGCTCCCTGGCGCGGTGAGTGGGCACAGTCGAAGGAACGGCCGGCGCTCTACATCTGTCCGGGTGTGCGCGAGAACACATTGTCGCTGTACCCCGAGGAATATTTCGAGCACAGGGCCAGGCAGATTCAGACGGAGTATATGGACGCTCCGGAGTCTTTGGACTTCGAACAGGCATTTTTTGCGGCCGTCCTGCGGCAGGAGTTGGACGGTCAGGGGCGGATCACCCTCCCCGATGAGCTGCTGCGATTGGTGGATCTCGGCAAGGACGTGGTGCTTGCCGGCGCGAAGGTGCGCATCGACGTCTGGCGGAAGTCCGACTACGAGTCCTTCCGCGACGGCGACCTGCACAAGCGATGGGAGACTTTCCGCCGGTTCATGCGAATGCCGGCCCCGCCGGCGAAGGAATAGCCGGCCGCAGCGAGTGGAAGTACGTTCGGCGAAGGAATCTGGGGCGAGGTTCGCCGAGCGATAGGAGCGGTTCGGGCAGGTCGCCCGAAAGTTGGCGCGGACGGGCGACCTGGCCGCTCCTTGTACCATGCCGGAAGGAGCCGGCATCTCATCCGGAAGGGTTCCGCCCTGCTCAGGCTTTTTCGCGCTGTGTTTTCCGGCGGATGGATTCGCGGAGGCGCAGCCGGGTGAGTGACGCGGGAACGGAATTCCACGTCGGGCAGTGACGATCGTCGTCGGCACGGGGCGAAGGGAGTCGTCGGGTCGGCGGCGATGCTCCAGGCGGGTAACGAGGGCAACGGCGATGGCGAGCAGACACAATCGCGTGGTCCGGCAACTCCAGCTTGCGCTCAGTCGCGGCGTCCGACCCGCGGACGCGGAGATTTCGGCCGTCCTGCCGGAACTCCGGCGTCGCGTGCGGCGTCTGCACGGCCTGGGATGCGAGTTTGAGTCGGTCCGTGTCTCGCAGGATGTGATTCGCATGTGCCTTTCGGAACCCGCGCTGAGCGCGGGGCGAGCCTGAGTCATCACGGACGGTGACGGGCCCCCCTGTTTGCACGGAGGAGCACTCGGGCGAAAGCCGTGAGCGACGCACCGGCAGAACACAATCCGGTTCTGACCGATTCCGTGCTGACGTATCTGCGTGTCGCCCCGGGTGACGTGGTGCTGGACGCCACGGTCGGGCTGGGTGGACATGCCCGCCGGCTGGGTGAGGCGGCGGGGGAGACCGGGTTGCTCATCGGCGTGGATGCCGATGCGGGCAATCTGGCGATTGCAGATCGTCGGCTGCGGTCCTGTCCCGCCGGTGTTCGGCTGTTTCACGCCAATTTCGTCCGGATTGACGAGGTTCTGAGCGAAGCGAACGTCGAGGGTGTGGATGTCATCCTGGCGGACTTGGGCGTCAGCTCCAACCAGCTTTCGGACGTTACGCGTGGCTTCTCGTTCGCGGCGGGAGGCCCCCTGGACATGCGACTCGATCGAACGCACGGGCGAACGGCCGCTGATCTGGTCAACGCCCTGCGGGAAGAGGAGCTGTCCGACCTGATCTACTTCAACTCGCAGGAACGGTTCAGTCGCAAGATTGCCCGCCGGATTTGCGAGGCCCGCCGCAACAAGCGGATCACCACGACGGACGAGCTGGCTCGCCTGGTGGTCGATGCCCTGGGGGTGGATGCGGACGCTCGCGCGTCGAAGATACACCCGGCCACCCGCACGTTCATGGCGCTTCGGATCGCGGTCAACGACGAGCTCAATGCGCTTCGGACGTTCCTGGAGAAGGCGGCCGACCGTCTGCGTCCCGACGGTCGAATCGCGGTGATCGCCTTTCACAGTCTGGAGGACGCGGTCGTGAAGCGTGATTTCGCCGCGCGCAAACAGGCCGGCCAGTACCGCATTCTGACGAAGCGTCCGGTCATCGCGGAACCGGCCGAGCGCGAGTGGAATCCACGATCGCGCAGCGCCAAGCTCCGGGCGGCCCAACAGGTGGGTCCGGGGCGCGAGAGCCGAGTGTAGTGTTGCCCTGCCGCACGAGCGACGGATTGGAGGCTCGTTCCAGGATCGTCGACGAGGCGGGATCGGGATGGTACAAAGCGAGAAGGGGTCCGCCCCCTAGGGGGTAGTGCAGCGGGTGTCCGGCGCTGCGGCGCCCGAGCAACGCAAGGAGCAGATGATGGCGCGCGAAACGAAAATCGGGTTGCTGGTAGGCATGGGGTTCATCGTCTGCTTTGCCATCATTCTGTCCAAGCGGGGAGGGGATCATCCGTCCAGTTCCGGTCGGTCGTATCCCACGCTTACGACGGCCTCTCAGCCGCCGATGACTCCGGGCACGACTGAGCAGCGGGTCCGCAGCTTCGGTCGGAATCCGCGAATGGAGCCGGATCGGGGGACACTGCCGCTTCCGCCGGAGCAGCCCGCGCCCGGGTCAATAGCGTTGGAAACACTCTCCCAGTCAGAGCCGGAAGAGACTATAGACGACACAGAGAGGTCGCTGAGCGGCCTGCTGGCGGGTATCCGGGCCGAATCGGACGAACCGATCATGCCCCAGATTGCTCCGGTGCCAGTACTGAAACGCCCGACGGAACGGAAGCCGGCGGCTGAAGGGAACCATATCCTGGCGGCGCGCCCTCCGTTGCCTTTCGAAGCGAACGCGCCTGAGGCGGCCGAGGCGGCCGAGGCGCCGGTTCCGCCGCCCGTTCCAACGCGGTCGTATGTAGTGGAAAAGGGGGACACGCTCACCCGAATCGCCCAGAAATGCTATGGGACAAGCACCAAGGACATCGTGGATGCAGTTTTTGAGGCAAACCGCAGAACCTTGTCCGCGCCGGACCGTCTCGTGATCGGTCAGACGCTCCAGTTGCCGGAGCGCATTGGAACCGTGTCAGCCGGGTCAACGCCCCCGAAACCGCCAGCTGAGGCCACCGGTAGGACGTCTGAGAAAGCCCCCGAGGTTAAAGCCAAACCGGAGAACCTCAAAAAGGTGGATCCGCCGGCTCGAGAAAAGGGCTTCCGCTGGTACGAGGTTCGAAAGGGAGATCGGTACGAATCTATCGCAAAAAGGGAATTGGGGGATGCCCGGCGCTGGAAAGAAGTGTATGAATTGAATAGAAATGTATTCCCGAAGGCGTCGGACATCCGCTGGGGTGTTCGGATCAAGCTTCCGGAGAAGTAGCTGAGGATATCGAGATTTTCTGGAAGGGCCAGTTCGAATGACGGTCTGCCGCGCCGCCGCCCTGTTGGTTACGTTCGCCGCGATCGCCCTCGGCGTGGTTTTCATGCGCGGAGAGCAGACGCGAACCGCCGCTCGCGTTCACCAGCTCCAGGTCGCCAAGGACCGCCTGCGGCAGGAAGCGTGGGACCTCCAGATGGAAATCGCCCGGCTCAAAACGCCGGACCTGATTCGCGAACGCGTCGAGCGATGGCAACTGAACGTGCTGGCGCCCTGCCCCGGTCCCGGCTGGCGTGCGGAGACCGGCATGGCCGACGCGCGCTGACCGGCACGTTGTCCGGCAGTCCGCCTGCTCACCTCTGCCGGGGATTTACTCCAGGGAGACCGGATACGTATGGGACCGCCCTCTGGTGAACTCGCACGACGACAGCGAATTCGCAGCGGTCTGGTTCTCGGCGGCGTGCTGGTGGCCTTTCTGGGGCTGGCCTATCGTGTGGCGTATGTCAACACCGTTCTGGCTCCGAACCTGGTCCGGCTCGCCGACGAGCAGCAACGAGGCCACCAGACGATTCCTGCTCGACGCGGCCTGGTCTTTGATACGCGGGGCCGCATCGTGGCGGGGAGCAAGCCCGTCTACAGCGTCTGCGGCGATCCGGTCTTCGTACAGGCCGCACTGGAGGAGTCCGGCCGGTCGTTGCCGGAGCTCGCTCGCCAGCTTGGCACGATCCTTCACTTGGATCCAGGGGTCATCGAGAATCGGTTTCGCACGCACAGCAATCGCCGTTTCTGCTGGATCAAGCGACACGTGTCGGACGTGGAGGCGGATGCCATTCGCGACGCCGCCCTGGGCGGCATCGGCCTGCGGCAGGAGATGCAGCGGACGTACCCGATGGGTTCGCGGATGGCGCATGTCATCGGGCTGGTCGGCATCGACGGCAACGGGCTGGAGGGGATTGAGCAGGCCTATGATGCGCATCTGCGCGGTCGTTCCGGCCGTACTGTGGCTTTCTACGACGCCCGTCGACGTCCGATTGCCGGAGTACGGGAGGGAAGCGAGCCGCCGATCGACGGCGGTCACCTGGTTCTGACTCTGGACGCCGTCATCCAGGAGGCCGCAGAAGATCATCTCGCACAGCAGATCCAGCAGTATCGCGCGGAAAGCGGCATCGCCCTGGTCATGGATCCGCGAACCGGCGACATTCTGGCCATGGCCTGCTGGCCGACGTACGACCCAAACGATCCGTCCGCCAGTTCGGCGGAAACCCGCCGCAACCGCATCATCACGGACACGATCGAGCCGGGCAGCACCTTCAAGCCCTTTGTGGCGGCTGGCGCGCTGCAGTTCGGTGTCATCAACCGGACCGAGATCATCAACTGCGGCAACGGCACCATGACCCTCAACGGCCGTGTACTGACCGACACAGAGCCGTCCGGCCCATGCACCCTGAAAGACATCATCGTGCACAGCAGCAACATCGGGATGGGGCATCTGGGGCTGCGCCTGGGCAATGAGCGGCTTGTCGAAATCGTCTCTGCTTTCGGGTTCGGACGAGTGACGGGCGTCGAGGTCGCCGGAGAGGCGGCCGGTTCCATTCCGTCACCGGCCACCTGGTCGCGGCTCACCTCCACGTCCGTTCCGATGGGATATGAAGTAGCCGTGACGCCGCTGCAGTTGGCCACGGGTTACTGCGCTCTGGTCAACGGCGGCAAACTACTCCGGCCGCGATTGGTCAAGGCGGTGCTGGATCCCGCTGGCGAGGTGATGGAGTCTTATGACAAGCCGGTTGTGGTCCGGCAGGCGGTCCCGGAGGAAATTGCCCGGTACATGCAGGAAACCGTGCTGGTGGCCGTCGTGAAACGCGGCGGCCGGGACAACCGGCGCGACAAACTGGACATGTATGAGTACCAGATGCTCGGCAAGACCGGCACGACGAAGCTGGCCTATCGGCATCGGCCCGGATATGAAACGGGAGCGTATCTCAGCTCCTTCGTCGGGGCCGCGCCGGCCGAGGAACCCCGGGCCGTGGCTGTGGTGATGATCCGCCGCCCGCAGGGTGCGGTGTACTTCGGTCGTCAGGTGGCGGCCCCGGCGGTCAAGGAGATTCTTTTTTCGACCCTGTCGTACATGGGAGTTCCGGGCCGCGGCACGATTCAAGCGGGGCTTTGAACCTCGTCCGTGTCCCGACAAAGGCAGGGAGGATCGTTTGCGTCCACGACAACCCGGCGGTCGATGTGACGTGTGCCGGGGTGACGCTGTACCGTACGGAGGATTTCCGCCGATCTGAGAGTGTGGCCGCACGCGTCCTGCTGCTCATGCAGTGTGCATGTTTTGGGATGGCGTGCCGGCTCGGATGCGCGGAGACCCCCGCACGCGGGTCTGAGGATGGAAGAACGTGACGACGTGGTCCCTTGTTGAGTTGCTGGCGAAGGCACAGATCAATCCGCAGAATCCGCTGCCGGCGGAGGCGGACGTGCCCGTTGCATCGCTCAGCGTCGATTCGCGAACGGTGCAGGCGGGCGCCTGTTTCATCGCGATTCCCGGAATGGCGGTCGATGGCCACCGTTTCATCGACGCGGCGGTGGCAGCAGGCGCGCGATCCGTCCTATCCGAACGCGCGGCGAAGGTGCCCGACGGCGTGACACTGGTCCGTGTGCCGGACGCACGGCGGGCCGTGGCTCGGCTGTCGGCTGCGTTTTTCCGCGTGAACGACGTTCAGGATGGCCGCCGGCTTCGGCTCATCGGGATCACCGGCACAAACGGCAAGAGCACGACCGCGTATCTCATCCGTTCCATTCTGGAAGCGAACGGACACCGGACCGCCCTGTTGGGCACCATTCGTTACGACCTGATCGACAAAACGGTGGAATCATCGCTGACAACTCCGGCTCCCGTGGAGCTGTGCTCCTATCTCGCCCACGCGATGGCGGCCGGCGCGTCTCATGCCGTGATGGAAACCTCCAGCCACGCCCTGGCACAATTGCGATGCGAAGGATTGAGTTTTGATGTCGGCGTCTTTACGAACCTGTCGGGCGATCACCTGGACTATCATCAGAGCACGGATGAGTATCTTTGCGCGAAGAAGCGGCTCTTTGACGGGTTGGAGCCGGCAGCCTTCGCGGTGATCAACGCCGAGGACGCCGCGTCCGATCGCATCGTGGCGGATTGCCGGGCGGGCATCATCCGCTACGGCATCTCCGGAGAGGCTTCGGGCGTCCGGGCGGCGATTCATCAGAGCGACTGGCGGGGCAGCGTTTTTGACCTCGTCGCCGAAGGGCGCGCCCCGGTCCGCGTGTCGCTGCCCCAGTTGGGCCGTCACAACATCATGAACTCGCTGGCCGCGGCGGCGGCGGCCGGCGCGCTGAACATCGATCCGGACGTGATCCGCCGCGGCCTGGAGGCGGTGACGACGGTCGAGGGCCGGTTGCAGCGAGTCAGTCCGGTGGACTGTCCTTTTGCCGTGATCGTGGATTACGCCCACACCGACCACGCGCTGGAAAACGCCCTGCGGGCCGTCCGCCCGCTCACGCCCGGCCGCGTATTGTGTGTATTCGGTTGCGGCGGCGACCGGGACCGGACCAAACGCCCGCGGATGGCCCGGGCCGTGGCCCAGACTGCCGAGTTGGCTTTCGTCACCAGCGACAACCCGCGGACGGAGGATCCACAGGCGATCATCCGTGAGGTGCTGCCCGGTTTCGCCGGTTCGCACCGCTGCCAGGTGGAGGTGGAGCCGGACCGGGCGATGGCCATTCGGAAAGCCATTGAGGCGGCCCGTCCGGGAGACACGGTGCTGATTGCCGGCAAAGGGCATGAGAATTACCAGATCATCGGCACGCAGCGGGTGCCCTTTTCGGATGTGGAAGTGGCTCAGACCTGGCTGCGCCGCCTGGAGGTGTTGTCATGATCCCCATGACGCTGGACGAGATCGCCGGCGTGGTGGGGGGTCGCCCCTCGCAGGGGGTTCAGCCCATCCCCGTGACGGGAGTTTCGACCGACTCGCGCCACATTCGACCGGGTGATCTGTTCTTCGCCATCGTGGGCGAGCGGTTTGACGGCCACGCCTTTCTTGCCGACGTGTTGTCCCGCGGCGCTGCCGGCTGTGTGGTGTCGCGCGACCTGGCGGAAGCGGCCTCAAGCGTGAACGCCTCGCAGATTATCCGGGTGACGCACACCGTGGAGGCGCTTGGGCGTCTGGCCGCCTGGCATCGACGCCATGCGACGGCCGAGGTCGTGGCGGTCACGGGCAGCAACGGCAAGACCACGACCAAGTGCATGATTGAGCATGTGTTGGCCGGTCGGTTTCGCGGTCGAGGCTCGGTGAGAAGCTTCAACAACCACATCGGCTTGCCCCTGACGCTCCTGTCGGCCGAGCGGAATGACGAGTTCCTGGTCGTGGAGATCGGGTCCAACGCTCCCGGCGAGGTTGCTTCCCTGGGGCGGCTCGCGCAGCCGGATATCGCCGTGGTGACTTCGATCGGGCACGCCCACGTGGGCGGATTTGGAGGACTGGCCGGAGTCCGCGCGGAGAAGCTGTCCCTGTTCGGCGAGGTTCGGCCGGGGGGTCTGTGCGTGGTCCCCTTGGATGACGTGGGCAAGCCGGCTGCCGACTGGATGGGAGACGGCTCCAACCCGCGAGTGACGTTCGGGACGAACCCGGAGGCGGACATTCGGGTGTCCCAGGTGCGGGCCGATCTGGATCGTGTCCGATTCCGCCTGAACGACAAGTACGACGTGGAACTCCCCGTCGCCGGCGCGCACAACGCCCGCAATGCCGCCGCGGCTTTTGCCGTGTGTCGGCGGTTCCGCATGGAGCCGGAAGAGATTATCGCGGCGCTGGCCACCGTCCGGCTGCCGGGCGGGCGGCTGAACCGGTTCTGCGTCGGGGGCATTACGGTGATCGACGACAGTTACAATGCCAATCCGACGAGCATGGCAGCGGCCATTGCGACGCTTGCCGCCGTGCCACAGGGACGCCGCGTGTTCGTGGCCGGGGAGATGCTGGAGTTGGGAGACGAGTCGGTCGACTGGCATGCGCGGATCGGGGAGCAGCTTGCCCGGTCGGGGATCGAGTTTGTGGCGGGCGTAGGGTCGGACTGCACCGCGATGATCCGCGGCGCCGGGAGCGTAGACCCTCCGCCGGTCACCGCGTACTATCCGGACACCCAGCAGGCTTGCGCCGATCTGCCGGAACGCCTTCGCCCGGGCGACACGGTTCTGATCAAGGGATCGCGGCGGATCGGGCTGGAACGGCTGGTGAAGGCCATTCAAGATCAGCATGGGGCAGAGGCCGGCGTCGCATCGCCGCTGCTTCATTCATGAAATTCCGCGCCGCAGACTCATAAGCCGGCGGATGAGTGTTCGCCGGGCGGGTAACGTGAACGCGCTGTGCTCTATTACCTGATTCATTATCTGGTCGGCGGCCAGCACTACGCCTACGAAAACGTGCTTTTCCGCGGCGCCTGCGCGGCACTGTTTGCGTTTGTCTTCGTGGTTCTGGTGGGTCCCTGGGTCATTCGCCGTCTGGTCTCGGCCAAGCTCAGCGACCATCCGGAGTTCGATCACCAGTCTCTCAACACGCTCATGGCGGACAAGCGGAACGTACCGACCATGGGCGGGATTCTGATCATCGGCACGGTGCTGCTGGCCACTCTGCTGCTGGCGGATATCCGCAATTTCTATGTCATCATGGCGATCGTATGTGCCGTCTGGCTGGGCCTTGTGGGCGCCGTCGACGACTGGTTCAAGCTCACCGCGTCCCGCCGCTCGGGCACCCGGGATGGTCTGCGTTTCAGCGAGAAGCTTCTGTTCCAGGTGGGGCTGGCGGCCGTGCTGGGCGGTTTCATCTACCGGTTCGGCCACACGAACTTCGCGGTGGTCAGTGCGGTGCTGCCCGACCGGCAGTTCGAGGCATACCGCATCCTGACCGTGCCGTTTTACAAACCCGTGGTCGAGCTGAGCACGTATGCGTTCCTGGTGATGTCCGTCCTGGTGATCACCGGCACGAGCAACGCGGTCAACCTTACGGACGGCATGGACGGGCTGGCTTCCGGGTGCATGGCCATGTGCAGCCTGGTGTTCCTGGTGCTGACGTATATCGTGGGCGACCGGGAAGTGGCGACCAAGCTGCTGATCCCGCACGTGCCGCTGAGCGGGGAGCTGGCCGTCATTTCCGGGGCGATCCTGGGAGCCTGTCTGGGTTTCCTGTGGTACAATTGTCATCCGGCGCGGGTGTTTATGGGCGACACGGGTTCGCTCCCGCTTGGCGGTCTGATCGGGTATATCGCGGTCGTGACGCGGCAGGAGCTGATCCTGTTCATCGTCGGCGGCGTGTTCGTGATCGAGGCGCTGTCGGTCATGGTCCAGGTCGGCACCTTCAAGCTGACCGGCGGGCGGAAACGCGTCTGGAAGTGCACCCCGATCCACCACCACTTCCACCTTTCGGGGTGGACGGAGAGCCAGGTGGTCGCCCGGTTCTGGCTGCTGGCGGCGGTGTTCGCGATTTTCGCCCTGACCACGGTGAAACTCCGGTAGCCCCGCGCCACGCGCGAAAGAAGCGGTCGGTTCCCCGGTCAAGGATGACGTAGATGCTTCGCTCTGATCCGCAGGCCAAGGCAACCAGCACGGCGATTATCGCGGTCTGTGCCGCGTTGATGACGATCGGCGTAATCATGATCGCGTCGGCCAGTGCTACCGTGGACCGATCGTTGTTCGCGACGGGGTTCTGGCGATCGGCGTTCAGCCGGCAGATGGTTTTCGTGATCGCGGGATTTCTGACCATCCTGCTTTCAGCGCATCTGGGCCGCCGTGCGTTGCTCTGGAGTCGGCGAACCTGGGCTGTGGTGACTCTGGTTCTTCTGATCGTCACCGGTGCGGCCCTGGTGGCCGTTCTGCTGCCCGGAATCGGCACCGAGGTAAACGGAGCCCGTCGGTGGATCGTGGTGGGTCCGCCGTCGCTGGGGCTGCGTTTTCAGCCTTCGGAACTGGCGAAGCTGTCTCTGGTGATCGGGCTGGCTCTCCTGCTGTCACGAACGGAAGACAGCATCCGGTCGTTTTGGCGGGGGCTGCTGCCCTGCGCGGCGGTCGTGGGCGGGATCGCCGGGCTGGTGGGGCTGGAAGACTTCGGCACCGCCGCGTTGCTGGCTGCGGTGGGCGGACTGATGATGCTGGTCGGCGGTTGCCGTCTATATCACCTGGTGCTGGTATCCATCCCCGGTCTGGTCGCGATGGTGTTGTCGATCTGGTCCGAGCCATACCGGCTCACGCGTATCCTGGCGTTTCGGGATATCTGGAAAGACCCGTACGGCAGCGGCTATCACCCCATCCAGTCGCTGATCACTATCGCATCGGGAGGCTGGACCGGTCGAGGGCTGGGCGGCGGAGTCCAGAAATACGGCTACCTCCCGGAGGCCCGAACGGACTTCATTTTCAGCGTCATCGCGGAAGAGGCCGGCGTGTTGGGTGCGATGGTCGTCATCCTGCTTTTCGCCGCTCTGTTGTATCTGGGCTACCGAACGCTGTGGCACGCCCCCAGCGCGTTTGCACGGATGATCGCCCTGGGCGTCACGCTGGTAGTCAGTCTCCAGGCCGCCATGAATATCGCCGTGGTCACGGTGTGCGTTCCCACAAAGGGAATCGCGCTGCCGCTGGTTTCGGCGGGCGGGTCTGGCGTAATCTTTCTGGGCGCGGCGATCGGCTTGCTGGCGGCCGTGGCTGCGTCCGGGCAGCCCGCCGCTTCCGCGGAGGAAGAAGAAGCGCGGGCCATCGGCCGGCCCGTCTCCGCGTCTTGACGAGCATCCGGGTTGCCTTCGGTTGGGCCAGGGCTGGACGATCCATGAATGAACCACCGTTGTTCGTTTTTGCCGGAGGGGGTACAGGCGGCCACCTGTATCCGCCCTTGGCCGTCGCCTCGGCGATTCGTGAGCGACGGCCGGACTGTCGGATCGCCTTCCACTGCACGCAGCGACCGATCGACCGACGGATTCTCGAATCCACCGGATTTGAAGTGGTACCGCAAGAGGTGCAGGCTCTGCGGATTGGAAAGCCGTGGACATATCCGGGTTTCGTGAGGGCGTGGATCGCGGCGCGCCTGGCCTGCCGTCGGGCTTTTCACCTGCGGCGTCCGGCCATGGTAGTAGGGACAGGCGGGTTTGCCAGCGGTCCGCCCGTGGTGGAAGCCCACCAGGCAGGCATTCCGACGGCGTTGCTGAATCCCGACATGATTCCCGGACGTGCGAACCGGTATCTTGCCTCGCGAGCGAGCGCGGTATTTGTCCAGTGGGAGGAATCACTCTCGTGGTTTCGGGGGCATCGCCACGTTCGAGTGACGGGCTGTCCGGTCCGGGCGGATTTCCGCGACGCGAGTCGGGCCAGCGGAATTGCGGCCTTCGGCCTGGATCCGGGGCGAAAGACGCTGCTGGTGACGGGGGCGTCGCTGGGTGCCCGGACGATCAACGAGGCGGTCGTTGCCCTGCGCGACGAGCTGGCGATGCAGGCGGGTTGGCAGATTCTGCATATCACAGGGGCGCACGACTATGAGATGGTGGTCGCCGCATACTCCGGGCATTCGCTCGTGGCCAGAGTGGTGGAGTTTACGGACCATATGGCGGAGGCCCTGGCTGCCGCGGATCTGGTGGTGGCCCGGGCGGGCGCCTCGAGCCTGGCGGAAATCACAGCCCTGGGTCGACCGGCGGTGCTCATGCCGTATCCGCATCACCGGGACCGGCACCAGGAGGCGAACGCCCGGGTGTTGACGGAGCGTGGCGCGGCGTGTGTGGTGCGGGATCGGGCGAACGCCCGAGAAAACGCTGCCGTATTGAGTCGGGAGCTATTACAATTGATGGGCAACGATGCGGCGCTGGTTCGCATGGCTGAGGCGGCGCGGCGTCTCGGTCGACCGGACGCAGCGGAGGTGATTGCCGAGAAGGTTCTCGAACTGGCCCACGCTGCGGAAGCGGTCGCCGCATCGCGTGGTTAAGGAATTGGTTTGGGCGACCCGATACTGAGAACAGCAGGCACTGCGTGCGGGTCGTCCGTGTATCCTCTGCCGCCGCATGCTTGTATGGGGTTGTCAGCGGGGTTTTTCGTCGCTTGAGGTTCATCCGAATGCGCACAGAAGGCGTAAGCCCACAACTGCTCGTCTCTCCTCGAGACCCGTTTCACCGGCGGCGCGTGCACTTCATCGGCATCGGCGGCTGTGGAATGCAGGGAGCGGCGGTTCTGCTGCATCGGCTTGGCGCGGAGGTCAGCGGCTCGGACATGAACGTGCCGGAAGACCTGCAGTTGTTGAGCGCGTCGGGCGTTACCGTGCAGACCGGACACGCGGGCGAGCACATCACGCCCGATATTGAGCTTGTGGTCTTCAGCGGCGCGATTCCCGCGAGCAATCCCGAGTTGATCCGGGCACGCGAGCTCTCGATCGCCACCATTTCGTACGCTCGTCTGCTGGGCGAGCTGATGGGAACGCGAACGGGCGTGGCTCTGGCGGGAACGCATGGCAAAAGCACTACGACCGGAATGACGGCGCACATCTTCCGGCAGGCGGGTTTGGATCCGTCTTTCATCGTGGGGGCGGATTCACGCCAGTTGGGAGGCCGGTCGGGGCTGGGATCGGGCCCGCATCTGATCGTGGAGGCCTGCGAGTACCGGCGGTCGTTTCTGCACTTCTGCCCGCACCTGGCCGCCGTGTTGAACATTGAGGCCGATCACCTGGATTACTATCGGGACATCGATGATCTGATCGAGGCTTTCAACGCATTCTGCACCAATGTGCCCCCGGACGGGCTGGTCGTCATCCCTCACGCGGACGAGGCCACCCGGCGGGCGACGCAGGATATCGAAGCGCCGATTGAGACATTTGGCCTGACGGAGGGGGCCACGTGGCGGGCGTGCCACCTGGCTCTTAATGAAGGCCGGTACGAGTTTGACGTGCTGTACCGCGAACGATTGGTTCTGCACGCCAGGTTGTCGCTGGCCGGACAGCACAACGTCACGAACGCCCTGGCGGCGACCGCCCTGGCCGTGCGGAGCGGCGCGGACACCGAGGCGATCGTGGCAGCATTGGAGACGTACGAAGGCGTGCTGCGCCGGATGACGCTGCGCGGACAGGAGTCTGGGGTGACAGTGGTGGACGATTACGCCCATCACCCGACCGAGATCCGTGCCACGATCCGGGCCGTTCGCGATCGGTACAACCCCAAGCGGACCTGGGTGGTCTTTCAGCCGCATCAATACTCGCGGACGCGGGTGCTCATTGACACGTTCGCCGAATCGTTCAACGATGCGGACATCGTTCTGGTGCCGGACATTTTCGCGGCGCGGGATTCCGAGCAGGACCGGGCGGCGGTCAATTCGGCGGACCTGGTGGCCAGGATCCACTCGCATGGGAAGGAGGCCTGGCACATCCCAGGTCTGGATCAGGTTACGGAGCATCTGGAAAGCCGCGTCTGCCCGGGCGATCTGGTGTTGACCATGGGCGCCGGTGACGTGTGGAAGGTGGCGGATGGACTGGTTGAACGCATCGGACGGACCCGTTGAGACGAACGTGCCGCTGGCCGGCCTGACCTGGTTCGGACTGGGCGGCTCGGCGGCGTGCGTGGTCCACCCGCGCGACGAAGCTCACCTGAGCGATCTGGTCCGGCGCGCCGGAGAACGAAATATCCCGCTTCGCGTTCTGGGCGGTGGTGCCAACCTGCTGGTCTGTGATGCCGGCGTGGACGGCGTGGTGGTGCGGTTGACGCAACCGCCGTTTACCAGGGTGGAGTATGACGGAACCGTCGCGACGGCCGGAGCCGGCGCCGAGCTGATGCGGTTCGTGAAGGACAGTGTGCGGCGGGGCCTGGCCGGCCTGGAGGGGCTGGCGGGCATCCCGGGCACGGTGGGTGGTGCCATGCGCATGAATGCGGGCGGCCGGTACGGCGAGATTCAGACCAGCGTGATCGAGGCCCGGGTGGTGCTGCCGTCGGGACAGGTGGAGACCTGGTCGCGCGAGCGGCTGGGGTTCGGGTATCGCCGCAGTCGTCTGGGCGGAGCGATCGTGGTCTGGGCCCGGTTCCAGTTGACCGCGGAGGATCCGGACGTCCTGCAGGCCCGCTTCCAGGAGTACTGGCGGGCGAAAAAGGAAGCCCAGCCGCTGGCGGCCAACAGCGCCGGTTGCGTTTTCCGGAACCCGCCGGGTGAATCGGCGGGCCGCCTGATAGACCAGGCGGGTCTGAAAGGCCGTTCGATCGGGCGGGCACGCGTGTCCGAGCGGCACGCCAATTTCATCGTCGCCGAGGAAGGAGCCACGGCGACGGATGTGTTGCGGCTCGTGGAGGAGATTCGGTCCACGGTCCGTAAGAAGTTCGGCATCCAGCTTGAGACGGAAATCGAAATCTGGGAGCCGAGCGGGCAAACCAGCCTCGTATGACAAGGGAGTGTCGATCCGATGGAAGCCTCCGTGCAAGTTGAGACAAGACCTCCGGCCGCGTCACCCGCGGGCGGCGTGATCACCTGGAACATCACCGTGCTGTCCGGCGGTCCCAGCGACGAGCGGGAAGTGAGCCTGGCCAGCGGACAGGCCGTTTCGGAGGCGCTGCGGGCACGCGGCCATCGCGTCACGCTGCGCGACATCGGCCCCGAGGATCTGTCGGCCCTGGACATTCCGGCCGACATGGTTTTTATCGCCCTGCACGGCGCGTTCGGCGAGGACGGCACCATTCAGCGGATTCTGGAGGAGCGCGGGATCGTGTTCTGCGGTTCCGGCGCCACCGCCTCGGCCCTGGCCATGAACAAGGTGGCCGCCAAGCTGCGGCTGCTCGAACACGATCTGCCGACGCCGACGTTCGACGTGGCCACTGCGGCTCGTATTCACCATGTCGTCTCGCGCTGGCGCACGCCGGCCGTGGTCAAGCCGGTCAGCTCTGGGAGCAGCGTGGACACGCACATCGTCCGCCATGCGGGCGGCCTGCGGCAGGCCGTCGAGCAGGTGGTGGGCCGGCATGGTGAGGCGCTGGTCGAGGAATACATCGAAGGCCCCGAACTGACGGTCGGAATCCTGGGCCGCACCGCCTTGCCGGTGTGCCAGATCTGTACGAAGCGCGAATTCTACGACTATCAGGCCAAATACATCGACGATGACACGAAGTATCTGTTCGACGTTGACTTGCCGGCTCGTCTTCTCGAAAGCGTCCAGGCCATGAGCGTGGAGGCGGTCGCCGCGCTGGGCTGCCGCGACCTCGCCCGGGTGGACTGGATGGTGGATCAGGTCACGCACCAGCCGACCATACTGGAGATCAACACCATTCCGGGGTTCACCAACCACTCCCTGGTGCCCAAGGCGGCGGCCCGGATCGGCCTGTCGTTTGAAGACCTTTGCCAGCAGATCGTGGATCTGACCATGCAGCGTGCGCACACAGGGTGACGGTCTGACTCATGTCGAGGCGGAAGAGGAGACAAACCCGAACGAAACGAGCGGCACAAACGACACCCGGATTGCGCGTCTCGAAGGAGGTCCGCCGGCGCATTCTCAGGTGGACCACGGTGGTTGTGGCGGGGTTCATCGTCATGGTGGGCGGCGGGCTGGGGCTGCTTCGTCTCGAGCGATACACCCTGGGCCACGCTCGATTCCGGCATCCGCCGGTGATTCAGATCGTCGGAGCCGCACCGGGTGTGGAGCAAGACATCCTCACCGACCTGATGGCCGTCTCGCAAACCCCCTGGAGCGAACAGGATCTCTGCCGCAGCATCAGCCGGATCGTACAGGCCAATCCGTGGGTCCGGAAGGTGGAAAGCGTGCAGAAGTATGCGGACGGCCAGGTGGTGGTTCACTGCGAGTATCGCCGGCCGGGCGCGTTGGTTCAGTACAACGGACTGCTGTATCTGGTTTCGCAGGACATGGTCCGCCTGCCGGGGACGTATGCGCAGGACGGCGGCCTGATGCTGATTCAGGGAGTCGCGGCGGCGCCGCCGCCGGCCGGTGAGAAGTGGGATGCTTCGGACCTGGCCGCCGGGATGGCGGTTGCCTCGCGACTGGCCGTCGAGTCGTTCGCCGGTCAGATCACCGGCGTGCTGGTCCACAACTACGGCGGGCGGGTAGATCGGGAGGAGGCCCACATTCGACTGGCCACGGACCGGACCGGGGGGACGATCATCTGGGGATCGGCCCCCGGCGAGGAACTGGAAGAGAACACCATCGCCCAGAAAATCGCGATTCTGCGCGAAAACTTCCGCCGGTCAGGGCGGGTGGATGCGGATCGCCGCACCATCGACATTTCCACACATCCGCATCAGTTCACCACACCTGCCTGAACGGGGGTATAATACAGGCCGGGGCCGGATGCCCCGACGGCGGGCGCCGAGCACGGGCTCGAGGCCGCCGGACCCTCCCCTCCGGCCAACCACGGATGGGAATTCGCGGCCACCAGACGCGCGGAGTCCAAATAACGCTCGACGCCGCTCGAATCCCAGATGGGAGGCACTGCCATGATCGAGCAGATCGTTGATCTGGTTACTCCGGCTTCGCAGTTCATCCGGCAGCACGTTCCGACCGGCGCGTTACCCGACGGCGATGTGATCATGGCGTCGCTGCTCGTGCTGGGCGTGCTGATCAGCACGCTCGGCGCGAAACTGGCGCGACCCGTCGTGACGCTCGGGCTTACGGGAGCCGGGGCTTGGCTGGCCGTCCGATATGGCGGCCTGTTGAACGTGCCGCAGTCGGCCACCATCGTCATCTGCGCCGTGCTCTGCGGTGTCGTCGGGCTGCTGCTTTTCCGGCTGTGGGTGGGCGTTGCCGCCGCGGTTCTGGCGGCGGCCGTCGCGATCGGCATCTACGGGTCCGCTCATGTGCTGCCCCACGTGAAGACCTTCCCAACCGCGGCGACACAGACGGTGGCGGAGTTCACAATACCGGACGTTCCCGCCGAGTCACGTCCGGCGACGGAAATCCTCCGGCAGCTTGGCACGGATTTCCGGGCACACCTGCTCGCTCAGGATGCCGATGTGGAGAAGTACCTGCTGCTGACGGCGGCGGGGGCCGGCGCGTTCGGCCTGCTGATCGGGCTGCTGGCGGCTCGATTCACGCTGGTGCTTTCCACGGCCATCGTCGGGACGGTGCTGGTGACGACCGCCCTGGGGCTGGCGGCCAAGAGTTACTGGCCGCGGGCCATCGAGGGGTTGCCCGAGCACGGTCGAGAGGTTGACCTGGCCATCCTGGGGTTTTTCGTCGCGTCATTGATTCTGCAGAGTCTGCTGACGCGCCGTCCGGCCAGGGTCGAGCCCGCTCCCGCCGCTGAGTAGCGGAAACCTGGTACTTGTGACAACGCCTCGCCGACCGGGAGCATCGTTGTGATCACCTCCATCGATCAGTGGGTTACGTTTCTGCAACGATCGGACATGCTTCTGGGTGTCCCGCTCTGCGCCGTCGGATTCATGATGGCCATCGCGGGATGGCGCCTGTGGAAAGCGGCGGTGGTGGCCACTTTCGGGATCATCGGGGGGGTGATCGGCGTTCTCGTGGCGGGCCCGCAGGGCAACTCGCTGATGTATTGCATCGTGGGGGCCGCGCTGTTGGGCACAGCTTCGTTGCCGCCGGCGAACTATTCCATTGCGGTGCTGGGGGGCCTGATCAGCGCGGCGATTGCGCATACGACGTTGACGGCCACCCATTTGCCTCCTCTGCCGATGTGGATTGCCGTGGGGGTGGTTTTCGCGGCATGCACCGCGTTGTCGTTCATCTACCTGCGACCGGTGATTGCGATCATCACCGCGTTTGAGGGGGCGGTTCTGCTGATCTCCGGGGCGATCGTATTCATATCGGACATGCCGTCGTTGTGGGGTTTTTTCCGTTCCATCTCGGTGAGCTACGGTTTCTTTCTGCCGTTTCTGCTGGTCGTCCCAACCGTTGCGGGATCGCTGTTGCAGATGGCGGACGCACGGCAACGCGATTCAGGCATGGTGTCTCGATAGGTTCCCGGCGCTTTGAGAGGCTTGGGTACTCGGGCCTGTCAACGCGCCGGACGTCACCAGGCGCGGTATCGTCCGGCGCGGTTGGGCACCGGAGTCGCGCGCGTCACGAACTGAACTCCCACCCGATGCGATTGATCGCGGAGGAAGACGCAGTTTCGCACCACGCCGTAGAGTTTTCGTCGGCTGGCGGCGCTCGTCACGTCAACCACCACACGGGCACCGATGGAAACCGGCTGGTCGTGCAGGAAACTCAGTCCGCCCTGTGACACGTCCAGCGCGTCGGCCGGAATCTCGCGCGGCTGTTCCGCCCAGCCCGGTCCTTCCAGAATCCTCACCCGGATGCGAACCTCAAACGGATACCGCCGATGGGTGCGTCGATTGCCAAGCACTTCGGCCATGTTCGGCGGCGGCGCGGCCATGGCCGGGGAGGAAGCAACCGGTCCTCCGGGAAGAGTCGCCGAGGCTTCTGCGTGGCGGATTCCGTGCGTAACGGGAACCTGGGGTGCGGAGTCTGCCTGCGGCATGGCAGTAGCCGTAACCGTCGATTTGTCCAACGTCTTCGAACTGCCTGATTGTACCGTGTTCTTTGCCGTCGCGTGCATATCGGACCCTTTCATCCGGCGGCAGAGCCGTCGACTGATGCCTGCCCCAAGGGAAGTACAATTCAACGTGTGCAAATGCCAGCCGAGCGCCGCACATCATGCCCATTCTCTCAGCAGATAACCGTGCGTCCCAGAAAAAGGCCTTTGGGGGCCACTGGGAAGGCGAAGGTGTGGAGCCGCTCGCCGCCGGCCGCTCCCGCGGGAGCGTGGCCGTCAGACTTGAGGCCCCCCGATCCGTGGCGGAAGACGCAGACACTGTGCGTGCGTCAACACCCGTGGCAGCTCTTGGCAAGCGGGTGCGAATGGAGGCCGTCACAGAAGGCAGGGAGTCTGACTCAGCCGCATCTCGTGCACCGCGCAAAGGAAGCGGGCGAACCGTCTCGGTTCGCCCGCGAAGGCTTCTTGGAGAAGGGGGTTCGGCGTTACCGACTAGCGCCGGCGCAGGGCCAGGGCCGCGCCCAAGCCGAACAACAGGAGGCTCGCCGGCTCGGGGATCGGGGTCGGATAGACCATCACGCCGAAGAACGAAAGCTGATCCGGGTTCGAGGTATACACCTCGAAAGTGGCCGAGTCACCCGGGTTGACCGGATCGCCATAATAGTACAGATCCAGCTTGGCGCCGACGGACACATTGTCAACCACCCAGGTCAACGGGCTCTGGGTGCTCATCGGCTCATACGGCGGATCGACCAGGAAGTCCACGTTCGAAATGTCCTGATTGCCCATCGGGTCGTAAATCTCGAAGTGGAAATCACCCCATGCCTCGGTACCGTTGTTGGTGACATTGACGGTCACCCAGCCGGCAAAGGGATCGGCATCGTCATGCACATACGACTGAGCCGCGCCTGCACCTGTGTCGTTAAAGCTCGTGTTAATGACGAGCGGATCCGCGAACAGCGGAGCCGCCGCGAAAAGAAGAACTGCCAACATGAGTCGCATCGCTGTTTCCTCCTTCTTGGGTTCAAGCCAAGAGCACTTCCCAACCCTTCACACGGTGCCTGTCTCTCTCCCAAAGGCGGTCCCTGCGACTCGCCTCTAACCCACACCATGCATTTTATACCGGAAATGCGCGATGGAAGTCAAGAAGGTCCCGTAACTACGGAAGAGGAAAATCCTGGAAATCGGTCTGCCAATGCTGACAAAAAAGAAGCAACAGTGTAAATAATAAAGTTACAGCCAAACATCCGAACGCCGCCCGTACAAAGTGCGATCCGGAGGCACCGTGCTTTTCTGTTGGCTCAGTCGTCGGTTTCACCGCGGTGTGGCCCCACCGCGTCGCCCTCGGAACGGCACGGCACAGACGATGGGTGGACTGATTGTTTGGCAGGACAGGTGAGTGTGCATGAGTTCTCGGATCGAATGCCGGCTCCGCAGCCGGATTGCCTGCAGCGCTCTCGGCACTCGCGGATTTCGTTCGCACAGAGCGCGAAGAGTCTCTTCTGCTGATCGGATGACAAGTGTTTCCGCACCGCGATCAGGTATTCTGAAACACGGCGTTCCAGCTTGTTGTGCGCGCTGATGCTGGCATCAACCGCCGCGCGGATCTGCTCGTCTGAAGCGGAGATAGTCTCAAAAAGCTCCGCCAACTCGGCACGGGCGGCATCCAGCTCATGTCGCAGTGTCGCCACGTCTTGCGTGAACGCCGGATCCTGCGCGTGAATGACCGCGGCGGTCTCCGCATCTACGCCCAGCCAGCGAGCCAGCGGGGGCAACGGAGTGTCTGCCGGAACCTTCGGCGTTTTCGCGACCGTCGTCAGGAAGGCGCCGGCGAAAACCAGGACAGCCACCGCCATCAGAGTAATTCCCGCTTTGGAAACCATGATGCGCTACCGTCCTTCCTGGTCGGAACCCTGCTCAAAATGCAGGGAAATTCCCGTGGCGGAATCGGTGGCCGCGAAGGCCGATGTCAGCGTATCCAGAAAATCGTGGCCGGTACGGTCGGCCATCGCGATCGCGCCGTCCGACGCCCGCGATCCAGAGACGAGCCGACCCGCCCCCACGCCCAGTCCGGTCGCTATGGCGACGGAGGCTGCCACCCGCATGAGCGCCGGCCACCGCCAGTAGTGACGCTTCGGTGTCGCCGCCTCAATCTCGACGGCTCTCAGGACACGTCCGGAGATATCCGCCCCGGTCGTTTCCGGCTGCCAGGCATCCAGCGCGGCCCACGTTTGGCGCAGGGCCGCGATCGCGTCGGCACAGGCCGGGCAGTCCGCCAAATGCCCGTGGATGGCGGCGGCCTCATCGGGCCCGGCCTCGCCGGACACGCACCGAAGCAGGTCTGCTGTGGTTGGGCATTGCATGGACAACTCCCTCACTTGGTTTAACGACAAACGCCGCAACATCCTGCGGCCGATAACTCCTATGGGCCAAGGCCCCTGAGCTTCTGGCGTAATGACGCATAGGCCCGCACCAGGAGCGATTCGACCGCCGATTCGCTCCATCCGGTGGTCTCGGCGATTTGGCGCATCGAAAGGCCGGTGTATTTGTGTAGCAAAACTGCGACACGCTGGCGTTCGGGCAGCCCGTCCAGAGCGGCACGAATGACGGCGGCCCGATCGGCGTGGTCCAGAAGCACCTCAGTGGGGGTGTGCTGGGGGTCGGGCCGGTCGGGGGTTTCTTGGAGCAGGATCCGGCGTTTCTTCCGGGCGTCCAGGCAGAGGTTGACCACGATTCGGTACAGCCAGGTGGTGAATCGGGCACTGGGCGCGTAGTCCCCGGCAGATCGCCAGACCCGCAAGAATACCTCCTGGGCGATGTCTTCGGCCAGCGTGGGGTCTCTGAGGGTCCGCACGGCGATGTCCAGAACGCGGCGCTGATGGCGGCGGACGAGCTCGCCCAGCGCGGCGCGGTCGCCGTCGCGCAGCCGGGTCATTAGCGATGCGTCGTCCGACGTGTTCGGGTTGCGCGATTCGGAATCGGCCATAGATGCACGGTCCGCCTGACCGCGGGAAGCATACTCCACCGTCACGCCGACCTACAAGCGAACCCGCCCGCGTCATGCGGATCGTTCTCGCCGTGATCTATCGACGTATGGCGGGGCCGGCGATCAGACAGGAACCGAACCGGTGGGGGACGGTCCGCCTGTGCGGGAGCGGCTTCAACAACCACCCAGGATACGCCGCCTTCGCTTCCACGACTTCCACAGGATTCGGCTGGATTCCCTGAAACCACCCATGTCTTGCGGCCGCTCGGTGTGGAAGCCGGCAACGGGCCGATGCTTGCCGCCGGGTTTGAACCGGCTTCTACGAACCGGACGTCCGTGCGGTCATTTCGTCCAGAAGCGCCCAGCAGAGGCACAGCGCGCGTGGGATGTGGAAAGGGCCTTTCCACATGTTGCCTTTCAGATCGGTGGACGGGCTGCCGTCGCGACGCAGGTAGCCGAACCACTCGCCGTATTCGGGGTCGGGGAAGTGCGCGAACGTGTACTCGTGGACCTTGTCGAACCAATCCCAATACTTTTTTTCGCCGGTGAGGTGCCAGGCCAGCAGGCTCGCGTACAGGGCCTCGCTGTGCGGCCACCAGAGCTTCATGTCGTGTTCCAGGTACGGGGAGGGCTTTCCCGCGACATCCAGGAAATAGAAAAGCCCTCCGTGCTCGGGATCCCAGCCGCGTTCGAAGGACCAATCGAGAACGGGCAGGATGCGGCGGATCAGATCTTGGTTGCCGCGTCGCCGGGCCACCTCCAGGATGAACCAGGCGGTTTCAATGGCGTGCCCCGGATTCATGACGCGTCCCGCGGGAGTGTCGAGGCGGCGGCCCTCGGGGGTCACTGTCTCGAGCACAACGGCGTCTTCCGGCCGGATGAAGTCGCGGAACAACTCCTCGATCGCCGAGTCGATCAGGGTCTCATATCGCGGGTCGTCGTCGACGCGCAGCAGGGCATCGGCCATGCTGATGAGGCACATCCGCGGCGAGAGCGATTTGGCCGGCCGGGTCTGGGGGTCGATTTTCGGCGGCAACAGGCCGGGGGTGGTCTGGTATCGGCAAAACGAGTTGAACACGTCCACCGCTCGCCTGCGGACGGCATCGTCGCCCGTGGTCCGGGCCAGGGCCGCGTAGGCGAGGGTGGCGAAGACCTCGCTGTACGCGTGCCGCCGCATCTGCAGCGGTTTGCCCTCGCGGGTGACGCTGAAGTACATCTTCCCGTCCGGAGCGAAACAGTGTCGTTCCGAAAACGTGAACCCGTGGCGGGCCAGTTCCAGCCATTGCGGCCGCGGCTCCACACAATGGTACAGGGTGGCGTAGAGCCAGGTGGTCCGACCCGCGAACCACACCGGCTTGTCCGTGGAAAAAACCGAGCCGGTGCGCTCCAGACACGTAAAGAACCCTCCGTACTCGTGGTCGACCCCGTGCTCCATCCAGACCGGCACGACGTCGTCGAGCAGGGCGGAGCGGTATCGATCCCGGAGGCTCCGAATTCGGTCCGAATGCATGGCGTTTCCTTTCGAGGAGCTGCCGGATGCGGACGCCGTGGCGTCGTCCGGATCCTCGTGTGCGCGGGCCCCGGCCGATGCGTGGCGCCGGGCGGCCCGCGGCTCAGACAATATACGAGGTGGAGGCCGTTTCGCCTCCCCGACCGGTCCAGTTGGTGTGGAAGAACTGTCCGCGGGGCCGGTCCACCCGTTCGTACGTATGCGCCCCGAAATAATCCCGTTGAGCCTGGAGGAGATTGGCCGGCAGTCGTTCGCTGCGATAGCCGTCGTAATAGGCCAGGGCGGCGCTGGTGGCGGGCATCGGGATGCCCAGGGTGATGGCGGTCACCAGCACGCGGCGCCAGGCCGGCAGAGCCTTGCGGACCGCATCGCGGAAGAAGGGGTCCAGCAGCAGGTTCACCAGTTGTGGATCGCGGTCATACGCCTTCTTGATGTCGCCCAGGAACACGGACCGGATGATGCAGCCGCCGCGCCACATGAGCGCGATGCCGCCGTAGTTCAGGTCCCAGTTCTGCACGTTCGCCACCGCCCGCATGAGCTGGTATCCCTGGGCGTAGCTGACGATTTTGGAGGCATATAGCGCCTGGCGGACGTCTTCGACAAACGCGGCTCGGTCGCCCTGAAAGCGATCGGCCGGTCCGGGCAGCACTTTTGCGGCCGCCACGCGCTCGTCCTTCAGGGCGGACAGGCAGCGGGCAAAAACGGCTTCACCGATGAGTGTCAGGGGTTGACCCACGTCCAGGGCGGCCTCGGCCGTCCACTTGCCGGTGCCCTTCTGACCGGCGGCGTCGAGGACCAGATCCAGCACGGCCTGTCCGTTCTCCCGGTAGCCGAGAATGTCGCGCGTGATCTCGATGAGATACGAATCCAGCTCTCCGCGGTTCCACTGGTCAAACACGTCGCGCAGCTCGTCCAGCGACAGGCCCAGCCCCTCCCGCAGCAGGTGGTAGGCCTCGCAGATCATCTGCATGTCACCGTACTCGATCCCGTTGTGCACCATCTTCACGAAATGCCCGGCCCCGGCCTGGCCGACCCAGTCGCAGCAGGGAGTGCCGTCGTCCGTGCGGGCGGCGATGGCCTGGAAGATCGGGCGGACCTGCGGCCAGGCCTTGGGCGACCCGCCCGGCATGATGGAGGGTCCGCGCAGCGCGCCTTCCTCGCCGCCGGAGACGCCGGTGCCGATGTACAGCTTGCCGTGGCGTTCCACGTGTTCGGTGCGTCGGTTCGTGTCGGGATAGTGCGAGTTTCCGCCGTCGATGATGATGTCACCCTCATCGAGCAGGGGCAGGAGCTGTTCGATGAACTGGTCGACGGGCGCGCCCGCCTTGACCATCAGCATGACTTTTCGCGGGCGTTTCAGAGCGGCGCAGAGCTCGACGAGCGAATGCGTGCCGACGATCTTGAGGCCCCGGCCCCGTCCGTTGACGAAATCATCCACCCTGGACGTGGTGCGGTTGAAGACCGCGACCGTGAATCCGCGGCTTTCCATGTTCAGCACCAGGTTCTCGCCCATGACCGCCAGGCCGATCAGCCCGATATCTGCATTGGACATTCAGTTGTTCCTTCTGTGGGGTGTTTGTTCACTTGCGCAACGCCTGCGGCACGTAGGCCGCACAGACCGGTTCGGCAAAAACGGGTTTCAGCCGGGCAAACCGCTGCAGCCCGTTTTCCAACGGAACGTCCGGCCAGGCGCTGCCGATCAGCGGCCGGGCGTATCGTACGAAATCGTCCGTCACGTCGCACGCGTCCGGCGTGATCCAATGGGCCGGGAACGTGCGTTCGGAGTTCGCCACCTGCTCCAAGGGCACTTTGTCGTATCGTACGCGATACGCTTCGCCCGGCTCGCGGAGAATCGTGCCCATCCAGCCGTTGCCGTCGCGGCGGGCGATGGCGACGCACTGCCGACCCACCTGATAGGCCTCTTCCAGGTCCACCACGGATGCGTAGATCGCGGCGTTTCGCTGGTCCGTGCCGGGAATCTGGTAGCGGGCCTTGCCGGGCACGGGCAGCGCGCGGGCGTTGATGGTATTTGTCACGATCTGCGCCACGGACGACTGCGAGGATCCGAACGACGTGTGGCCGAAGGCGTCTTTGACGTCGCCCAGCGAACCCGCGTTGAAGCCCTCGCTCACCACCAGGATGCACCGGCCGTGTTTCTCCAGAGTCTCCACGACGCGGTCGAGGAGGTCCGCAAGGCACAGGCCGGACTCGGCCAGAAAGATCAGCAGCGGCATCTGTCGATCGGGATCGGCCAGTCGAGCGGCGGCCGGGATGAAGCCGATCCGCCGTCCCATGGCCTGGATGACGAGCACGGGGTCGGCGGGGCAGGAGCCGGCGTTCTCCTCGTTGGCGTTCAGGATGTACTGGGCCAGGTAGCGGGCGGTGCTGCCGTAGCCGGGCGTGTGGTCGATGAGCCGG
Organism: Planctomycetota bacterium; assembly: GCA_052034525.1. Taxonomy (GTDB): domain Bacteria; phylum Planctomycetota; class Phycisphaerae; order UBA1845; family UBA1845; genus JAFGJQ01. The sequence continues at coordinate 25,932 of JBPOIK010000049.1, forward strand.
AACTCCGCGTCGCCCACGTCGTTGTCGATGGTCTTCGGGCCGCCGACCGCCACGAGATCCAGGCCGCGCTTCTCGGCCAGTCGGCTGACCTTCAGCGCGGTGTCCATGGAATCGTTGCCGCCGATATAGAAGAACCAGCGGATATCGTGAGCGTGGAAGACCTGGAGCAGCCGTTCGAAGTCCTCGGGTTGGGTTTCTTTCAGCTTGTAGCGACACGTTCCGATCGACCCGGCGGCCGGGGTGCAGCGCAGCAGGGCGATTTCCCGCGGATCCTGGCTGGAGAGATCCAGCAGTCTCTCCCGCAAGACGCCTTCAATTCCGTGCCATCCGCCGTAGACGCGGCCGAACACGTCCGGATGCTCGCGGCAGGCGTCAAAAACGCCGCGGAGCGTGTTGTTGATGACGGCGGACGGGCCGCCGGACTGGGCGATGAGAACATTTCCAGGCATCAGGCCGATCCTTCAAACCGGGTCCGCAGACCCCATAACCCCAGCGCGGGGTTCGAGATAAAAAACACTTCTTCTCCATCCGGCAGCGTGTTGAAGCCGTTGCGCAGGTGGCGCGGATTGTAACGCCCGCACAGAACGTCCAGGTCTCCGAACGCGAAGCCCACCCCTTCGATCTGGTTCCGGCTCAGTCCACCCGGGCAGTAGCGGATGTGGAACCGGCCTTCCGACGAGCCGTGGATCAGGTGTGCCGCGGCGGAGAGGTTCGCGGCCAGTTCCGGATGCTCGGCCGCCATTCGCAGCGTGTGGGGCGTGCCGCGATAGCCGAACCGCCGGATCAGCCGGTCGATGGCGGGGTCTTCGCCGAATTCCCGCACCCCGGGGGCGAGGATGATCAGTTCGCCGCCGTCGGCCAACGCCATGCGCGTGCGGTAGATCGCCTTGTTGCCCAGCCAGGTGGAGTGGTATTCCAGCGGATCGAGCCACACGACCACGCGGCGCAGCGGGGCGGCCAGTTGGTCGATGTTGACGCGTCGGCACAGATCGGCCGCGGCAAGGAAGCATGACTCGTCGTCACCGGCGTACAGCCCGCGGGTCACCATCCCGCCGGCGGGGTCCGGCGCGCGGACCGTCAGGACATATGTGATGGGCAGGTCGCGGAGGAATCGCTGCGCCATGTAGTTCAACACGTCGCGCACCGGCGAGGCGGTACGGCCCATCATCCGTTCCATGCCGTGGACCGCGCCGAGGAAATGCGTTTTGTGAATGGTATCCGGGCCGCCAAGGCCCACCAGGATGTTTTTGTTGTGGTTGGCGATGCCCACGACTTCGTGCGGCACGACCTGGCCGATCGAGATGATGGCGTCCCAGCGGCCCTCTACCAGGCGGCGATTCACCTCGCACGATACCGGATAGTCCACGCGGCCTTCGCTGGCCTCTCGGATGAATGTCGCGGGCACCTCGCCCAGTCGGACCAGATCGTGGCGCCAGTCATGGGTGCGGAACGCCGACGCCGGCAGATCCGGAAACATGACGGCCCGTTGCTCCGCGGTCATCGCCGTGTGGGTGCCCAGGGCCGGCAGGATTTCCAGTTCGGCCGTGTCGATCAGGCGGCGGTAGAGCACGGACGTCAGCATCCCGGCACCGGAATGCAGCCGCGTGGCATCGGGCGGCACGATCAGCACGCGGCGCGGCCGGCCGAGCCGGTCGGCCAATGAGTGCAGCAGGGCGACGGCCCGGCCGTCGTCGATCACGGCATTCGGCGATCCTTCGGCGAAGTGGTCCATAACGCGATCCGACGAAGCTCCTCAGCGGCTCCAGGGCGGGGTGTCGGGCAGCAGGGCCTCGAATTCGCGGATTCGTTCCGCCTCGTACGCCCCGGCATAGCGACCGGTGAAGAAACGTTCGAGGCCCTCATGGCGGAAACGGTCCCACGACTCCGCTTCCGCGCCGGGGTTGATCGGGAAAAACAGGAACCCGTTTGCCTGGGCAGCCTTCCGGTCGCCCGGTGCGTCCCCCACCATCAGCACGTTGTGCGGCGGGAACTGACCGGCGGCGGCGATCCGCAGGTGGTCCGCCTTCGTACCCATCTCCTGCCCGGCGATAACCGCCGTGTAACGGGCGATGTCGTGCTCGGTCCACTCCTGCTCCAGGGCCGCCGCGGGCGTGGCGGAGACCACGACAATGTCCGCCCGCGGGACGGCGAGTTCCAGGCATTCCCCCACGTGCGGAAACGGCGGCACGCCGCGGACCATGTCGCGAATGGCGTCATTGACGGCCACGCTCCAGGCGAGCACGGCGGAGAGTTCCTCGGCGGGCCCGTTGCGGGCGGCGCGAGCGGCGGTCTCCAGCGAGGGGTTGGCCGGTTTCGGTTCGCCGGCCAGCCATTCGCGCAACGCCGTCAGTCGCGGGATCGTGACCCGGCGCTGCCGAACCGCGGGGTGCTCTTCGAGCAGATCCAGCGTCCGGGTCAGCGCGGGGAATCGGTTGACGCCCCGCCAGATGGAATAGAGATTTACGAACTCCGCGGCGTCTCGGGCGAATTTGGAGACGGCCTGAAGCCCGAAATGCCGGATGGTGTTGGGAATGAAGCACTCCTTGTGCTTGATTTCCATTGTGTCGAAAACGCAGCCGTCCGAGTCGATTCCGATGAAGAACTCGTGCGCCCGGCGGAACGCGGAAAGACGTTGTGTGTGAGCGTCCGACATGATTTCTCCCGATCCTCGGCACCGTCCCGCGGCGCTCAGACGCCGCTGAACGCGGAAAATCCTCCATCCACCGGCACGACAATTCCTGTCACGAACGCCGAGGCGTCGGAACACAGCCACAGCGTGACACCCGCCAGATCCCGCGGCTGTCCGAACCGCCGCATGGGCGTATGGTCCAGGATGGCCTGTCCGCGAGGGGTCAGCGCCCCGCTCTGCGCCTCTGTCAGAAGGTAGCGGTTCTGATCCGTCAGAAAGAATCCCGGAGCGATCGCGTTGACGCGGACCCGCGGGTTGTATTCCTGCGCCATATGAACGGCCAGCCACTGGGTGAAGTTGCTCACCGCCGCCTTGGCGACTGAATAGCCGGCGATGCGGGTGAGTGGCCGGATGGCGCTCATGGACGTGATGTTCAGAATCACGCCCCCCTCGGGCCGGTCCGCCAGCATTCGTCCGAATACCTGCGCCGGCAGCAGCGCGCCGCCGTACAGGTTCAGGGCGATGGCCTTCTGGATCGCGTCCAGGGGAATGTCGAAAAAGGACCGCTCGCAAGACGTCGTGGCGTCCGGCAGGTTGCCGCCGGCCGCGTTGACCAGAATGTCGATGGGGCCGACGGCGGCCGCCGTGGTTTCAAGGGCCTGGCGGTCCAGCACGTCGGCCGCCCGGGCGTGTGCGTCCAGTCCGTCGCTTTGCAGGCGGGCGGCCACTTCCCGGGCGGCCTGCTCGCGCAAGTCCGTCACCCACACGCGGGCCCCGGCCTCGGCGAGGGCACGTGCGAACACGGCGCCCAGTATGCCACCCGCGCCGGTGAGCAGGGCGGTCCTGCCGCGCACACAGAATGCATCGAGGTTGCTCATAATGCAGCCCCTTCATCGTCCGTCGCCGCCGGCAAGGCGCACGCCCAACGACGCAGGACGTCGTAATCAGCCGTCCAAGCCATTCCCGGTGAGCCGGGCATTGTAAATCAGCCGCCTGGCGCACGCAAGACGATGGCGGATCGCGGCGGCCTGCGGTATGAACTAAGGAGACGGCGTTCGGCACGTGGCCGAGCGCGCCGCGTTTCATTCTGGGAGGGTTTCGTCGTGTCCAACTCGGAACACCTCGCGCCGCGGCTGACCGGTCCCCGCGTTTTCGGCGTTCGCCCGGGCTCGCCGGTGCTTCATGCTCTGCGTGCCGTGGGTACGGCGCCGCGCCGATTCCAGACGGAAGGTCTGCCGTCCGGCCTGACGCTGAATCCGCAGACCGGGCTGCTGACCGGGTCTGTTGCAGAGCCCGGCTCGTACTGGGTGCGTGTGGCGGTCTCGAACCCCGCCGGCAGCGATGAGGCCCCTCTGCGAATCGAAGTCGGCCAGACCATCGCCCTGACCCCGCCGATGGGCTGGAACAGTTGGAACTGCTGGGCGGACTCGGTGGATGCCACGAAGGTTCGTCAGGCGGCGGACGCGATGGTTGCGTCCGGGCTGGCCGATCACGGCTGGACCTACATCAACATCGACGACGGCTGGCAGGGCGTGCGCAGCGGACCGCGCCGGGCCCTGCAACCCAACGAAAAATTCCCCGACATGAAGGGACTGGCGGAATATGTGCATGGACTGGGCCTCAAGCTCGGCCTTTATTCAACGCCGTGGGTGCGGTCGTATGCGGGGTATGCCGGCGGGTCGGAGGGCGGTCCGGTCGGCCCGGTGACGCCGGAGGCCCGGCAGCGCGGTCATCATCATGGCGACACGACGTTCGAGGACGCGGACGCCCGGGAATGGGCGGAATGGGGCATCGATTATCTCAAATACGACTGGGCGCCGTGGGACGTGCCTTCAGTCGTGCGGATGCACGACGCGCTGCGGCGGTGCGGGCGTGACATCGTCTACAGTCTTTCGAACACCGCACCATTCGAGCAGGCGGCCGAATGGTCTCGCCTGGCGAATTGCTGGCGGACGACCAGTGACATTCGCGATACCTGGCGACTGCGGGACAGCGGGTTTCTGGGGGTGGAGGACATCGGTTTCTCGCAGGACCGCTGGCGGCCGTTTGCCCGGCCGGGTCATTGGAACGATCCGGACATGCTGGTTGTGGGCCACGTAGGCTGGGGGCCGCAGTTGCATCCCACGGGATTGAGCCCGGACGAGCAGCGCACACACATCAGCTTGTGGTGTCTTCTGGCAGCGCCGCTTCTGCTGGGCTGCGATCTGACGAGGCTGGATGATTTCACGTTGAGTCTGTTGACCAACGACGAGGTGCTGGCGGTGCATCAGGATCCGCTCGGGCGACAGGCCGTGCAGGTGGTTTCGGGCCCGGCGGAGATCTGGGCCCGGCCGCTGGAGGACGGGTCGCTGGCCGTCGGGCTGTTCAATCTGCACGACCGGGAAACACAGATGATTCGTGTGGAGTGGTCGGCGCTGGGGCTGCTTTCGCCGGCCTCGGTGCGCGATCTGTGGCAGCGCGCGGATTGTGGCGTTCATGGCACGGGTTTCGAGGTGCGGGTGCCGTCGCACGGGGCGACGATGATTCGGGTGAGTCCGCAACCCGGCTGATGGCCTCCGGACAAACCGTTCTCCTCCGTCGATGGGGGTCGAGGCGACAGGATCGTGGCGCCGACGGGGTCAGGCCGGCACGTCGATGTCGTTCATCCGGGCCGACACCTTCCGGAAGCTCCAGCGAAACGCCACCCCGGCGAGCAGGCACAATGCGACCGCGACGGCCGCTACCGACCATCGAGCCACGTAGAGGCTGGAGAAGGCGATGGTGCCGGCGGCAACGGCCGTCATCCCCAATACCGCCACCCCCAGGCCGCGGAGGAGGAACGCGCGGCCGGTCTCCCGGACGCCGGCGCGGCGGGCGATCGGCCCCCACCAGCCCGGCGGGCGCGATCGCCGGTAGAATTCCACGAGCGTGTCCTCCGGGTCGGGCCGGGTGGTCAGGGCCACGACGATCCAGAGCAGGCATGTCAGCGCCATGGACGAAAGAACGACGACATAGTCCGTGGCCGTCCCCGCGTGAATCCACCGCTTGAACACCACGAACTGGTTGAACAGGAAGATCAGCGGTCCGCCCAGGGAGGCTGTGATGCGGGCCTTGCCGTTGAATCGCCACCACCACCACTGGCCCCAGTTCGCGGTCATCTCGGAGGCCGTGAAACCCAGCATGAACAGGGAGATGTCGATCACGTTCTCGGCTACGACGGCGACCAGGATCGCCAGGCCCATGATGACACACATAGTTGCCTTTCCGGCGATCATGCTGGCGCCCGGCGAGGCGGAAGGGTTGATCATGCGGCGGTATACGTCATTGACGAACACCTGCCCGGCGAAGCTCATATGGGCATCCACCGTGGACATGACCGAGGCGAACAGGGCGACCAGGGCCAGCCCCAGCAGCCCCGGCGGCAGATAGCGCGCCAGGAGCATCCCGTACGCCAGTTCCTTGTTGATCGTGCCGTCGTGAAGCCCCGGCCAACGGACCATCGCGCCCAGCGCCGGAAGCGACAGGACCGCCAGCATGGCGAACAGAACGATCTGAGTCCAGACGTACATCTTCGACGCCTCGCGGGCGTCTCGGCACGACCGGAGCCGCTGGCGTTCCGTGCCC
>JBPOIK010000010.1:0-11362 GCA_052034525.1 Planctomycetota bacterium
GGTGATTTGCCATTCGGGCCTCCTGCCCACACGGGGCGCAGGAAGCCATTACGGCAAATCACCCACTCCTCAAGATGGCCGGTTTTCACCCGCCCGCTCCTGGCCGGTTCTGCCCGCCCGGCGACACGCCAGGTGAAAACCCCGAGAATCGCGGTCACGACGACCAGCGCTCCGAACCCCATGGCCATCTTCGACGAGAGCTTCATTTGCTTGAACATGCGGTGCTATCCTCCCAACTGGATGCCACTGAAGAAATCCCGGCGGGAGGGCGCGATATGCCGACCTCATGTCGGTCCTCTCCGCAACTGTGCGGTGCCGCGTGAAACGCCGATCGACTCGGATTGTTTTACGGCAGGGTGAGTCGTTGACACTGCACGCAACTCGTGACTGTCGTATCGGTGGCAGGGTGACCTAGGCTTAGCAAATAAAAATGGCAACTACGGTGGATGCATCCGATAAATGTGCCCGTGTTGCCCACAGAAGCGAGGACGGGATTCCCATGGTCGGCCGCGGGATCGGCTCGCCGCGGGCAGCCGGAGCGGGCCGGGCCTGTCAGGCCTCGTCGGGCGATTCGGGCGGTCTTCGCGCCGGCAGGAACACCGTGATCGTGGTTCCCCGGCCTACTTCGGATTGAACGGCTATCGCGCCGCCATCGCTCTGAATGATTCCATGCACGATGGCCAGCCCCAGCCCGGTGCCGCGGCCTCGCGCCTTGGTGGTGAAGAAGGGTTCGAACAGGCGTTCACGGACGTGCGGCGCGATACCGGCGCCCGTATCCTGTACGGCAATGCGCACGTAGCGATCCGCCGACGCGCAGGAGAGTTCCAGGCTGGCCGGCACGTCCGCAGCCACTTCGTCCGCGCGGATGGTCAGCGTTCCGCCGTACGGCATCGCGTCACGCGCGTTGACGGCCAGGTTCAGCAGGACCTGCTGCAACTGCGTGGAGTCAGACCGGACCCACAGCGGAGACTCCCCTGCGACTTCGATCCGCAACGTCACCGATGCCGAGACGGCACGGCTCAGCAGTGGTTCCGCCTCCGTCAGCACCCCGCGAACGTCAATAATTCTGCGTTCCGCCGGGGCTTCGCGGCCGAGGTTCATCAACGAACGGGTGACGCCTTCCGCCTCCGTCGCGGCCTGCTCGATGGACCGAAGCGCGGCGGCCAACGGGGGATTCCCGGCCAGCGCGGGTTTGAGCTGTTCCACGCCGCCCAGCATTACCGTGATCAGGTTGTTGAAGTCATGGGCCACACCGGCTGCCAACTGACCGACCGCCTGGAGCCTGCGGAACTGGTGGAGCTGCTCTTGCAGACGAAAGCGGGTCTCTTCATCCTGCTTGCGCTGTGTGACGTTCTCATAAATGGCGACAATCTCGCCGGAGGGCAGCTTGTACACTAGGTTCTCAAACCAATCGAGACCACGACTGTCCTGGTAGGGCACCTCCGACAGATGCTCGGGTTCGCCCGTCCGCCAGACCCGCTGGAGCACCTCCAGAAGCCCCATCCGCCGAATGCCCGGGAAGGCCTCGGTCACTCTCATGCCTACCACAAGATGGTTTGCGCGGCTGATGGCCAACCCGGCGTCGTTCATATCGATCAGGAGGAAGTCCTCTCCGTCGTCAACAGCCTCATACACCGCCACCCCGTTGGTCATGTTGGTGAACAACTCGCGATAGCGGATCCTGCTCGTTTCGTGTGCGGCTTGCGCTCGCTTCAGCTCCGTGATGTCGGAAAACGAAACCACGCTGCGTTTCGTACCCCGAATCAGCCGTGCCATGATCAGCACGTCACGTCGCTCACCAGACCCGTCGATCACCTGGGCCTCATACGCGCCCGGCACTGAATCGGGATCGTCTCGACGGGCCCGGTGGTATTGCACCATCCGCTCCCGGTGCTCGGGCGCGATGAACCCCGTCGGCAGCACCCGCCCTTCCAATTCCTCGCGCGGCCGCCCGATCAATCGGGCGAACTGTTCGTTGGCCAGCAAGACGGTCAGGTCTTCCTCGACAATCATCGTGGCCGAGCCCGTCGTCTCAAACACGGCCCGGTAGATGCTCTCGGAGAACCGCAACGGCCGGCGCGATACACCGGAGTCACTCGGTCGGGCGCTGGTTTTTTTCTTGACCATCGACGTCTTTTGCGAATCTGTGTTTCCGCGCGCGACACGCCAATCCTTTTGCACGGTTGAGGTCGAAGACGCCGCGCGGCGTGGTCGAGTCCGTGCATGCATTCTGATATGGAGCCGCTGCGGCCGCCTTCGCAGTCACGGCGCACACGCGCGTCTGCCGCTGTGCGCCGTTATCCGCAGACCAGATTATCAGCCGGCGGCTTCCATGTCGAGCGTAATCTGGAGACCGAACAAAAAAACAGTGAACGAAATCGAAGGGGTGGGGGTTCGCTGATGCAGTCGACGTCCACCCATAACCCGAGAATCAGTGGCACTTGATGCAGCTGACCTTTCGCGCGGGTGCCCACGTTGCTCCGCGCCGATTCAGGCCGAGGCCAGTCCCTCGCGGATCGCATAGCGAGCCAGGTGCACTCGATCGTGAATGTTCAGCTTGTTCATCAGGTTTGTGGTATGGTTGACGACCGTTTTCTCACTGACCTGTCGCAATCGCGCGATCTCTTTGCGCGACATGCCGCGAGCGATGTACCGCAGGATTTCCAACTCGCGCGGCGTCAGAGTGGACACCCGTGCGTTGGCGGGTTGGGACAGACGCAGCCCGGCGCTATCCGCAACGATACGGGCGGCCACCTCCGGCGAGTAATATGCGGAGCCCGACCGCGCGGCATGAATGGCCGCGATCAGCATCCCCGGTGACTCGTCCTTGGTCAGATATCCCGCGGCACCGACGGCCAGGGCTGCCTCGATATATCGATCGTGGCAAAACGCGCTGACGAACACGACGGCCGTTTGGGGGCTGACGGCCGCAATTGCCCGGGCCGCGTCGAAGCAGCATCGTCCGGGCATGTCGATGTCCATGAGCACGACGTGCGGCTGGTGAATTTCCGCTTCGCGGACGGCGGCATCCGCGTCACCGGCCGTCGCCACAATGGACAAACCAGGCTCCTGGGACAAGCGCAATGCCAAGGCTTCGCGCAGCAGGTTCTGGTCGTCGACAAGCAGGATGGTGGTGGCCAGACTCATACCGGAACCTCCACTATTGGCGTTGGTTTGGACTGCAGCGCGGCACAGACTACCTCGGCCAGTTCGTCCATTCGAAACGGCTTACGCAGCAACCGCGTGTCCGGGTCGTCCGACGCGTTCCACTGGGCATCCGGGATGGCGGTGATCAGAACGGCCGGCGTGCGGCATCCCTTGGAACGAATCTCTCGCAGGCACGACCGGCCACTGACCCGGGGCAGGTCGATGTCCAGAATCAGGGCGTGCAGGTCGGCTCCGTGCTGGTCGTAAGCGGCCAGCGCCGCGGCTCCGTCTTCCGCCTGAATCACCCGGAAACCCCGATTCCGCAGAACGGATGTGATGACACGGCGCAACGGTCTATTGTCTTCAACCAGAAGAACCGAAGCGCCGTCTACGCAGATCGGGGGAACCGACGCCGGTTCCGGGGTCTTCGGTTCGAGCGCCGTGCTCAACGGCAGAAGAACGCGGAACTCGGTCCCCTCGCCCGGCTCCGAATGGATGCGAACGCTCCCGCGGTGCTCGCGGATGATGCCGTGGACCACCGAAAGGCCCAGTCCGGTGCCCTGCTCTCGCGGCTTGGTGGTGAAGAAGGGTTCAAACACGCGCGGCATCAGATCCTTCGGGATTCCGGGGCCCGTGTCACGGACGAGCAGACAAACCCAATCCGTGCGGGCGCGCCCATCGTCCGGCAGCGCCCGCAGGTCGTCGGTCGAGGCGGGGCCGACCTGAAGAGTCAGCCGGCCCCCCTGCGGCATGGCGTCGCGGGCGTTCAGCGCCAGGTTCAGGATCACCTGGTGCAGTTGCGTTCGGTCCGCCAGAACCCATTGGGGTGGCTCGCACGAGTCCACCGCCAATTCGATGGAGGCCGGGAGCGTGCGGGCCAGCATCCGCACGGAATCCCGAAGAACGTCGCGCAGATCCACCCGCCGCCTGTGCGTCGGCACGCTGCGGCTGAATGTCATCAGCGCACGCGTCACTTCGGTGGCCTGATGGGCCGCGTTCTCAACGACTTCCAGGGCGGCGACGACGTCCGGCGCTTCGCCCGCCTGCGAGCGGACCTGCCCCGTGTGGGCGAGGATCAGCGTGATGAGGTTGTTGAAATCGTGGGCCACGCCCGCCGCAAGCTGGCCCACGGCCTCCATTTTCTGGGCTTGGTTGAGTTGTTCATTCAGCGTTGCGCATTCCAACTGCATCCGGCGGCGTTCCGCAATGTGCCCGACGCGCTCCGCGACCGCGTTCAGCAGGGTGCGTTCCTCCCGCTGAAACGGGCCTTCATCACTGGCCGGACGCGCCTCCAGGTAGCCCACGTCCAGTCGGCCCATGGGAACCTCCTGCAGGCGGATCGGACTGGAGAGAATCCAGGGCGCGTCCGTCCAGTTGGCGGTGGCGATGGTCGTGTCCCCCAGGATCAAGCGGGCGCAGGTGATGTCCGGATACTGCCAGGAGGCGGGAATGATGTTGACAATCTGCTGGAGCGTCTCGTCCAGAGAGAGCTCCGTCTGCTCCACGATGCGGGAGATACCATACAGGCAGTTGAGCTTCTTCATCCGTTCCCGCACCGTCCGGGCCTGATCGCGCAACACTTCGCGCGACTGAACCACCGAGATAAAAAACGGGCCGAGTTTCGCGATTCCGATCAGCATCAGTACCGAAATGGCCAGCCCGACACTCTCCGCTGGAACATCCGGTGCGAACAGGTCGCTGTGGGTCAGGCACCGATACAGAACGATGCACCTCCGTACCGCCATCAGCAGTGCCACAACCGCAATCACAAGCCAGGCGGAAGATCGCCCCGTGATCCGCAGCACGCGCACCACGAGCATCGCAGCAGCAAGCTGCATGACGGCTGCCAGCGTCACCATGCACGTGACGAGCATGTGCGGGGTGTCTCCTTCCAGGCCGAGGTGTCCACAGCCCGATATGTTTCGTATATCGTCCGATCCCGGGGCGCCGCTTTGAACTTCCCATAACCATGCGGGGAAGCCCCAACGCGACGATCATGTTACACCAAATTATCGGACGTTGCCACCGGTATTCCACGAACGGACCGCGTGGAGCAGACGTGTCGGAGCCGGCCCGGCCGCCGGCCGCAGGGGCGAAGTCAAGGTTCCCCCATCGCGAACCGATGTCACCAGAACTGAGGTCTGTTGTCTCTTTTGCGGCGCGCCGGGGCATGCCCGGACGCGCTCAGGGGTGAAGGGTCCGGCACGCCGTCGGCACGGAGCGTGCGTTGTCGCGGAGATTGACGGCAATGAGGGATCCATTCCGGCAGCTTCAGTCTCGGGGAATTGACCGCTGGAGGGCGGGACGGCGATCGGCCCGCTCGGGAGCGTGACCGCCTCATGAAGCACAGCCTGACATACGAGCGCATCCGAGAAGGAAGCACGCTGCCGACGCCGACGGGCGTGGCTCTTGCCATTCTGCGCATGGCGAGCACGGAGGAAACGCGCATCGAACGGATGGCGGCCGTGGTGGAGACCGACCCGGCGATCTCCGCGCGTCTTCTTCAGTACGTGAACTCACCGCTGGCCGGCATGACGCGGTCCATTTCGTCCATCTCCATGGCCGTTCGCCTGCTGGGGATGCGTACGGTGAAGATCCTGGCTCTGGGGTTCTCTCTAGTGTCGACGCATCGAAGCGGTCGATGCAAGGGCTTCGACTACCAGGGTTTCTGGTCCGATGCCCTGGCCCGGGCGGTCAGCAGCCGGGCCCTGGCCCAGCACCTGCGCACGACCGACCCGGACGAGGCCTTCACGGTGGGCCTGCTGAGCAAGATCGGAAGACTGGCCCTGGCCACGGCGCTTCCGGAAGCGTACACGCACGCCCTTCAGCTCATCAACCAGTTGAGCGCGGAAGAAGGGCTCTCCATCGAACACGAAATCTTCGACATCGACCACAACACGCTGGCGTCCGAGATGATGACCGATTGGGGGCTGCCGGACCGCGTCATCCAGGCGGTGCGAATGCAGGGGAAATCCGACACCGAGATCGCCGGCTGCGAGCCCGATGCGGCGCCGCTTGCCCGCATCCTTCATTTCGCCGGCGTCATTGCGAACGTGCTGACCGCCGATTCCGTTGGCGAGTCGGCGTTGCACAACCTCGTGCGCCGGGCGGAAGCGTTGGGGGTGCATGCAGACGGGTTCCCCGCACTTTTTGACACCATCCGCGATCAGTGGAAGCAGGCCGGCGCTGTGTTTGCCATTCCCACGCGGGATGTTCCCCCGCTGGCCGGGATCTTCGCCCAGGCCCAGGCTCGTCGGACCGCTCTGATTGCGGAAGCGGCCAAAGCGGCGGACGCAGAGCGTCCCTGGCGGCCGCTGGCGCACGTTCCGAAAGCCATGATCGTCGACGACGATTCCGATTCCCTCAGGCTGTTGAAAGCCCATCTCGTGGCGGAGGGCTACGAGGTACTGACCGCCTCGGACGGCCAGGAGGGCCTTCGAAGGCTCCTGTCCGAGCCCGCTCCGCTGCTCATTACCGACTGGTCGATGCCGGAAATGAGCGGGGGAGAGCTGTGCCGTGCCGTGCGCAGCCACTCCGAGATCGATTTCGTATACATCATCGTGCTGACCGGGCGTTCAGGGGAAGACTGCGTCGTGGAGGCATTCGACGCCGGCGCCGACGACTATCTGGTCAAGCCGTTCAGCCAGCGCGAGCTCCGGGCCCGGCTGCGCGCCGCCGACCGCATCATCCGACTCACCGAGGATTTGCGTAAGCGGGATCATCAAACCCACGCCTTCAATGCCAAGCTCGCCCTGGTCAACAGCCGGCTTATGACGGTCAACGCCAAGCTCAAGCTGGTCGCCACCACCGACGAATTGACGGGTCTCTTGAATCGCCGGGCCGCGCTCAGCCGATTGTCCGAGCTCTGGGCGGCCGCCGATCGGCACGGCTGGTGGCTCTCGTGCATCGCCATAGACCTGGACCATTTCAAGACGATCAACGACACGCACGGACACGCCGCCGGCGACCTGGTCTTGAAATCCGTGGCCAGTATCCTGCGCGGCACCGGCCGGACGGAGGATATCGTATGCCGCATGGGAGGCGACGAGTTCCTGATTCTCTGCCCGGAAGCGACGGCCGACACCGCCCAGGCGGCGGCGGAACGTCATCGCAGGGCCTTGGAGGAGAATCGCGTCCAGTTCGGCGACCTCGAGTTGGCCCTGACGGCCACCTTCGGCGTGGTCCAGCGCATGCCCAGGCACACCACGGTGGACGATCTGCTGAAATGCGCCGACGACGCTTTGTACGCCGGCAAGCGAGCGGGCGCCAACTGCGTCTCGGTCGTCGGTTGTCCCCAGTCCTCACTTTCCCCCGTCGGCCGCTGAGTCGGCGAGGGCAATACCGTTCGGAATCCCGGGGAAGCGACTCTCCGCCCCGCGAGGGTGGTAGTGTCCGTTGCCGTCCGCTACTGCCCTGACGGACGACCATTCGCCGCGCGGCTCTCGTGCATCGCCCGCGATTGGAGATTGTTGACAGGGCGGCCGCGCATCCTTAGCTTTGCGCGTATAAGTGGCGCGTCCGTCCGTGCCGTTGGCCCATTCGTGTGGATTTCCATCGTTGGCGGTTTCGAGCCGGTTCCGTCGTGATGGTTGTTTCTGCGAGTCGGCGAGGGTGAAGACGACACACACCACGAAAGAAGGGGATGGGCGTTCGCCGCGCGGCCGTCGGCGTCCGATGACCCTTTCCCGACGTCTGCGCAAGGACGCCGTGATGCGCCTGCTGGAAGGCGGAGCCTGCCTGACGCAACGATGCAGTCGCCGGCAGGTGGACCTGATTCACCGGGTCGCGCTCGGGGTGGTCAAGGGGTGCGTGCCCCTGCGGGTGCGGCTGGCCCGCAACATGAAAGCGGCGGGACTGTACCGCCGCGGGCTTGTCGACCTGCACTTCGATCGCGCCGCCGACCAGATGATCACGTTGATGCACGTGCTGCGGGCCGGATTTGAGGCGTCCGGTGCGGCCGACCGCTTCCGGTTCGACGATTCGATCCGGCATCTGGATGCCATCCGTGCGTCCGGTCGGGGCGCCCTGATCATCTCGCCGCATTTGTGCGGGTATCCGCTGTTTCCTCGCGTTCTGGCCGAACGGTTTCCCTGCAGCATCTACCTGCGTCGGTCGCCCGACCCGCGCAAACACCGGGTGAACATGATGGTGGGCGCGGCGGGAGACGGACACCTGGTTTACCCGCCGGCCGACGGAGGCAAAAGCGAGCGATTGTTCGTGGCCCTGCGCGTGCTTCGCGAGGGGCGCGGGCTGTATCTCACGCCGGACCTTCCGCGGAAGCCTCACGAGGGCACGGAGGTTCGCGTGCTGGGCCGCCAGGCGTATTTTCCCACCGGCGTGGTCATCATGGCGATGCGGGCGGGCGTGCCGATCGTCATGACGGACTGGCACTGGTCCGACGGCGTTTATCACGTGCGGTGTCATGAACCGCTGGACGTTTCGGCCTCCGGCCGTCGGAAGGACGCGGCCGGCGCCATTCTGCGCCTGTTTGCCGCGCGTATGGACGGGGTGGTGCGCGCCCACCCGGAGATGTGGTGGAACTGGCTCGACAAACGCTGGACGTGGCTTCTTCGAACGGGATCGGCGCACGCCGTCCGTCCCGGCGGACGTCCCGCGCCGCGCTGTCCGCGCGCGTGAATCACTCTCGCTTGAGGGGTTCCATGCCGTCGGGCATGCCCACGTACTGAACGAGACAGTTGTAGGCGTCCAGGCACTTGTTGAAGAGCTTGCGCCCCCGGTCCTCGGCGCTGGTGACAAACAGGCGATAGTGAACGCGCCAGTTCTGGCGGTCTTTGGCCTTCTTGTCGAAGCCCGCTTTCTTCTGGATCTGCTCGCCCCGGTTGCGGTAGTTCCAGCGGACGGTGGCGTAGGCCGAGCACAAGGCGTCGGCGGTGATCCAGTCGATTCCGGCTTCCTCCATCGAGCAGTCCCACCGGAAGTCCGCCAGGATGTCCACCAGCATCCGTTCCAGCATGCTCTGACGCTGGCTCATCAGGGGAAGCACCAGCCGCCCCAGATCGTTGTTTCGTCGCGGATTGATGGAGATGCCCATCTGCCCGCGGGCCGGGACGATCAGGAACGTGGCCGGCGTCCGGACCGAAACGCGCTTGTCCAGATCCTTGTTGTGCACCACGGTCTGGTGAAAGACACGCGGGTCCGCTTTTTCCAGTTGCGCGACGGCTTCCTGGACGGTGACACGGTCGTGGTGATCGGGCCGCTGCGGCTCGAACCGGTCGCGCAGCACGAAGGCCAGGTACGGCTCCTTCAGCCGGGCGGTCAGGCGGGCAAGCCGGCGAATGAACTGCGCCTCGCGTCGGATAACCTGCTCCGGTGAAAGAACCTGCTGGGCGACGGGCAGCTTGCTTTCCGCGAGTCCCGCCTGCTGCGTGAGCTCTGGAATGGCCTTGTTCTGGAGCTTCTCCAGAGTCTTGTTGTACCGTCCGAGCTGGCCGCGTGTGCCGACCAGCTCTTTGTCCAGTGCATCGGCTTTGTGCTTGGCGCTGCGCTTGGTACTCTGCCGCAACGCCTCGAGTTGCTGTTCGTCCTCCATCCGCTTGCGGTCCAGCCGGCCGATCTCGCTCCGGAGCCGATCGCACTCGGCCTGGAACAGATCCGCCCGCACCCGGTTGATCACGGACAGGCGCCAGAGTCGATCCGCCTTCCACAGGGGGGTGCCCCGCCCGTTCAAATCCAGTTCCTCGTCCGGACTGGGCGTCGTCTGCCGGGCATGGACGGCCTGCACATATTCGTCCGGATATACGGCGTGGACGGCCTCCACCGTGTTCCGCCAGGGCACCACGTTGCGTGTGCAGTCGTCAATCACGTATTCCAGCTTGTCGGGCTGCACCACGCCGGGGTGGACCGCGACCAGTCCGTACCGCAGAAACGCCCGCACGCGCGGGCCGTCCGCATCCTCAATGGCCCCGGATGCCAGCAGCCAGGCCAGTTCTTCGTAGAGCCGCCAGTACGCATCGGCCAGTTGCGGTTCGATCGCCTTGTATTCGCGTTCGGCCGCGTGTCGCCGGTTCGGGATGTCCGGATCCAGCTCGGGCCCCTCTTCTTTTCCGCCTTTGCCACCGAAGATCGATCGCAGCCCGCCGGACTCGCGTCGCGCCTTGTCCGCCGCGGCCTGGGACGCGCGATACTCCTCCTCCTGCCGTCGGTAGTGGGCGATTCGAAGTTCGAGGCCCAACGCATAGAAGGTCCAGCCCAGCAGCGTGTCGGCATCCACGTTTTGCTGCCGGCACAGATGGGCCAGCGGCTCTTCCGCACACAACTCCGCCGTCACCTTGGGAATCAGCGCATTGGTCTGTTCACGCGCAATCAGAAGCTTGAGCTGGGCCACCCCCACATTCAGCAGACGAGTGAGTGTGGGGTCCGGCGCCGGCGCACTCGACGGTTCCGCCTCGGGCGCGTCTTCCTCGTCCGGCGCCTCTGCCTCCAGCGAGTCTTTTTCGTCTTCGTCGTCTTCTTCCAGCGGTGAGACCGGCGCATCGCCGGGCGGCTGGAGTTGCCGGGTGATCCGGTCCAGCGCGGACGTCAGCGCCTCGCCGGACGGCAATCGCTGCAACTCGCGGGTCTGCCGCGCAATTTCGTTGAGAACCCGTTCGGATGGAGAGTTGCGGCGAAACTCGTGGCGGTGGGCATCCAGCGCCAGCAGTTTGTCCCAGATCGCGACCCGTGCGTCGACGATTTTGAACACGTTCTCCGGCAGTTCTCCATCCCAGCCCGGCGCGGTAAGCTCCGACTCTTCCTCCAGCTCCTCCTCCGCCAGAACCGCCTTGAGTTCCTCTTCGGCGGCGGCCAGCCCTGTGGCCCGGCTGGCCTCGTCGATCTCCGGCGGCGAAAAACCGGTGCCTTCGGGAGCGTCCGCGGTTGTGACGTCCGATTCCAGTCTGTCGGAAGCTGTGCCCATCCAATCTCCCGTGTACGTCGCTGCGCAGGTGGCGGGTCCGCCGGGAACTCACGTCGGGCGACGGAATTCCGGCCGTGTCACCGGGTTACCGCGTCGTACGGAGTAAATCGGCACTCTAAACGCCAGACCATAGCTCCCACTACCCGGAACCGACGCAACCCCATAACAGACGTCCCATAACAGGTCGCGCCCCTGCGGACGTGGGAGCCAGCGGGCCTGTTGTGGTGCTTCCGGCCACCCGGAGGCCATCAGATAGCGCGACTTGGAGCACGCTGAAGAGCCGGGATCCACATAGGGTGG
>JBPOIK010000195.1:0-9370 GCA_052034525.1 Planctomycetota bacterium
GCGTCCTTGGTCTTGTGGATGAGGCGTCGAAATCGGCGCTTGCTTTGTCGCGACAGTTGAATTACACTGGGTTTCATGGGCGTTCCCTTTCTGCCGGATGGACCGGCGTTCGGAATTATCTGGGAACGCCCATCTTACGCGCGGCCTCATTACAGCGCAACTTTATTTATCGGAGCCGGAACGACGCCGACACCGGGTTGTGGTCCGAGCCGAGCGTCTCCACGGAACCCTGGAGAATCCGCGCCGAGCCTTTCACGTAGGCCGCGCCCATCGCGGGCGAGCAGAGGATGAAATCGATCATGGACCGGTACGGCTCCCGGTTGTACGAGATGCGATCGGCCTCGGGAATCTCCGTCGCCACGTTCATCAACGCCGTCGGCCCGGTGCCGAGGATGGCCTGCACCGGCCGGCTTTCCAGCGTGTCGTTGAAATCTCCACAGAGCAGGAACCGGGCTTCCGGGTCGGCGCGGAGCCGCTCATCCAGAATCCGCCGGATCGCGCCGGCCTCGCCCATGCGCACGGGAATCGTCTCGTCCCCGCCGAGCTTGCTTTTGAGATGCACGACATACACGTCAAACGCCGGCGCTCCCGGCGGCTGCAAGCGCACCTGGAGCAGATCGCGATGGAACGCCATCGCCGAGCCGTCTTCCGAGAGAAAACGCAGATGCCGGTGCGAGGTGACCGGCCCGACGGGCAGGCGGCTCAGCACGGCCACGTCGATCCCACGGGTGTCGTTGCCCTCGAACAGCACGACCTCGTAATGCATGTCGCGCAGGAACGTCTGCACCACGCGCTCCAGGTAGAAGCGGTTCTCCACCTCCTGAAGCGCAACCACGTCCGCGTCCAGCTTGCGGATGGTCTGGGCCACTTTTTCAATCTCGGCCCGGGGCTTGACGGGCGTGCCCTCATCGTCGCGATACGGATCGTCCTCCGCATCGAACAGATTCAGAATGTTGAACGTAGCCACGGTAATCACGCCCGCCGCGCGGGCCGGCGCGGACGTCACGGGTTTCCGCAGGCGGGGGGCCGGAAAATCGCCCGTCACAAGGGTGATCTGCTCCGGTCGGGTCACCACCAACTGCGGCCGACCCTGAAACTGGCTCACGCGACCATACACCGTGACCTTCCGACCCCGATACATCTCGTCCGGCGGCTGCGGAAACGCGGCGAAATGGTCGCGATGAATGACGACTGTGAGGTACTGCCGGTAGTCCTCGTGGAAGTTCAGAAAGCAGCGCGCGCCTACCGTCCGGGCCCCCACGATCGTTCCATACACGACACACGGTTCGCCGACGTAGTCCGTCGCGGCCTCGTACGGAATGACCCAGGCCGCCTCCTCGGGTGTCACCGGCGACGGCCCGGCCGCAGAAACCAGACAAACCATCTGCGCCCAGGCCAGCCAGCAGAAACCAAAAGCACTCATGTGTATGCCTCCAGGGGTGTGATTATGACCCCGGCGATCGTACCTGCCCGTAACCGGACTGTCACGTCACGCAAGGCGGTCCTGCCCGGCTCCCGTGCCCAAACGCCCCGCTCCGCCGCGCGCGGACGCCCGCACCCGCCCAATCCAATCGCACGGCCGGCGCCTCGTAACCTCCTGAAACACAGCAGGTTTCGGCTCTTCTGACCAGGACGCCAGGGCGAAGAACGCGACAGGGCCGATTCATCGAATTTCGTCATTGATCCCCTCGCGGAAAGGGGTAAACTGGACCGGTGAATCCGGGGAAGAGGCGACACTTCCTGTTTCCATGAGGGGTGGCCTTCTGGGTGGAGAGCGAGTGTACTGGCGTTCTTCTCGATCGCGTCACGGCGCGATTTGGGTGTGCTCTACACAATCTGTCCGAAGGAGGATGAAGAAATGAGAGTTCTTGTTGCGGCTTTGGCAGTGTGCCTGATGGCGGGCGTGGTACAGGCCGCCACCCTGGCGGAGTGGACGTTCGAGGTGTCGATCCCGGCGAATGCCGGCCCGCACGCGGCGGAAGGCGGCATCTTCGGCGGAGACGCCTATGGCTGGCACGAGGATGAGTCCGTCGTTTACAGCAACCCGGTGGGCAACGGTTCGCTAGAGTCATTCAGCTCCAACTACTGGAGCGTGGGTGATTACTACGAGTTCCAGACCAGCTCGCTGGGCTACACGGGCGTCGAGATCCAGTTTGACCAGACGCGCAGCGGCACCGGACCGGCCACCTTTGACCTGCTCATCAGCACCGACGGCGACAACTGGATCACGCTGGTGGACGACTACACGGTCGACCAGGTCACCTGGTCGAGCGCGATCTACAAGGACGAGAGCACGTTCGGCCCGTACGACGCCTCGGCCCTGGACAACCAGGCGACCATTTACGTCCGTATGGTCTCCGAGGTCACCACGGCCACCGCTGGTACTAACCGAATCGACAACGTGATCATCACGGGTGTGCCGGAGCCGGCCACGCTGGTCCTCCTGGGCCTCGGCGGCCTGTTCTGCGTCAGCCGTCGGCGGTCGTAGGCAAGAGCAAGGCCGGCGAATCCGAAAGCGTCGGATCCTGTAAACGGCCAAGAGTGGGCCCGTCTCCCGCGTGGCCGTGCGACGACGGACGCCCGTTCGCGTGACGTGTCGCGTCGCGGAATCGCATCAGGGCCGTCGGAACGTCGAGGGGCGTTCCGACGGCCCTTTTTCGCACGACGCCGTCCGGGGTTTTGCACGCGGCGTCGGCCTGGCGCCGCCGGACGCCCCGCAGCGGCCGACGATCCGCCGCAATCCCCATGTCTCATTCGCGGGTCGGTGCCGTCGCGGTATCGCCACGTGCCATTGCCCAAGCAGCCATTTCCGTCGCCCAATGCCGTCCGGCAGGCGGGCCGCTTTGGAAACAGAGCATCCAGAGACCCTCCGCGGATCGATGAGGGAAGCATCTCAGTGGGCCTGATCTCCAAACGTCGCTCTCTCCAATGGGTTGCGCGAGACACCGAACCTGTGACATTGGGCAAACCCACAGTATCGGACGTTTGGAAAACGGGGGCGAATCCGCATCGCCCGCTACAGGGTGAAGCGGTCGAGCTCAGACGGGGCCGGCGGACGGAGCCTCGCGGTGCCCCGGAAGGGCGGTCTCGGGAGGATCTTTTCCGGGCGTCTGACGCGTTCATTCAGGGAGATTTGGCGGCAGGTGTTGTTGCAAACTCAGGGTTCTTCGACTAGGCTACGTGACGGCGGGCAGGAGGGGATGTCCGTAGCTGGACCGTTGCGCTAGTGCGGCGGAGCACGCAGGTTAGCTCAGAGGGCTTCGACATAACGCAAGGGATTTCCGGTAACGGCCCCGACGGGCCCAAGTCGAGCAGGTCGCATGGCCATACTCGGAGTGCAGTTGAACCCGCGAGCGCAGTGGGGACTCATCGTCGCGGCTTTGGTGGTGGCCGGTCTGCTTGCGTGGCGCGCGTGGGGATCGGCCGAATCGCCGATCGGTGACACGATCAGCTTCGTCTGCGTCGCGACGGGCAAGACATACAACATCAATCGGAACGACGTTGGGTCTATCCCGCTCAAGAACCCCGCTACCGGAAAGGCAACCTTGTTGCCGTGTGTGCTCCGGGATGGCAGGCTCTTCGTGGGTTCGCAGTGCCGCGGTGCCTTGGCGGAGCTGGCGGAGGTGAACCAGTATGTCGACACGAATACGCTGGAAGTCAAGTCCGCGCCGTAAGGATGAGCCTTTGAGAAGCGGCACAGAGGCCCGGCGGCATCGCGCGTTCACCTTGATCGAGCTGCTGGTCGTGGTCTCGATCATTGCGTTGCTGATGGCGATTCTGCTGCCCAGCCTGCAGCGGGCACGCGATCAGGCGAAGACGATCGTCTGCAGCTCGCAAATGCGCGGGCTGACACAGGGACTGGGCAACTACACGGCCGACAACAACGACTGGCTCCCCGGGTTGAACACCACGGGCGTCCGCGTGAGAACCCTTGGGGACAATCCCTCCGCGGAGGCGCTGCGCAAGTCGGACGTGCCGGTGCAGCCACACGATTGGGCCACGCCGCTGCTGGCTCAGGATTTCAAGCTGCCAAACAATCGGGCGGAGCGGATGCGACTGGTCCAGGAGCGGTTCCGCTGTCCGGCTCAGGCCGGCATCCGGTCGACGATCTTCCCCCCGCTGCCGCCCGACGGCGCCGATTTCACGGCGTTGGAACCGTGGACGGCCTTGAGCGTTCTGATGCCCGTGCATTTCCAGTACTGGGGCAAGCTGTATGAAAATCAGATGCTCGGCTCCGTCAAGGTGATCATTTCGCCACAGGGTTGGGAAGCCCCTTCCCTGAAATACCTCTCGATGATTTCCCGCGTCGGGAATGCGTCGGAAAAACTGTTCATCGCCGACGGCACGCGCTATCTGACCGAAACCGGCCTGCTGGATCACGACATCAAGCCGAATGCCAAAGATTATGGGTCGTTCAGTAGTTCCGGAGCCTGGTGGAGCGGCTCGACCGCGTACGGAGTCCGAAACGGGAGCCAGAACTGGTCCGGCCAGCCCATCACGAGAGGGGCCCCGGCCCAGGGCAAGAATCTGAGCCTGTCCTACCGGCACCGCGGTGGGCGGGCCAGCAAAGGGACCGACTGTCGCAGCAACCTCGGGGCGATCAACGCCCTTTTCTTCGATGGTCATGCGCAGACTTTGACGGACCGCGCGTCCCGGAACATCCGTTTGTGGTATCCCAAGGGATCCGTCGTGAACACCGTCTCGGAGGGCATGACCAGCGTACCCCATGGGTCCGTAATTCCGTAGAACGGGGGAAAAGCAACGCAAACACGCGTGGACGCGTGTGCGGGCGAGTGAGACAGAAGAATATGCGTGCGGGATCGGGCGTGGCGGGGAAGAGAAGCCACCTCCTGCATCCGGCGGCAAAACAACCTGACAGGCACTCCACGGCCAGAAAGAGCGGCCAGCCCGCGGGGGCGGGGCGTCCTTTTCGCGGACCACGTGCCTGGCTCGGAAAGTGAATTGTGGTTTCCAAGTGCATACCAGTGAAGGAGGTTCTGACAATGAGAAGCAAACCCTGGACACGATGCGGCCTGGTCGTCCTGGCGGCGCTCCTGCTGGCCGGACCGGCAACCGCCGACCTGATCATCAACGAGCTGGAGTACGACGAGCCCGGTAGCGACACCACGGAATTCCTGGAGTTGTACAACCCCGGAGATACGGCGGTTTCCCTGGACGGATGGACGATCGAGTTCTTCAACGGAAACGCTGACGGCAAGCTCTACCAGACTGTCACGTTGCCGACGGACGATTCTGTCCCTCCGCACGGGTACTACGTGGTCGGGTCGGAACTGGTCCCCAACGTCAACTTCATCGCCTGGGAAACAAATGGCATTCAGAACGGCGGTACCCAGGGTGACGGCATCGTCCTTCTGAATAACGCAGAGGTGGTGGAGGCGTTCTCCTACCACGCAACCGAGCCCGGATACACCGGCTTCACGGCTGTGAACGGCCAGGCGCACGGCACGTTCCTTCCCCTCCTGGGGGACGTCCGGGATCGGATAGACAACTCCCTGCAGCGCATTCCGGACGGCGGTGTCTGGACGGAGACCCTGAACAACACGCCCGGCGCGCCCAACTACATGGGCAGCGCCCCCACCGGCGCCTGCTGCCTGAAAGACGCGTCGTGCGCACCGGACCTGACCCAGGCCGAGTGTGCACAACAAGGCGGCCTCTGGCGCGGCGAAGGGGTGCCCTGCATGGACATCGTCGCCTTTGAAGCCTGCCTGGCCGGTCCGGTCGCGCCGGTCGCCGGCGGCTGTGAAACATGGGACCTCAACGGCAGCGGCCACGTGGATCTGGCCGACTTCGCCTACTTCCAGCGGTACAACTGCCCGGACCGCAGCCCGCGCGGCGCCTGCTGCCTCTGGCCGGATGAGGTGTGCATCTACACGACCCAGAAAGACTGCTCCTCCAACGGCGGCGTATACGGCAGCCCGGAGGTTCCGTGCGATCCGAACCCATGCACGTGCGTCGCCATCGCCGATGTCACGACGACCTCCCCCGAGAAGAAGCCCGTCTGCATCATCGACGCCGTCATCAACAACGATTACGACATGATCCACTCAACCAATTCCAAGAACTTCCATATTCAGGATCCGACCGGCATCGCCGGCCTGACCGTCTACGGCCCCAACGACCACATCGACCCGCTGCTGGCCGTGGCCTCCGCCGGCGACCGGATCAAGATCACCGGCGTCCTGGAAGAGTACTTCCACGAACTTGAAATCGGCAGGCCGTTCACCATCAGTTGGCTGGGTTCGCCCGGTGTGCCGACGCCGTTCCCCGTTTCGATCGCCGATCTGGTGCCCGGATACCCCACCAACGCGAAATACCTCAGCACGTTGATCGTTCTTCAGAACGTAATCTTTGAGGATGCCGGAGGGATCTTCGCGTACGGCAACTACGACATCGCGGATGCCAACGACCCGGCCAAGAAGCTGACGTGCCGCATCTCCAACGGCGAGTTGGGGGCGCTGCCGATCGTGGGGACAACCATCCCCAGCGGACCGGTGGACATTGTGGGCGTCTGCGGGATCTTCAGTGATGCGTACCAGGTCATGCCGCGCACGCCGGGTGACATTACGCCGCACTAAATGACACGGAGCGCATCGCTCCGCCGTCGGCGAAAAAACACCTGTGCCCGCCCGCAGTCGACGCTGCGGGCGGGCTTTTTCACTCCGGAAGGACCTCGGCCACGACCACCGTCACATCGTCGCGCGGGTTGAGGGAACCGGCCTGGTCGTCCAGCCGGCGGTTCAGATGGTCCACGATGTCGGCGGCCGGCAACGCGCACAACTCGCGAAACGCCTGTCGATACAACGTGAACTCGTCCGCGCGGTTGTCCTGCGGATGGAAGGCCAGCTCCAGCCCGTCGCTGTAGAGGATGAGCTTCTCGCCGGGCCGCAGGCGCACACGCTCCGATGGAAACTGCTCGTCGGGAAACAGCCCCAGCAGCCCGCCCGCCGTCTTGATCTCCCGCAGCGAACCGTCCGTGCCCACCAGGTACGGGTATGGATGCCCCCCCCGGCAGCATTCCAGCTCCCGCGTGCGGGTGTTGAACAGGCAGTAGCACGCGGTCACAAACTGGCAGTTCGGCAGTTGCTGACCGGCCAGCGCCTCGTTGAGCCCCTGGAGGGTCTGCGACGCCGTCAACAGCTCGTAGCGATCGCCGATGATCCGCTTGGAAACGATGGCCTTCTTGATGAACATGGTCAGGAGGCTGGCCGCCACCCCGTGCCCCACCGCGTCCGCCACGTAGAACGCCACGTGCTCCTCGTCCACGCGGTAGACGTCGTACATGTCGCCGGACACCCACGACGCGGGCCGGAACAGCAGTGAAAAGCGCAGCGGGCCGAAGGGCTCGTTTGCGGCGGGCAGGAAATCCCTTTGCAGCCGGCCGGCCAGTCGAAGCTCCTGGTCCCACTCGGTGAAACTCCGGTTCAGCCGCTCGGACAGGCGACGCATGTTCCGCAGCTCCCGATCCATGCCACGCACCATCGCGTGGTAGCGGCCGATCACCGCCAGACGGCCGCGGATCTCCTCCTTCGTTACGCCCGCTTCCAGCGCGTCGATGAACGAGTGCTCGTCCGGTTCGACGGCCCAGGGACGCGATGTGAGCACCAGCGCCGCGCACTCCTGGCACCGGACGCCCTCGAGAAACCGGCGGAAGGCCCCCTGGGCCGACTCGTTCGAGGTCGTGGGAGGTTCCGCCGCCACCACGACGTCCGGCGGGCGGTCGGCCCGCGCGGCATCCGCGGCGGCATAGTCGGCGGCCCGCTCGACCATCCAGCCGGACCGGGACAGAAACGACTCCAGGTCCGACGGCAGACGGTTCAACGGATCGACAAGCAGAATGTTCATGCCGGGATCAACCTGAACGTCCCATAAGTCGACCGCGCCAGGCATTCACCCGGGCGCACGCTACCGGCAGAGTCGACCGGTTATCGACGGGTCTTTAAGAGGGATTTGGGGATGTCCACCCGGTCGCCTTCACGCACGCCCAGGCGGGAGAACACGTTTGCGTTCACCTCGAGCGCGTAACGATATGGGGCCTTGGGGTAGTAGCTGCGCTCGTCCAGCGGCGCCATGGTGTGGATGGTGACAATCCGTCCGTCGGCACGCACGAACGCAATGTCCAGCGGGATGATCGTGTTGCGCATCCAGAACCCGTGCCGCGTGGACATGTCCTGCGGAAAGATGAACCACATCCCGCGCTCGGTTCCGTCCGGCAGCGGAGCCATTTCCTCGGCCGTCACGTACATCAGACCGCGCTGGCGCTCCTCGTTGGTGTCGGCCACCCAGACCCGGAACCTCTGCCCGCCGACCGCCAGCGTGTTCGTCTCGATAACCATGGTGTTCAGGTTGCTGCCCTGTTTCGGATCGTCCGCGGCGCAACGCGCGCCCAGCAGGCCTGGAAAGGCCAGCAGCAGCATGCCCCATCGGCGCGCCCGGCGCCTCCGCAGCCCCGCGGATACGTCAGTCATTCTCTTCCCCGATCGCATCGTTCGCCTGGCGGCCGACCTGTCGCCGCAGCTCCCGCGACCCCATCCGGATTGTATATCGGGCGTCGACCAGGGCCAGAACACACATCCACACGATCAGAACCAGCACCACGCACCAGAACGCCAGGTAGACCCGCGGCGCCTGATCGGCCTTCAGGAAGTTGGCGCCGGCGAAGAAAGCGACGGCCACCAGGGCCACCAGGGCCGCGCCCAAACGCCGCCAGGGCCGCTCGTTGCGGAGCAATTCGTTTCCCGAGCAGGACTTGAGACTCCGCGCCTGCCGCCACAACCACACCGCGCAAACCAGCCCTACCGCGGAAATCGCCCCACTGACGATGAGTTGACGGGCACTTTCCATCTTCCGCCACCCGGGCTCCCCGCACGGTCGCCCGCCCGTATTGTACGCCCGTCCGGCGCCGGCGGACAGCCCCCTCGCGCCCCGGAGCCCGCGGAGACCCGCCGGTCTAGACGTTTGCGTACCGCACCGCCCGCAGAGCGGCCGTCACGCGCCGGAGCCAGAAGACGGCCGCCAGCAGAACCAGAATCGTGCTCGCGATGGCCACGATCAGCCACGCCGACACGGGATTGTCCAGCAGGGAAAACACGACAGTCTCGCGGAGCCATTGCTCGTTCGGAAGGGCCGCCAGCGTGCAGACGAGCAGGACGATCAACAGCGGCCACAGCAGCGGCGTGGCCATGCAGCACGCACTGGCCGACACGCGGTAATCCACGATGCCATATCGCTTCTGCGCCCACAGGCACAGCGGGAACATGGACAGCATTTGCAGCAACAGTATGGCGAGTGCGCCGCCGAAGGCCAGGGCCATCGCGATCCGCATCGCCCCAGACTCCGGGCCGACGACGAA
>JBPOIK010000124.1:0-21741 GCA_052034525.1 Planctomycetota bacterium
AACTCACCACACCCACGACAGTATTCACCGTCCCCCTCAATAATCTGACCCCGGGAACAACATACTACGTGCGCATACGATGCAGCCCTTCATCCACCACGGCTGAATTCGATCCGAACGCGGCCACAGTCTATGGCGCCTTCGCGCAATTCCAGACACCAAAAGAGGAATAGGGCAAGCGAACACGGCGGATTTCTGCCATTCTGGGTGCGATGAGAAGAAATGATCAGATACGCAAGGGACGAAGCGCAGATGATCGATCAACGGGGCGCGGTTGGGACGTCGAAGCAAACGCGGAACACGAGGTCAAATGGATCCAACGTATACGGTCCATCCGCCAGCCAGCCCGGCAGTGACGTGCGCACCGTGCTGCCACAGTACAGCCGACCGATCTCTATGAGGGACACGGCGGCGGCTTCACTTACGGTGACCGGCCGCAGCCCATGTGACAGATAGCGAGGATCCGGAACGGTGACGTCCGAACGCATACCGTCGCGAACCTGAAGATAGATCAGGGGAGGACGCATCATTTCGTCCGTCAGAAGTACGGAATCGGACGGCAGGATTCTGAACACCTCACGAGCATATCGTTCCGCGCCGCGATAGCCCGTCCGCCAGGGCCGCAGGAACCAGGCATACGATTCCCGATACGGTATCTCGCGAGCAGGCAGAAACGCGCGTGTCGCGGGAATCGCCCGAGTGATCGGAGGCGCCAGCGCGTACACCGGAGGACCGAGAGCCGACAGAACCAGAACGGCGGCCACGAACCGCCGGGATGGCCGTCGATCGAGGAAGAACTCGATGCCGACCGCGGCGAACAGAATCAGAAACAGGTAGGCATGCACGAAGAACGTGTACTGATCCGCTACGCGGTAGCGCACGGCAAAAAGACCGTACATCCCGCCCGCCACCGTCAGGAACCACCAGGTTGCCCGCCGCTCGTGCCGACGCAGCCGCCACCAGCCCCACGGGGCCAGCAGAACCAGCGGCGTGGGGAAGTTCATGGCGACGTAAGCCATCGCCCGGGCCGCCGTACCGAGCCCGAGATCCACGTTGAAAACCTGCCGCGAATACCGCCCGACCAGAAGGGATCGAACCGTATCGCTCACGCTCCCCGATTGGGAGTACTCCATCGCGGTCACTACGGCCAACGGCAACACGCCGATCAACCAGGCCGTACCCGCCGCGGCAAACACCCGAGCCGGCGGCCGACGACGCCATTCCATCGCCATCAGCACAACGTAGGCCGGCCACGTCAGCATGGCCATGTTATGGGTGGACCAGCCAATCCCGTTCGCCAGTCCGGCCAGCACGAGCCAGATTGGACGGCGGCCGGTCAGAAAGCTCACGACAGCCGCCAGCTCGAAGGACAGGCACATCGTCGAAAAGGTCACCACCTCCGCCCCCGTGCTGAGCTGCCAGAGCGTGTGCGACAGCAGCAGCATGGCCACAGCGGACAC
This sequence comes from Planctomycetota bacterium, assembly GCA_052034525.1. Lineage (GTDB taxonomy): Bacteria > Planctomycetota > Phycisphaerae > UBA1845 > UBA1845 > JAFGJQ01. The sequence continues at coordinate 1,461 of JBPOIK010000124.1, forward strand.
CAGAGACGCGTTTCGACGCACGAAGTGCGTGAGCAACCAAGCGAAATTCGCCACAGTGACCGCGCCGGCCAGGGCCGACACCAGGTTCGCGACCCAGGCCGCGTCCGCCCCCGTGAGACGGTGAAGCGCAATCGCCGTCGCGTAGTACGGCGTATGAGCCCGGGCAAGTTCCCGAGCGTCCGTAAGCGCCCCGATCAGCACACGAATCTGCGCATCACCCGAGTCGCCCCAGAGCACGCCGGGAGCCATGGTTGAGACGTACACAACGGCCGCGCCGGCAGCGGCACCGCTCCATATCCGTCCCCGACGGAACATGGGTTCTCTCCGGTCGCTTCCAGTTACGGTGCCCGTATCACGGGTGACCCGCATGGATGATCTGTCGGAACGGTGAGGCACTTCTGAGAAACATAAGAAAGACGCCGCTAGGAAGGTCGAACCCGAGAAGCCAGCAGTGCGGCAGGATTAGGCATCCGCGAGCATAGTCTGGTAGAGATCGAGGTGCGCAGCAACCAGTTCGTCGCTTGAGAAGAGCCGACGAACGCGATCGGATGCCGCGTGGGCAAGTCGCGTACGAAGGTCCGAGTCTGCAACGAGCAGCCGGATGGCATCGCGCAAGGCAGGTGGGTCGCCGGGAGGCACCAGCAGTCCCGTTACCCCCTCCACAATGGCATCCACGCAACCCGTCACACGTGTGGCAATCGCTGGAACGCCCATTGCGGCGGACTCGAGCAGTGCATACGGAAAACCCTCTCGACGGCTGGGCAGAACGCAGATCTGCATGGCGGCGTACCAGGGAACCGGGTCAGGCTGGAGGCCAAGATAGCGAATATGCACATGCTCACGGACGCTCTGCCAGGTGGTGGCCGGCAACGGGTCTCGGTCGCCCCCGTCTGCCCCGATCATCAGTAGGTACAGGTCGCGCCGTTCTTCAGCCAGGCACACGAATGCCTCCACCAGATCCGCAACCCCCTTATCCGCCACCATCCACCCTACATACCCCACCACGATGGCGGACTCGGGGATCTCCTGGTTTCGGCGCATGGCTCGGGCCTGAGCATCCACTTCCGGCGTTCGCCGGAAGCGCTTCAGGTCTACGCCGCATGCAGACCCATGGCCCAGGATCACCATCTTGGCGGCTGGACACAGGCGCAGCTCGAGCACGCGATCCCGCAGGCTGGGGCTGACCACGCAGACGCGGTGGGCCAGACGACAAGTGACTCGCTCGGCGGTTTCCAATATGTGCCGCTTCAGGCCTCGGGTCGTTTCCAAGGGCAGGCCGTGCAAGGTATGAATCCGCACCGGAACGCCGGCCAGCCAGCTGGCGAGCATTCCCAGCATCCCGGCTTTGGGCGTGTGAGTATGCACGATGTCAAACGCCTCCGCTCGCAGAGCACGCAGAAGCGCGCACAACGCGCGCCAGTCGATCAGGGGGGAGATACGCCGCGCGAGGGGTATGATGCGCGTTCGCGCCAGTTGTTCACGCTCAAAGTAAGCAAGCTCCGGACCGTCGGAGCTCAGAACGCTCAGATCCGACCCCGTGCGGTGAATAGCCTGCATCAAGGGGCGGTAGAAGACACGTAACGTACTGGGCACGGTCGCGATGAGGCAGAAACGAATGGCTCGCATTTCCATAACGTGCGGTTTGTCCGCTGCCTTCACAACTCTCAGACGATGAATCATGCCACCAGATGGGACGCTGCTGTGGACGCGTACTCGCGTGACGACGTGCGATCACGATGAATACAGTGACGGACAGTCAGATCCGTCGCGTCGCCTTACATCCTCGCGCATCAGCAAGGCCACGCCCCCTTCGCCGCGGCCGGCTCCGCGGCTGAGTCCGTCCGGCGTCCAGGTCCCGCGACGAACGAAGAAATTCATCGTGCCGCTCCGCCGCCGATCGGGCGCCTCTGACCCTACCGATTGACGGTCTGAAGGAGCCACCGGTCACTGAGCCGGGCAGATCGGTCTTTCGGCACCCGCAGCCGCCTATCCGGCAACGCGTTGCACCGCGTGACGACGGCGATCGGGCGTGGAACCTGCCCACGCGACGATCGAGTCTCAGCCGGGGGACAGGGGCGGATCCGTTGTCAGGAGAATCAGAGCCTTGTCAGTGACATTCCGCACTGGCTATGGCCAGCACCGGCAGGTCTGCGTCAGATGGTAACTGGTTGTATTCCACCAACTGAAAGTTGTTGGGAAGACTCGCCAGAATGCGCAAGGGACGCACGGCGGCGTGGGATCGCAGGCACGCCATGTTCTCACGACTGATGGTTGCCCGGATCCGGAAACCCAGGCGGAATCCGATGTGATACAGGTAGTGAATCAGATATCGCCCGAGCCCCGCACCGGCGTACTCCGGATGAATCAGACGCCCGGCATACGCGGTTCGATTCGCGAAGAGCTTCAGCAATGCGTATCCGACGAGCCGTTGCCGAACGAACATCCCGAACGTAAGGATCGTGCGGGACTGCAGCACGCGGTGTAACGCGTTGCGGTCCAGCCCGTGCGGATGGAAAAAACGGAGGTGATCCTCCGGAATCGCCGCAATCATGTCGTGTAACGTCTCCAGATCTGCCGGTCCGAGGGGCCTTACAACTGCGGGATCGCCTCCCACGAACCCTTCCACTTTCGCCTCCAGCCGCGTTAAGCGGATACGCCGCCCGTATAGAAGGCGCGTGCCCAGAGCGTTTCCCCAAGCCAGCACCCAGTACGCGCCCGGCAGCAGAAGTTTCACGCGATACGTGATGCGATCCAGCCAAGCGGTCATACGGGCCATCCGGCGCGGCGGCGAACGTGTGGCAGTCTACGTCGCGGCGGTTGTCACTTGCGTTTCCTCATCGGACACGGGCTCGAAAAACCCTCCGTCAGCACGATCGGACGCGCACGGCCCGGGTACCCTCGAAAGCCAGAACCCCTGCCTCCACCAGTAGCGACTCGCGATGCCGATACAGCGCCTCCCAGAAGACGCTCTGCTCGAAATCCCGTTCCACGCGCTGGCGGCCGGCGGCTCCCAACCGGCGCCGAAGGGCAGGATCCCCGACCAACCGGCCCAACGCCTCACCAAGACTCGTTGCGTCGGCCACAGGAACGCAAAACCCGGTTTCTCCGTCGACGATCGATTCTTTCGCCCCCACCGCGTCCGTCGTCACCACCGGCAGCATCATGGCCGCCGCCTCCAGGTTCACTGCGCTAAACCCTTCACGGTACGTAGGCAAGGCAAACACGTCCATCGCGGCATAGAACGGAAGCACGTCAAGCTGGTACCCGGTGACCAGGATCCGTGGATGCTCCTTCATGGCGGCCAGTGTCTCGGGCAGCGGCGGATTCCGATCCTCCAGACGTCCGACCAGGAGAAGGTGGATCGAGTCGAAGCTCTCGGCCAACTGCACAAACGCTGTGACCAGTTCGTTGATCCCCTTATCGCCCACGAGCCGCATCACGCTGCCGATCACCACGGCGTCCGCGGGAATCTGCCACTGCCGCCGCACGTCGGCGCCAGCTTCTTTCCAGCGAGCCGGGTCGAAAACCGCCAGGTCGATCCCGTTGTCACTGCCCTGCCCCACGACGCTGCTGCTCTCCGCTGTGCACAACCCCTCGGCCACCGCGAAATCCCGGATGTCGAATCCGTCAAAGGTCACGTGCGTACTCAGTCGGCAGGCCAATCGATCAAACATCTTGAACAGCCGCCGCTTCAGCCCCCTCTGCCCGACATAATACAGGCCCCAGAGCAGGAGCAGCCGCACGGGCACACGGGCCAGCCATGCCGCGATGCTGCCGAGCAGCGCGCCCTTTGGAGTGGTGTACTGCACCAGATCAAACCGCTTCCTCCGAAACAACCGAAACAGCCGCACCAGCGAGCGCAGATCGGCCAACGGCGTGATCGAACGAGCCAACGGGACGTGTCGATACTCCGTCTCCTCCGGCAACGCCAGCGCTTCACGATCGGGATCATTCGTCACAACCGTGAACTGGAAACCGCGATCCCGCAGATACGCAAACTGGCCCCGGAAGAACACGCGAACGTTGTTCCCCGTACTGGAAACCAGGCAGGCACGAACCGCCGCGGGGACGGCCACTGCGCCCTCAGGCCTCGCCTTCGGTTGGCGTGATCGATCCGCCTCCGCGTCCATGCTGCAAGTCACTTTTCCCCGCCGGCCGAAAGCGGGCGAATATGTTCGGCTCCCGCTCCGGCGTCGGCCCCAGAACCCGAGCCGGGATGCCACCGGCCATGACCCCGTCCGGAATGTCCCGGGAGACCGCCGCGTTACCCGCGATCAGACATCCCGCCCCGATCGTCACGCCCGCCGCCACCACCACGTGCGAACTCAACCACGTGCCGGGCCCAACCGATATCGGCGCGGTTCGCGACCCGCTGCCGGCGACCGAACCGTCCTTGAAACAATGTGAACTCGAAGCCATCACGACGTACGGGCTGATTTTGACTCCGTCACCGATGGTGACGCCCCCGATGCCGTCGATCCAGGCTCCGGTCGCAATGTACACATGGTTCCCGATCGCAATCCCGTGGACATTGAGGAACGTAATTCGGCGAGCCAGGGTCAGGCGCCGGCCACAACGCCCGAAGAAAGGCCGGAACAGCATTCCCCGCAACCGGATCGTGACCCTGTTGTCCGGCCACCAATCCGTCAGGAGACCGACGAACCAGACCGGCAGAGCGTAACGCAACTGATAAAGCAGCTCACGCATGAGAGCGAAATCCCAGAGCTTGCCCCTTGCCAGATGAAAAATGTCTTTCCATCAGGCTTGCGATCTCCGAGAAAAACTTGCCAGCCTGCTCCTCCATACAGGATTCCAGAGCCTGCTCCATACTCCTGCGGATCAGACGCTTGCGCAGGGATTGGTCGATCAGCAGCCTGCAAATCGCGTCGGCCAATGCCGCCGAATCGCCCGGCGGCACAAGGATTCCCGCTTCTCCGTTCTGGAGAATGTCTGGAATGCCGCCTACCCGGGAAGCAATGATGGGCAGCCCCTGGCTCATGGCTTCAGGAATCACCGACGGTAATCCTTCGGACAACGACGGAAGAACGAACACGTCCCCGCCTTTCAGGGCGGCGAAGAACGGCGCTCCGGGCGGCACCCATCCATGAAAAACCACGGAGTCCCGGATGCCCAGTGACAGGGCCTGCGCCTCCAACTCCTCGCGCATCAAACCGAGTCCATAAACGTCCAGGCGGGCTCTCATTCGCCGCAGAACCTGCGCGAATGCATCCAGCAGCACAGGCAGCCCCTTCTCGCGGCTGAGCCGGCCGAGGTACAACACCGATGGGGGATCTCCTGTCTGCGATGGTCTCTCCCGGACGACCTGCGCTCGTCGGATGGCGCAGTTGTTCGTAATGAGGGCGGCACGACCGTCGCGAAAGCCGTGGTTAGTGGAAGAGATCACACAATACGGCCCCACCATGACCTCGGCCTCGATCTCGACGCCTCCGAGGGCATTCAACCAGGTCCCCTTAGCCAAATAAACATCTGGCCCCACGGTCAGGCGATCGGCGGCCAGCAGCGTCACATCCCGGCCTATCGCGAAGTTGCGTCCGCATCGGGCTATGAATGGCTTTGCCAGCCTCCCCCGAAATCGCACGCACGGGCTGACGTCCGGCCACCAGTCTGTCACCAAGCGGACCATCCAGAGCGGAATATCATAACGAAGCCACACCCGCAAAACGCGCCCCACTCGCATCAGGTCACTCCTCAAAACGGGGGAAATCGCTCATTCCGACCGTCCATCCGTTGCCGCCTGGATACAGCGCCAGAACGCGTGCTTCCGCTCGTTCATGACCTCCTGGTGGTAGCCGCGCGCGACCGTCAGGTTGCGAGCCGACATCCTCGCCAGTCGCTCCGGCGACGCGGCAACCTCTGCAATACGATTCGCCAGTGCGGTCGAATCGCCAGGATCCACCAGGCAGTCCGCCTCGAGTAACTCCGGAATTCCACCGGCTCTCGATCCGATCGCCGGCAGTCCTCGGGCCATCCCTTCAATAAGGGCCCGCGGCATTCCCTCTGTCAGTGAAGGCAGAACGAAAAGGTCCGCCTCGTCCAACAGCCTCATCAGAGGTTCGCCCGGAGCCACACGGCCCGTCAATTCAACCCGATCCCCAATCCCTAAGTCAACCGCCAGCCGCTCCAGGAAATCTACCTGGCGACCCGGGCCCACCAGACAAAGGGTGACATCCGGGCCACCGCCTTTCAGAAGCCGCTCCACTGCCCGCACCAACACATCGTGCCCCTTCTCTGGTTCCAGCCGCCCCACGGAAATGATCCGCAGCGGCGAGTGCGTGAAGCGATCGACGGAACGGGCTTCAGCAAACGTCGCATCGGGCAGCCTTACGCTTGAAAACACCCACTCTCTCCCATTGCGCGTGGGGTAGAGATCACGCACGTAGCGACTGACGTAGCTCGCGCATGCCGCATACCTGGCCTGCCAGGAGCACAAATGGTGAAGAACCCAGCCTATCATCCGGGCGAGCCCCAGAACCTGCACATTGCGAACCGTTCGAGCACTCATTCCCGCGTGCCCGACAACTTCGAACGCGTACGGGCGACGGCGGCGAAGCAGTTGCAGCCAACAGAATAGCGAAATGTTCCCCATGCGCAGGATTACCGGACCCGGTTCGGCCATCGCCCGCGCGCAATCGCGGAGAACACGGGGCCAGCGGCGCAGAAAATGCCAGAACCCGAGGTAATCGTATACCTTATGGAAGCACACGCCGGGTCCATCCGCCCGCACCCATCCCGGCGGCACGGATTCCGCCGGGCCCACACGGGCCACCGGCCGCACTCGATCGAAAACGTCAAGATACTCGCACCAGTATGCGTAATCGTAGGCGAGATCGGTGTAGATGCCGTCTTCCACTTCGCAGAAGTGATGTTCCAGAGCTACTCGCAGCGTACGCATCACGTGCTTCTCACAAATTAGATACAGAGGATCAGAAGGACCGAACTCTCTCGATGCCTCAGACTCGAGCCATAACCAACAAATCGAGGAATTGTTACCAGTGGGTGTAATAGCATCCCACGTCAGCGTGACCAGCACCGGCCAGTGCCAGGAAGTGCTTCATCACTGCGACCTTCACACACCATTTTGCCGATTCGTCATTCATGGACCCTGTGATTCCTTCCGACAGAGGCGGACTCCCTCATTGCCCTGTCCAAACGCCGGGATCGTACGGCCGAGAATCCGCCGTTTCGGGGATGGGAATTCGGCCCACGGCGAGCCAGAGCACGGTGAGAGCAAAACCGGCGCGAATGATGGTGTGCGCGATGTAGTTGTCCATGTCCCACAAAAGCATGTTGATCAAGAAGTGAATCAGGACTGGTAACATGAGTAACCGAAGGTCGCCGGGGGGTATTCCCCTGGCATATCGCCGAAATCGACCAATGAGGAACCCCCAGACTGCATAGGCAAACGGAACGCTCCACACCCCGAAATTCAGCATCGCTTCCCCTGCCAGGCCGTATGCACGCGTACTAAACCGTCGTCGACTAGGATTGTAGTAGTCCCGACCATACAGCAGTTCCGTTCCGGCAACCACTTTCTCTGCATGGGCTGGCTTTCCGGACCATAGCCACAACGGAATCATCGGATTGGGTGCGGCAACGTACGTCATACCGTAACGCTTGTGGTACGATCCAGGTTTCGTCGTCTGCACCCACAAAATATACGCCTGGATATCGACTCGAGCCATATCGCCCAAGAGCACACCAGTGAACGAACGCCGGCTGCGAGCGGCCAGTTCCTGAACCGTCGCCCCTCTCTGTACGTAATCAAATGCGCTCAGCCCCAGCGCCTTGTAGAACGCGTAAATCCATAGGAACGCCACTAACGGAATCAGCATCCACGTGATCGTCACACGGCTGATCGGGCGCCAAAGATAGTGGATGCTCACCAGAATCCAGAATGCTGCGGTCACCATTTCGCCTCGCGACGTGCTGTACCCAGCGATGATCAGTTGCAGCATCCCCAAGATTCCGAGGACAATCAGGGTGATGCCCATGCCGCGATGTCGCCAGGGACGACCGCGGAAGAATACCGTAAGCGTGAAAAAGGAAAGCATCGGCAACGCGAGGCTTATTATTCGCGGAATCCCCATTCGAAACATGGCGGTCGAGTCACGGTCCGTTCGAGCATGAGCCAGGCCAGACAGTCCCCCCATGTGAATCAGAAGGTACAGAAACGCAAGCACGGAGAACACGACGCCCATCGCCAGAATCGGCGCGGTGCGTCCCGGCACGGACGTCCAGATGGTCCGACGGGGCTTTTCGCTGCGTTGCGCCCAGCGCTGCACGAGCTTGTACGATAACAAGCCGACCGTGTTGACGAAGGCCATGGCCCCAATCCACGGCCGCCAGTCATCCGGATTCCGAGCATAAACCATTTCTGCATTCCCCGCGATGTAAATCACGGGGGCAAGAAAGAAAAAGTGGAACCCATAGAGACCGATCAGCCCCTTGAGGTCAAATGTGTCGTAACGCCCTCTAAACCACCGCACTGCATCGCTGCCGATGATCATGCCGCAGAGTAACAACGGAAACACACACCAATGCATCATCCTCGCCGAAATGATCAGTCCGACGACTAACACCCCCACCGAGATCACGGCGGCGATGAGGTAACTGACCAAATCCATCGACTGATCCCGGCTTGCTACGGGTCGCCACGAGGTGTCCATCGGGTACGAAGGAATCGTCAGCGACTGGCTCATGAGAATCCATCCTTCTTGGTTGCGCCCGGCATGCTCACGGCCTGCTGTGTGCTCAGAGTCACCGTTTCAGTCGACGGCAACCACCACTTCGGCAAGCCATCAAGCAGCCGCGAGAATTCCTCGGCCTGTCTCTGCACCGTGAATTCCTCGGTGATCCGTTCCTGCGCCAGGCGACCCATTTCAACGCGCTGCGCGGAGTCGGACAGGCGCGCAATCGCCTCGCTCACGCCGTTCACGTCCCCCGCCTCAACCAGAACTCCGTCTACGCCGTCGCGAACTAACTCCGGGACGCCGCCAACGCGGGTGGCGATCACTGGCTTGCCCAACGCCATGGCCTCCATCAGCGACCGTGGCATGCCTTCCGTGTTGCTGGTGAGCAGAACCGCGTCGGACCGTGCCAGAACGGCCGGGACATTGTCACGCCAACCGAGGAAATGCACCCGATCCGCAATTCGGAGCGCTGCCGGAAGCCGACGCAACCCCTCCGCGAAGCCCGGCGCTGCGCCTTTGGGCACATCCCCGCAGATCCATAGCCGCGCGTCGCCGCCCGAATGCACATACTCCGCCACCGCTCGAATGGCCATCGCATGGTTCTTCAGCGGAATCAGCGACGCCGCCATCGCCAGTCGCAGGCCGCCATTCGCCCCGGGCAACGGGCCGGGATCCTCCCTCGAGCGGCGTATCACATCGTCAACATCGATGCCGTTCGGGATGACATGAACCGGCGGAAAACCCGTTTGCTTCTGCAGTCGGGCCACACCCCGCGCGGAATTGGCCATCACCGCGGCCAGACGCTGCCAGTCCCGGCGCACATACCACCGAACCCGGTCCAACTCCCCCCGAACGTAGATCGCTGTGGGAATTCGAAGCCCCGTCGCACGAGCCAGACAGAAGAGCGCCTTCTGCGAGTTAACCCAGATCGCGGCCGGGCCGATCCGCTGGATTCTCTCGCCCAGCCTTCGGATCAAGCGCAGCATGCCGGGCACACTGGCCACCAGCGCCCACCCACGTGCTACGCGCCCGCCGCCTCCGATCGTGACCCGACCTGCGTCGGGATCGACGATCTCCACCCGCGTGCCTTGGGATCGTAACTGGTCCAGGTATTCTTCGCACGCCCCATATGCATCCACCACGATCACGGACGTCAATCGCTGCAACTCGCGAATAAGCAAGACCGTGCTCTGATTGCTGCCGCCGTAATGCGTCACGAAGTCGAAGAACATCAGTGGCCGTGCTGTTCCTCGTTCCGATTGCATTCCATTTGTCGTCACCGGTGAACTTCACTGCAACCAGGCGGACCTTACAACTTGCGTTCCAACTCCGACCAGCGCTCTCGTATGACCTTGGCCGGGATCCCGCTGACGATCATGTCCTCCGGCACGTCGCGCGTAACCACGGAGTTCGCGCCGACGATCACATTGGACCCGATTTTCACCGGACCCAGGACCGCCGCACCCGCACCGACAGACACGTTGTCGCCCAGGGTCGGCTGCGTTCGTCCCGTTTCGTCGCGCCGACTGAAGTTTCCGCCCAACGTTACATTGTGCCGTACGTCGCAGTTTGACCCCACAATCGCACCACCGCCGATGACAAGCCCACACACGTGGGCCACCAGAAAGCCCGGACCAATCTCTGCCGCCGTGCTGATCCAGCAGTGACAGAGGTGGTGCATCAGCCGCTCACAGAACGCTGCGAGCACGCGCAACCCACGTTTCCGGCATCCGCGTCCCAAGCGATATAACACTACCGCGCGGAAACCCGCATTGGCGCCGGCTTTCGCCGCCATCCGCGGCAGCGTGGCTCGCTTGGCGCTGTAGCGCCCGTAGTCCTCACGCAGCTCCTGCAACATCCGTTCGTCTTTTCCTCAGAAGAGCGGTGCGAATCCCTGCGATATCACGCCGCCCCATAAACCAGCATCGGGTCACTCGTACACCAAATCGCCGACGAATGATCATCAGAATGAAAGTCAGAAGAACCAAGTTGGCGGCTACCGATGCCCACGCCGCCCCGGCTATGGCCATCCGCGAAATCAGAGCCCACGTCAATACCGCGTTCACGGCCGAACTGATCATGAGGCCGGCGGCCGCCAGTTCCGGCACGCCACGACTCCCCAGCAACTGCATCAGTGTCCTGCTCAGTAGATACAACACTGCGCCAGGGACCAGAATTTGCATCGGAACGACCGCCGGAAAAAACTCCCTTCCATACATGATCAGGATCACCCACTTGCCCGTCAGCACAATGCCCGCAATGGCCAGAAGCCCGCAAGTGCTCACGAATCGCATCACGCGTTCAACGTGATCGGCCAATTGTTCCTCCGATAATGAGGCCCAGCGGCTGAAAAGGAGCGGCAACACCGCCTGCCCCGCCGTTACGACCAGCAGCGCCACCCGCTGCCCGCGATCGTAGTAACCGACACTGTCAAAATCCTTCAGGAACAGCTTGATCAGCATCACGCTGAGCTGCGCGTTGACCAGAACCATCAGATCCGCCCAGCTCTGCCGGATGCCCATGCGCAGAAGACGACTTATGATGGACCAACGCGGTCGCACGGAGAAGTCCCAGTGCCTGCGCGTCCAGCGGAGACCCAACACGAGCCCCGCAACTACCGCGAGCACGAAGCATACGATCGCCTGGTTCACACCGAACCAACCCACCAGGATCAGAACCAGAACGAGCCCTACGCCGCCAAGCATTGACGAAACCGCCATTACGCTGAGTCGCCGGGCTTCGATCGCAATCAGCAGGGTGTTGCGCGTGACCACTCGAAGCAGCACAAGCGGCAGATACGCCAGGATCGCCGCATACGCGTACCAACTCAAATCGCCGAAATACCGGGGGATCGCCCACACAATCGTAGTCAGGATGACACCGCCCAGCATGCTCAGGATCGCGATCGCCCACAATGTGTTCGTCACATAGCACTGACGGTTCTCCGGCTCGCGCTGGGCGTAATACAAACACGAAAGCGGCAGCCCGAGCGAAAAAAGCTGGGCGGCCACCGACATGGCCGAAATCACTACCGCATACTGCCCGACACCCGTCGGTCCCAGAAACCGCGCCAGGAGCACGGTGTTCGCAATTCCCAGCAGGATGCAGAGGAACTCTCCCAGATTCACCAGCAAGGCTTTGCGAAGCAACGACATGAGTGCAAAACACCCGCAATCAGGAGACGATCGTCCGGAGCCTCAATTCTCCCTCCGAGCTGGCTTCCAGACCTCCGCACGAACACGAAACGGGACACGAGACGATCGCTCTCCGAAAGCCGCCTCACTCCTGCGCGTCCGGTAGGTATACCGCCTTCGACCTTTCGAATTCTCCAACGGCCCGCTCGTAATCGTCCGGCCGCCCGATGTCCAGCCATTCGCACGCCGACCGGTACGTCCGCACACGCCGGCCCGCTTCCTTCAGCCGCATCATCAGCGTCGGAATGTCCAGGTACTCGCCACGCGGAATGAAATCCAGCGCCGACCGATGCAGGACGTTCACGCCCATGCTCACCAGGTACTCGTACCGCGGCTTCTCCCGGTAGGCCACCAGCTCGCCGTCCTCCGCCACGTCCAGCACGCCAAAATCGATCAGAACCTCGCGCGGAAACACACCGATCGTGGCAGCGGCGCCGCTCTCAAGATGCTCCCGCACGATCGCGGCGTAGTCCAGCGTGGTCAGCAAGTCGCCGTTCATGACCAGGAGATTCTCGCCGGGATCCCTGACCAGGGAGATCGAACCGGCCGTGCCCAGCGGTTTGTCTTCCAGACAATACTCGATGTTCAGCCCCAGCTTCGAACCGTCTCCGAAGAACACCTGGATCAGATCCGACAGGTGATTCACCGACAGGGTAATGTTGCGGAACCCGTAGTACCGCAACTGCCGGAGGACCACCTCCAGGATCGGACGATCGCCGATCGGAACCAGCGGCTTGGGGAACACGGTCGTGTACGGGCGTAACCGCGTCCCCTTGCCGCCCGCCAGGATCACCGCGCGGACCTCCCGCATATCCATTCGACGGTCTCCCATTCCGATCCGCCCTCAGACCGCGTACACGTCCGGGCGGAAGCGGTGTATGTTCCGCTGAACCCACTCGATGGTCTCGCCGAGCCCCTGTTCGAGGCTGAACCGCGGCTGCCAGCCGGCCAGCTCCTTCGCCTTGCGATTGTCGCTGATCAACCGCATGACCTCGCTCTTCTCCGGTCGAACCCGCGCGGCGTCGGTCTCGATGGGAAGGTGCGTCTTGCCCACCAGCCGCAGAATCGTGCGTACAATCTCGCCGACCGGCGCGCCGTCGCCCACACCCAGGTTCACCACCTGCCCCACCGCCCTGTCACAAAGGCCGACGGCAATGAAACCCTCAGCCGTATCCTTCACAAACGTCATGTCCCGCACCGGGTCCAGTGACCCCATCCGGATGTGATCCCCCGTCAACGCCTGAGAAATGGCCGTCGGAATGAACGCCCGGGCCGATTGCCGCGGTCCGAACGTGTTGAACGGCCGCACGATCACCACCGGCAGGTCAAACGCGTTGTGGTACGACTCGGCCATCTTGTCCGCCCCGATCTTGCTGGCCGAATACGGCGACTGGCCCTGGAGCGGATGCTTCTCATCGATGGGGACATACAACGCCGTGCCATACGCCTCACTGGTGGACGTGTGCACCACCCGTGGCGTCCGTTCGTCCCGGCAGGCCTGCAGCACGTTCACAGTGCCTTCGACATTGACGCGCACGTAATCGGCCGGGGCCACGTAGCTGTACGGAATCCCGATCAGCGCCGCCAGGTGGAACACCGCATCGCAGCCCGACACGGCCTTGCGCACGAAGAACGGATCGCCCACGTCGCCCGCGATGATCTCGATGGACTTGCGCGCCTCGGGCGGCAGGTCGGCCAACATGCCGATGTCGCCCCGCCCGTTGTACCGGACGAACGCCCGCACGGCCGCTCCACGCTCCAGCAGCGCCTCGACCAGGTGCGACCCGATGAAGCCCCCAGCACCGGTCACCAGAACTTGCTTGCTTTTCATCGTATGATTCATCGCGCGATCCACCGCATCTTACGAGCCGCCGCTCAGCACCGCCGCAATGCGCTCCGCCGCCTTGCCGTCCCACTTCTCCGGAACCGAGCGCGCCGACGGAGGCGCGGACCGGCACCGCCGGTACGCCGATACGATCCGCTCGGGGTCCGCGCCCACCAGCGTGTTCGTCCCGCGCGTCAACGTCACCGGTCGCTCCGTGTTTTCCCGCAACGTCAGGCACCACACGCCCAGGATCGTCGTCTCTTCCTGCATGCCGCCGGAATCCGTCAAAACAACCGCCGCTCCCGCCATCAGCCGCAGGAAATCGAGGTAGCCCAGGGGCTCCACCATCCGCAGCCCGGGCAGCCCGCGCAGCCGCTCGCCCAGCCCCAGGCGCGTCAGGTTCGCCAGCGTTCGCGGGTGTATGGGAAAGACCGTCGGCAAATCCCGCTGAATCACGTCCAGGGCGTCGACAATACGCCCCAACGACGTCAGACCGTCCACGTTGCTTGGCCGGTGCAGCGTCAGAACGTTGTACCCGCCCGGCGCCAGTCCCAGCTCCTCCAAAATCCGCGACTGCTCGGACCTCGCCAGGTTCGCCTGTAACGTGTCGATCATCACGTTCCCGACAAAGTGAATCTTCTCCTGCGACACCCCCTCCCGCCGCAGATTCTCTATCCCGCTGGGCTCGCTTACGAACAGCAGATCGGAGATCGCGTCCGTCAGCAGCCGGTTGATCTCCTCCGGCATCGTCCGGTCGAAACTCCGCAACCCCGCCTCCACGTGCGCCAGCCCCACCCCCAGCTTGGTCGCCACCAGCCCGCACGCGATGGTGCTGTTCACGTCCCCGACCACCACCACCCAATCCGGCCTGTGCTCCTCCAGCACCGGTTCGAATCGCCGCATGATCTCCGCCGTCTGCACGGCGTGGCTGCCCGAACCGACTTCCAGGTTGATGTCCGGTTCCGGAATCCCCAATTGCCGGAAGAACAGTTCGGACATGTTCGCGTCATAATGCTGACCGGTGTGAACCAGAAGAGGCTGGATGTCCGGATATGCCTGATACGCCCGCATCAACGGGGCAATCTTCATGAAGTTCGGCCGAGCGCCGCATACGTTGATGATTCTGACCATGCCGGCCGGGCCACCTGTCCCGGGCAGACTCCGTCCCCGTCAGTTGCAGGGATTTCACATCCTTAACTGACTGATACACAACGAGTTACGACCGTTCGCTACGGTCGGAATCTCCAATTTATATCGGACATAACGCAAAGCGTCTAGAGGCGGCTGAACCCCGAGACGAGCGAGAGCATACGCCTGCTGATACGCTCGGCCAGGTCTGGCAGTTCGCCGCACAAGCAAGCGCGGGGCCTGTCCTCACACCCCCCCCCTGCCGCCCGCATCCCGCCGCATCGCGTCCCAAAGGCCCAGCATCAGCAGAATCCACACCTGCGTCGCCCATCGGCCGGGTTCCCGATCGCCGCCACCACGGACGAACTCTTCCAGCCGATCCCGCACGAAGAGCTCCCCAAGCAGGCCAGATGAAGAGAGAATCACGTCGTCCCGCATCTCCCGAAGCGGTCCGCGAAGCCAGTCTATTCGTGGTATCTCAAAACCCCGCTTCGGGGCTCGACACACCGCCGCCGGCAGGTACCGTCTGGCCAGACGGCGTAGCAGGGGCTTGGTCTGAAACCCGTGGAGCTTGAGCCGATTCGGAAACCGCGCGACCGCCTCCACCAGCACGTGATCCAGAAATGGCGACCGCGCCTCCAGACCATGGGCCATCGTCGCGATGTCCATTTTCACCAGCAGCTCGTTGGGCAGCACCACCCCAAAATCCCGCGCCAGCATCGCATCCAAGCCGTCCCCCGAGCCGCCTGCGAGACGCCAAGGCGGCTCCAGGCCGCGCCACCAGTCCCCAATCGCCAAAGCCTCCACGGCCTCCATCGTCATCCCATCCACCGCCCACGCCAGATATCGCTCTTGGGGCAGGAGCGACAGCCCCCGGGCCAGACGATGCCAGAAAGCGTAAGGCGTGCGAAAGGAACGCGGCTGGGACAGACGCTGGACCATCGCCCTCCACACTCCCCGCGGCAAGAAAGCAGCCCTGCTTTCCAGCCACGCCGCCACGTGCCGCCGGTATCCGGCAAACACCTCGTCCCCGCCGTCCCCGTTCAGAACCACCCTCACAAACGGCCGTGCCGCCTGCGCCGCGCAGTACGACGGGACCGCAGAGGAATCGGCAAACGGCTGGTCATACGCTGCCGCGATCTCCGGCAGCAGCGTTCGGGCGTCTGGACGCACGACCAATTCGTGATGCTCGGTGCCGTACCGGTCGGCCACCTGCCTGGCCAGCGGCCGTTCGTCGAACTCGCTTTGCTCGAACCCGACGGCCAGTGTTCGGATCGGCCCGGCGGATTCCTGGGCCGCCATGGCCGTGATCAGGCCGCTGTCGATGCCACCCGACAGAAAAACCCCCACCGGCACATCCGACCGAAGGCGCAAACGGACCGCTTCGCGCAGCAGGTCGTCCACCCGGTCCACCGCCTCCCGCTCGGAAAGCGGCGTCTTAGGCGTATACTCGAGTTGCCAGTACGGACGTGATTCGATCACCTCGCGAGCGCGCACGATCAGCGCGTGCCCCGGCAGCACCACCCGAACCTGGCGATAGATCGTTCGGGGCGCGGGCACGACCACCCACGCCAGGTAGTCCAGCAGGGCCTGCCGGTCGATCTCCACCGCCCCCTCCTGCACTCGTACCAAGGCCTGGATTTCAGAGGCAAACCGAAACTCACCCGGTGACTCCGCGTAATACAGCGGTTTTTTGCCGGCCCGGTCACGAGCAAGCAGAAGCTGCCCGAGGCGTCCATCCCAGACAGCCAGCGCAAACATCCCCCGCAGCCGGGTGAGAAACGCCGGCCCCTGCTCCTCGTACAGATGGACGATGACCTCCGTATCGCTGGCCGACCGGAACGCGTGCCCGCGCGCGGCCAGCTCGTCACGCAGCTCGCGATAGTTGTAAATCTCACCATCGCAGATGGTTACAATCGTGCCGTCCTCATTGGCGATCGGCTGATGGCCTCCGGGCAGATCGATGATCGCCAAACGCCGGATCGCAAAGCCCACTCCCGCCGAAGGTTGCATCCAGAAGCGTTCATCGTCCGGCCCGCGGTGAGCAAGGGCCGTCGCCATCACCCGCAGGCGGGCAGCCTCTGGTCGTCCCCAAATTCCGGCTATTCCACTCATGCCCTTCGCGCCTGTTGAACGCAATACAATAACCGTCCGCCGACACTTGGTCACGAATCGACAGTCAATCGAATTGCGTTCAGAACCCCCTGACCCTACCATGCCCAATAAGGGATTGACTCTATATTCTTCCGGTGGAGGCTTGTGGAATGCAAACGGCTTATGCGATTCGATGTCCGGCCCTGATGGTCTTGCTCTTGCTGGCGGGTGGCACGGCTTTTGCGAACAGGCCCGCAACCGCCCCGGCGACACCAACACAGCAGCCGAAGACCCTGACGCCGGAAGGTCTCTCGGACGACCTGACCGTCTGGCCCAACAAGGTCTGCTACCGCATGTCCGAGCCGTGGATCCTCCAGAATCACGATCGCATCCGCAAAATCAAGCCGCGCGTTCTCATTCTGAACTTCGCCAATTATGCGAGCATGGAGCACATCCAAGACCAGACACAGCGGCTGATCCATGCGCTGGCGGAGAGCACCCGATACCACGGATACGAGAACCCCGACGCTCCATCCGTCCTCGAATACGAGGTCGTCAAGTACGTCGACATGCGCGACCGCCCCATCCCCCCCGCGCGCAAAGAACGCAACAGCGCTTTTTTCCCCGTGCTGCCGGATGGGCCGAAGGATTTTGCCTTTGACTACGCCCAGCTCTACAACGAGTTCTACGCCCGATTCTACGGGTTCCAGGATCCCGGCAACCCGCGGCGCTGGCTGACTCTCAACGAGTTGATCGAGGCGGGCATCGTTCATGAACTGTGGTTCTTCGCAGCGCATGTCTACGAGGAAGGCTGGCCGGCGAACGAAGTCATCGAATACAAGCAGTACTACGACGAGAATCTCCAGCCCATTCCCGGCAAGCATGGTCCGGCCGGCAACGACCACAGCCCCACCATGCCGTGGTCGGGCCGGACGTTCCGCATGGCGTTCTTCAACCCCTCGCGCGACATCGGCTGCGCGATGGAGAACTTCGGGCACGGTCTGGAAGGCATCGCGAACTACAACGCGATCGCGTACTACAAGAAGTACTTCGACGAGTATTCAGGGCTGGCCCTGGACAAACGGTACAATGTGCCGTTTTCCAAGCTGTACGAAGTGCCTTACGAGGCGAAAGACGATGTGACCTATCCGACCAAGACCTCCATGAAAGTCCGCTACCGGGGCAAGGAGTACCTCATCGACCCTTATGACCCGGTCGGCGGCAACGTGCACTGGCTGCCCAACGGGCGGGCCCATTACGACCTGGCGAGTCCGTACACCGTCAGCACGACCATGGAAAACTATCGCCGGCGCAACGGGCCGGATGGAAAAGACAAGGTGACCGACTTCACCGTCGAGAAATTCGCGGAAGTCGGCAAGATCGCGCCGGACTGTATGGGCCCCTGGATGGTGTTCTGGCGTCAATGTATGCCCGGCTTGGACAACCCCTGCCTGGACGACGACGGCAAACCGATGAAAAACTGGTGGGTGTTCCTTATCTATTGAACGATCCACCGCGCACGAACCCGACCTCCGACGGCCTTTCTGGCCATCGCCCCTTGCCGTGTCGCCCCGCGGTACCCGCGGGTGTGGCCGATCCGAGGCCCGGCGTGATCGCCTTGGATGCGCGGAGGGGGGCGTCAGAACCCCAGGTGCTGGCCGAAAGGCCGCATTTCGGCAAGGAACTCAGGGCGATTCGGCGAACTGCTCGATGCCCTCGAACAGAGCCGAGCCGATGCGGACCATCGTAGCGCCTTCCGCGATGGCCGACTCGAAATCGTGGCTCATCCCCATCGACAGGTGCCGCATCTGCGGCCCGCCGAACCGCTCATGTCGAAGCTCCTCCAGCAGCTCGCGCAACCGGGCGAAACAATTGCGGACCCAGCGCTCGTCCTCGACGAACGGCGCCATCGTCATCAGTCCGATCAGCGACAGGCGCTTCAGGGTAACGATCTGCTCGGCCAGATGAATGGCCGCACCCACCGCCACGCCAAACTTCGATCGCTCGTCACTGACGTTCACCTGCATGAGGATCGGAACCTGCCGCTCCTGCCGGTCCGCCTCCGCATCCAGATCCTCCGCCAGGCGCAGGCTGTCCACCGAGTGAATCATCTGGACCCACGGCAACAGCATCCGAATCTTGTTCCGCTGCAGGTGCCCGACCATGTGCCAACGCGGCTGTGGCGGCTCCTCGGCCAACGACAGCCCGCGCTGCCGGATCGACCCTTCGCGCAGCATCGCCGCCCGCTTCGTCAGCTCCTGCACCCGGCTCTCGGCGATGTCCGCCTGCCCCAGATCCACCAACTGCCGGATCACGTCCACCCCGACATACTTCGTGACGGCCACCAGCGTCACTTCGTCCGCCGAACGACCCGCCCGCGCGCACGCCCCCTCGATGCGGTCGGTCACCCGCTTGAAGTTCTCCGTCAACTGTCGGCGAATGGCGGCAGCCATGGGTCGCTCCAGCATGAAAAACCGGACACACGGCGCGGTTCCGCCGATCATAGACCTTTTCCACGAACCGTCCAGTGGTTGACGATTCATCCGCCCTCTCTCACCATGGTGCGTCGATGCCCGCGATGGAAGACATTCTGGTGGATCCGCCCGTGCCCGGCCAACGCGTGGACCCTGTGACTTTTTTCAGCAGCCCAGGCCCGGTAGAGCTGGAGATCGGCTGCGGCAAAGGAGGTTTTCTGCTTCGCCGGGCCCGCGAATGCCCGCACGTCCGGCTGCTCGGCATCGAGTGGGCCGGCAAGTATTGCCGGTACGCCGCCGACCGCATGGCCCGCTGGGGCGCCGACAACGTGCGCATCATGCGAACGGACGCCCGCAACTTCGTCCTGCACCACCTCTTGCCCGAGTCTCTATCCGCCTTGCACGTCTATCATCCGGACCCCTGGCCCAAGAAACGCCATCACAAACGCCGCCTCTTCCAGCCGGATTTTGCGGCCGTGGCCACCGCCGCGCTCCAACACGGCGGCCGCTGGGCCATTCAGACCGACCACAGAGACTACTTTGACTGGATCTGCGACGTAATGGCCCGCCAGGAGGGGTTGGAGGCGGTGCCGTTCGACGACCCTTCCTACAGCGTTGTGGACAGCCGCGTCCAGACGAACTTCGAAATCAAATATCTCCGTGAAGGCCGCGCCGTCTATCGCCTCGCCTATCGCAAAAAGTAATGTCCGCTGCCGCCACCCTCTCGAATAGCCGGTAGAGGTCGGTTACGTAGGCAGAGAACTCCCGCTTCTGGAAGAGAAGCATGTAAAGGATCCGACGTCGCGTCGCATACCTTGCTTCAGCGCGGTAGCGATAGGGCAGCGCCAGAGCGCC
>JBPOIK010000077.1:0-3590 GCA_052034525.1 Planctomycetota bacterium
TACTCATTTATGGAAGCTTTTGCCTTTTCTTAATTTGTGTAAACGACATGGCATAAAAGTTTTGCACGAGAGAACAGAATATCCTGATGTAGCACTGAAAAGAGGTCTTGTTGGCAGGTTGCATTATTCTTTGTATAGACGTTTAATTCTTGCGAGAATAAATGGTCTTTTTGTTATCTCAGAAGCTCTTAAAAAGCACTTTGAGGGGCAGGTCAATATTCCTGTGCAGATTATAAACATGATTGTAGATCCTGCAAGATTCCAGTTTCAAGATTGCAATCAAGATATTAAATCGCGATATATTGCCTACTGCGGAGCCATGGACATTGAAAAAGATGGAGTTGACATCCTCATCAGGGCATTCGGGAAGGCACTTGAACAAATACATAATGCCGGTGACTTGAAACTTATCCTGATTGGAGAAGTGCCGGAACCAAACCTGCTGGGAAAGTATAAGGCTTTAATTAAAGAGTCCAACTGTGAAGGCAGGGTACAGTTTACCGGGTATGTAAACCGTGAGAATATTCCTGGATTATTATATAAAGCAGCAGCCTTAGCCCTGGCCAGGCCAAAAAGTAAACAGGCTGAAGGTGGATTTCCTACTAAATTAGGTGAATACCTGGCTACTGGAAAACCCACTATAATTACAAATACAGGTGAGATAGATAAGTTTTTGAGAGATGGAGAAAATGCTTTCATTGCTATACCTGGCAATATTGACAGCTTTGCCGGCAAGATTGTTAAGGTATTCAATAATTATCAGGAAGCTACCTGCATAGGGCTTAACGGATATGATTTGGTACAAGGTGACTTTAATTATCTGCAACAGGCTAAAAGGCTTAACCGTTTTATCCTGACAATTCTAAAATCATAAATAATTTGTTTAATGGATTCAAGGCAACATAATCCTGCTTCCGGTGAAGTAACCGTTTCAATCGTTGGCGATTTCTGCCCTGTTAACAGGGTGGGGAAAATGGTTCTCCAAGGTCAATTTGATATGTTTGAAGACGCTAGAACAGCTCTCATAAACCGTGATCTTGTTATAGCAAACCTTGAATGTCCCTTGACATCAGAAACACAAGGGATAAAAAAGTCAGGGCCAAACCTCAAGGCACAGCCAAGATCTGTTGAGTTGTTAAACTACTTAAATGTAAATGTTGCTGCCCTTGCAAATAATCATATTCTTGATTACGGAGAGCCAGGTCTGACCGAGACTATTAATATACTTGCTGACAATTCAATCAGCTGGGTTGGAGTAGGATTAAACCTGGAAAAAGCCAGAAAACCCTTCATACAAACGATAAATGGTGTCCGGATATGTCTCCTTAATGTTTGCGAAAGAGAATTCAGTGTGGCAAGTGCTAATAATGCAGGCGCTAATCCTTTTAGCATAATTTCTGTTCTTCAAGATATTGAAAGTTATAGGGAAGATTCCGATTTCATGATATTATTGTACCATGGTGGAGTAGAATCTTACGGCTTGCCTACTCCCGATATTTATAAGAATTTTGTTTTTCTGGCTGAAAGAGGATTGGATGTGATTGTTTGTAACCATCAGCATGTGTTAAGCGGATATCAAAAAATTGGTAGTTGTCATGTATTCTTTGGTCTTGGTAATTTTATATTTGATTGGCCAACAATAAGAAACAATCCCTGGAACAATGGCATTATTCTAAACTTCACGATAGAGGGTAAAAGTCTTAAAGACTACAGCCTGATTCCTTACGAACAGTGCAATGGAGAACCAGGTTTAATAATTTCACGGGAGATTGAAAAACGTATACTGAATGAAATAGATCTTATTAATACAAGAATAAATGATGCCAGTCTTTTGGAAGAATGGAAAAAATTTGTACACCGGAACAGAACAGAATTAATAGCTGATCTTTTCGTTCAAAACCGGTATATAAAATTTTTATTAAAGCGGACCGGACTAATCAATATTTTGATTAAAAGCCAACATCAAAGGAAGATATATAATTATTTTAATTGTGCTTCCCTGTCGGAATATGCAAGAGATTCTCTTAAATATAAACTAAATATTGGGCATCAGGACCCACCTATCTGCAAATCATAATTATAAACAAACCTAAGGTCATGAAGAGATACATTTATAGAATTATTAAGCGTAAACTGGGCTGGTATCTTAAAACGAATCGCTTTACAAAAAGGATAATCCAGAAAAGAATTCAGGCAAGAAATGCAAGGGAATGGGACTCTCTTGTTGAATATATTGAAACTGCGGAGAAGATTGTATTAAAAGGATGTAAATTAAATGTAGGAATTGTCAAGGACGAAGATAACCTGTCTTTTGGGTTGATAACCTATTGGCCAAAGTTTGAGCGTTTTGTCAAGAATAATGATATAAAATACTCATTCCTTAAAATACACTCGGAGAACTGGATTCAGGAAGCCAGGAATTATGACTTGATAGTTTGGAGACCTTTTTCGGATCCGGCCTCTATGTATGAGCAGATAACAAAAATATCTTTCATTGAGGATCATCTTAAAATAAAGTGTCATCCCTCTTCCAGAGAACTTTGGACTTATGAAGACAAAGTCAGAGTATACTATCTATTGTCATCACATAATCTGCCAATAATTCCAACATTCATATCCTTTGATGAAAAGGAATGCATAGCTAAACTGGATAGTTTTTGTTATCCATTGGTAAGTAAAGCTAATGTTGGGTCATCATCTTTCAGTGTTAAGAAACTGAATACACGGTCTGCCGCAAAAAGATTTATCCGAAAGGCATTTTCCACTGGTGTCAATTCAGGGTTCCCTTACTTTAAGCATAAGGGTTACGTTTATTTCCAGAAGTACATAGATGATGCACTCTATGATTTAAGGATTATAATCATAGGTGAAAAGATTTTTGGATATTACCGGATGAAGCCACGTAATGATTTCAGAGCCTCTGGAGCGGGTCTGACATCAGAAGGAGGCCTGCTGCCTCTTGATGCAGTAAAAATGGCTTTTAAAGTAAAAGAAGTGATGCCCAGTACTATGCTTGCAGTGGATTTTCTTAAATCTGATAAAGAACAAACCCATCAAATTATTGAGACTTCAATAAATATAGATATTGCATCTCCCAGCCAACTTAGGCGCAATGGGATTTCCGGGTACTACACTTTAAATGGAGAAAAACTTGAGTTTCATGAAGGCAAATACTGGCCTCAGGAATTAATTCTGGAGGAACTGATAAACAGTATGAATCAAAATGCAAGCATGATAAAAACAGATCTTTAAACTGGCTGATTTCTCGTTTTTTTGACACAACTAAATTGGAATCTATGACTGATAGGTTTGACATAATTATTTTAATGAATGCACTGGATATGGGAGGTGCCGAGAAACAGAGTCTTCTTTTGGCCAAGGCATTAGGAAATACATATAGAGTTCATTACATAGTTCAGAAGAAATGGCCAAGACTTAAGCAACACCTTGACTTCATTGAAAGAGAAAAGATTAACTATATCCAGCTTTCGGGAAATTTTTTAACAAGATTGTGGCACTTAAGAATGTACATTAAACGGAATAACATCAGAATTCTAATAGGTATGCTGACTCTGGATAATGTCATGGCA
>JBPOIK010000053.1:0-104547 GCA_052034525.1 Planctomycetota bacterium
AAAAATCGGGAAAAAAAATGCGACCCGCCCGTTTCGCTTAAAACGCCCGCTCGTTGCGGGGAAGGTCGCCCGCGCGTGCGTCCCAACGTACCTACCAATCGCCACTTGCGAACAACGCAACCGCCTAACTAAAACTCCGCGGTCCCTTGACGCAGAAAACCCACCCACCTATCCTTTGCCTCCCAATGGCAGCGGACGAAGGGCAAGAGATCAATCTCGTCACGGGCGCCACCGGATTGCTCGGCAGCCACATCGCCGAGCAGTTGCGCCGCCACGGGCGTCCCGTGCGCGCCCTGGTCCGGCCCGGCAGCGACATCCAGTCCCTCAGTTCACTCGGTGTGGACCTGATGACCGGCGACCTGACGGACCGCAGCTCGCTGGATCGGGCGTGCCGCGGCGTGACCACCGTCTATCACTCTGCAGCCAAAGTGGGCGACTGGGGTCCGTGGGAGTCGTTTCAGCGCATCACGATTGACGGCACGGACAACCTGCTCAAGGCGGCCGTCCTCGCCAAGGTCAAGCGGTTCATCCATATCAGCTCCATCAGCGCGTACGGATACGTCGACGGTAAGGGGCTGGTCCTCGATGAGACCGCGCCGCTGGGGCAGAATCTGTATCGCTGGGCCTACTACAGCCGCTCCAAGGTGGAGGCCGAGCGGCTGGTCTGGGAAGCGCACAACGGTGGAAAGCTCAAGGTCACGGTCATTCGCCCGAGCTGGCTCTACGGCGAGCGGGATCGGGCCACCATGGGGCGGTTGATCGCGTCCATCCGGTCGCGTCAGATCAAGCTTCTGGGCCGGGGAGACAATCGGCTGAGCCTGACCCACGCCGCGAACGTGGCAGACGCCTGCATTCTGGCCGCCGACTCGGACAAGGCCGTCGGGGAGGCGTACAACTGCAGCAACGACGGCCAGATCACGCAGAAACAATACTTTGACCTGATCGCCAGCACGCTGAACGAACCGCCCATCGAACGGAGCGTGCCGTATCCGATTGCCCGGTTTGCGGCCTTCTGCCTCGAGTGTGTGGGGCATCTGTTCAAGCTGACCAAGCCGCCGCTGGTCACGCGGTATTCCGCGTGGCTGATGGGCCGGCACTCGTTCTTCGAGAACCATAAGATCCGCGAGCAGCTCGGTTGGTCGCCGCGGATTTCGTACGAAGAGGGCATTCCCGCCGCCGTGAACCATTACCTCGACGAGCATCACACCCTCTCCCGCCGTCAGCCGGCCGCCTCGAAATCCTGAGATGCCCGGCATTCCTGCGCCCGACCTCACCCAACGGAACCGGATGATTCCCCCTGAACCCGGCGCGGCCCACGTCCATCATCACCGACGGGCCGGCACGCGGTGCAGATTCCGTTGGATCCTGGGGTAACCAGAATCCCGGTCGGATGGCGACAACCCCAAGTCCGCCGGAACCCCGTCGTCGGAGGCCGTGCATAAGCCTGGCAACGGGTTCGTCCGATCCGTCCGCCGTGCCAACCCGCGGGGGCCCGCGTTCCGGCGGATCGAGTGCGGGGGCACTGCTCCGGCATTCCCGCGCGGGCCGCGGGTTTGACGTTCGGCCGTCCGTTTTCCGATAATCACCGCGATGCCAGGTCACAAGGCGAATGACCCCCCCCGGCCCGGCCGAGGCCAGGACCATGCCCTTCTATACCGGCTCGCCCGTGGCGACGAGCGGGCACTTCGGGAGATCATGAAGCGATACGATCGGCTGGTTCGCTACACCATCTTCCGCGGCTGCCGGGGCCGGTGCGCCGCCGACCCGCACTGGCTGGACGCCCGGGCCTCGGAAACCTGGACCGGGTTCGTCCAGTCGGCCCGCCGACCGGGTTTTCAGCCGCCGGACGACTTGGCGTCCTATCTGATCCAAGTTTCCCGGAACAAATGTCGGGACGCTCTGCGGATCGCCGGCGCTATCGTCAGCCAGACGTCTTTTGGCGAAGATGAGGCTCTGTCGCAACATATTATTGCAAATGAAGATACGGCCGATCTCGTGGAGAGACTGGACGATCTGGCCGCCTTGCGCCAATGCATGGCCGACCTGGACGACCAGGATCGGACGCTCTGCGGGCAGCTTCCGCTGATCATGGAGCGCCGCTGGAAGGAGGCCGCCGATAACCTGGGGCTGGCTGAATCCACCCTTCGGTCCCGCTGGGAGAAGGTCCTTCAGACCCTCCGGAACCGACTGGGTCGGAAAATCTGAGAATTTCTCGCGCCCCGGCCTTCCGGGCCCGACTCCTAGGGCGACGGACGTGAGGAACCGACAATGACACAGACCTCCCACAACCAGGACTGGCTCGAACGGCTGATGGCCGAGGCGGCCCAGGCGGAGCGGGCGGGTGTGTTCCAGGCCACGGAAATCGAGGCGGCGAGCCTGTTGAGCCGGCCCGCCGTTCGGCCGTCGTGGTTCCGGCGTCACCAGCATGCCCTGGTCGGGCTGCCGGTGGCGGCGTGCCTGGCGTTCGTGGCGGTTCTTGGCACGCTCCATTTCGGCGTGCCCGGCACCATCACGCAGGTGGCAATCAACGATTCGAATGGCGAAAGCAGCATGACTTCCAACACGGCCCCAGCGGCTGGTCACCGCACCGAGGACGTGTTGATGTCCTGTTTCAGCGGCCCGGGCGGCGGGTTTCTGTCTGCGGAATGCGCAATAGCCGACCTCGACTCTGACGGAGACGTGGATTTGGCCGATTTCAGCGCGTTCCAACTCGCACAGGCGTCCGGACCGATTCGATAATCTGTACTGTACGTGTTGCGCGTATGACCCGCCGGCGGCGTAGCCGGCGGGTGATTTTTTGCGCGCCGAGCATGTTTGGCAACTCGGGGGTGCAAGGCCTCCGTTCAGCCGAACGCCCATTTCGCAACTCTCGGGCTGTGTCCGCTCTTGGCTTGTTGACGGGTCAACCTGATCGAACCGCCGTGTATGGCCCCGTACGCACGGTGGTGTGACAGGGACAGCCCGCGAGGGCTTGTCTGTATCGAACGGAACGTGCGGCGGAGCCCCATACGTCAAAGAGGAATCGGTGGGTCGGGTTCGGCTCCGGCGACCGGGAACCGGATACATCCGCGGCACGGGGCCCGGCGGGAATGCCGGCCGATTCAGTGGGATTGGCTGCGGAAAAGGCGGCGAGTGATTGCCTTGGCCTCATCGATGCGGACCTGGTGTTCGGCCCGGATCCGCAGCAGACGGCGAACACGGGCCTTCAGTTCCTGGGCGTTGAACGGTTTGGTGATGTAATCGCTGGCCCCGACATCCAGCCCGTGGATGATGCTCTGGGCGTCGGTGCGTTCGGCCGTCAGGAACACGACCGGGAAATCCAGCATTCCGAACCGCTCCTGAAGCCGTTGGCACAGTTCGTAGCCGTTCGTATCGGGCATCTGCACGTCCAGGATGGCCACGTCCGGGGCGGCCTGTCCGATCCGCTCCATCGCCTCCTCGGCGCTGGCGGCCGTGATCACCTCGCACGGTTCGTCCTCGAACACCTCGGACAGCAGGGCGAGATTGTCCGGAATGTCGTCCACTACCAGCAGTCGATACGTTTCCTGGCCGTTCATAACAGGTTCTCCCGTCGAGAGTCGCTTTACGTGTCTTTCGGCTCAACTTGCGCCCGGCGGCGCAGGCTCCGGGCTCTGCGCGTCGGCCGGAGGCGCGGCGCGTCCCAGTTCTTCCAGAAGGCCGAGCAATCCTTCTTCGGTGGCGGCTCTTTCCGGAAACAGTCGTGTGATGGATTCCAACAGGTCGAGCGACTTCATGGTTCGATCCGAGTCCACGCCCTGAAGCATGCGATCGGATGCCTTGCGAATCAGCCGGCGCGTCTCGACAACTCCCAGGCGAACCACCGCCTGAAGGACGGTTCGGACGCGGTTGCGCCCGGCGTACGCCGGGGAATTGGCCACACGGACCAGCCGCTCTCCCAGAATCGTTTCGCCGGAGATCAGGTCGTGAACCGTCTCCACCGTGGGGGCGGCATCGGCGTTGTCGGCCAGTCGGGCGTTCTGCACGAATTCCAGAGTCTGCCGCGCGGTATGGGCGATCATCCGCGGGTCCGGCGCGTCGTGCCGGGCCGTTTCGTCGGCCGCCTGTCGGGGGCACTGCGCCAGAGCCTCCCGTATTTCGTGCAACAGGCGGTCACGGGACAGAGGTTTGGTCAGAATGTGCGTGCAGCCGAGACGGCTGGCGGCCAGAACGTTCTCCCGGCTGGCATAGGCGGTCTGAAGAATTACGGGAATCTGCTGGAGCTGCCGGATGGCCCGCAGCGAGCGGATGACGCTCAATCCGTTCATGTTGGGCATGTTCAGGTCCAGCAGGATGACGTCCGCGCCCGGGTCCAGGGCCAGCCGGATGCACTCTTCGCCCGACCGGGCCCGGAGGAAGTTCCAGACCGCGCCATCCAGAAAGTCCTCCAGGAGATCCAGGTTGTCCGGCGTGTCATCCACGCCTAGGACCGTGATGCCTTGCAGATCCACCTCGTCGGTCACGACGGCGTCTCCTGGGAAGGTTGCAGATTGGGCCCGCACCCGGCCGGGACACGCGACTCCGGCGGCAGAATCCGGTTGACGAGTTCCGTCAGGTGCCGAACGGCGATCGGTTTGGAAAGGTACTCATTGCATCCGGCGGCCAGGCAGTTTTCGCGATCCTGCGGCATGGCGTTGGCCGTGATGGCGATGATCGGGGTGGCCCGGAATTCCGCCATGCCGCGCAGGCGCCGAACGACGGACAATCCGTCCAGCTCAGGCAGGCAGATATCCAGCAGGATCAGGTCGGGTCGGACACGGACCGCCAGCTTGATGCCCTCCGGACCGGTCCGGGCGTGGACCAGCGTATGCCGGTCGCCCAGCGTATCGGCGATGAGGTCATAACTGTCCTGCGTGTCTTCGACCACCAGAATCATGCACATGGCCTGGTTTCCTGTTCGCGGCCGGACGTCGTCCCGGCGTCGGCCGCACCTCCGTCCGATTCACACGGATCCATCCAGCAAGGCCCGGGGGCGGCCTTCTGTCGGCCGCCTTCGGCGTCCGTCGGGCTCCAGGGCAGCGTGACCGTGAAGCACGTGCCGACCCCCGCCGTGCTGCGAACGTCGATACGGCCACCCATCAGCCGGCACAGACGCTTGCAGATCGCCAGCCCCAGTCCGGTGCCGCCGGCCCGGCGGGTGTTCGACGAGTCCACCTGTTCGAATTCATGGAAGATGCAATCGAGGTGTTCGGCGGCGATTCCGATGCCGGTATCCTGGACCTCGATGATCAGCTCGTTCGCATCCATGCGGGCGCGGACTCGAATGTGGCCCGCCTCGGTGAACTTCGCCGCGTTGCCCAGCAGGTTGGTGACAATCTGGCGGAACCTCAGCTCATCGCCCATCCAGGGGCCGGCCTGCGCGATCGACGGGTGCAGGTCGAGGTGCAGTTGCACGGCATCCGCGCGAAGCAGCGGCCGGGCCAGTTCGGTGCAGTCTTCCAGTACCTGTCCGACGTGCATCGGTGCCAGTTCCAGGGTCAGCCGGTTCGCCTCGATCTTGGACAGATCGAGAATGTCGTTGATCAGCGCGAGCAGGTTGTGGGCATTGCGGTGAACCTTCTCGAGCCGGGTGGCCCGTTTGGGGCCCGGCGGATCGAGCGTGTCCTGGATCATCAGCTCGGTGAACCCGATGATCGAATTGAGCGGCGTGCGCAGCTCGTGTGACATTTTGGCGAGAAACTCGCTCTTGACGTGATTGGCCCGTTCGGCGTCCCGGCAGGCGGCCTCCGCTCCCGCCATCGCCTGGGCCAGGCTGCGGTTGGCCGTCCGAAGAGCCTCCGCGTTCGCGCGGAGGGCCCGCTCCGCGTGCATTCGCTCGGAAATATCCTGCTTGACCGCGACGAAATGCGTGATGTTCCCGCTCGTATTCCGGATGGGCGTGATCGTCATTTCCTCGTGGTACGGCGTGCCGTTCTTGCGCCGATTCACCATATGGCCGAACCACACCGAACCGGCCCGGATGGTTTCCCACAGGTCCCGATAGACAGAGTCGTCATGAACGCCGCTTTTGAGAATCCGCAGATTCTGACCCATGACTTCTTCTAGCGCATAGCCGGTCAGGCGGGTGAAGGCGGGGTTCGCCCATTCGATGCGGGCGTTGCAGTCGGTAATGACCACGCCGTTGGCGACAGACTCCAGAGCCCGGGCCAGCAGTCGAACCGTTTGCTCCGCTCTTTGCCGGGCGGCGACGTACGCCCACGAACGAATCGCCCGTTCGGCGATTTGCGGAAGCGCCTGGATGCTTTCAGCCGATTTGACCACGCAGTCGATGGCGCCGGCCTCCAGGGCGGCCCCCAGGGCCCGCCCGACTCCGCCATCCGTAAGGACGATCATGGGGCATTGGCCGTTTTCGAGGCGCCCGGGCAACAGCGTCATGCCGTCTCCGTCCGGCAGGTGGATGTCCACGATCGCCAGGTCGGGTTTCTGCCGGGACAGCATGCGCTGGGCTTCGAGCAGCGTTGACGCACGGACGATGGCCCAATCCGGCTTGGCCGACGCGAAGGTCCGGCAGATGAGGGCGGCGATGTCGTCCCGCGCTTCCGCGAGAAAGACGGAATGAACAATGGAATCGCGTGTCTGCATCCGGGCCCGATCGCAGGCAGTCGCGGCGCACCGTCTCGGCACGCGCCGCGTAGTGACCGATCCATCCGTGCCGCCGGTCCGGCCGATCGCGCGATGGCCGGACGGGCGGTGGGATACGCCGGCCCTTCCACCACCGACCCGTAAGAGGAAGGGGCAATCCCCATCTACGAATCGGCCGGTCAAAACGAGGAATTGAGGCTCGAATATCCGGTTCGGCGGGAGGTCGGGTCCGATAGTTTGCGACGCCGGGACGCGTCCCGGCGCGGGGCTGTCGCGGCGCCGCCGAAACTCGCGCCGGTCATTCCGCGCTGTCGGCTCGAACGGGCTTCCACGGCCGGCCGTGCGGACCGCGAACGATCACGCTTCCGGCGGGGACGCGGAGTTCGCCGTCCTCGTAGTTGCTGTCCCGGAAGTTGGCGATCAGTTCCACCTGCCCGTCAAACACGGTCTTCTGCACGAGGCGATCCGAAGTCAGCCAGGCGAAATCCGTCATGGGCTTGAATCCGACGGTGCGGTGAATAGGGGCCCAGGCGGCATAGTGGTTGCGAATGTGGCTCTGGTGTTTGCGCCATTCGTCGCGATTGAGATGATACAGCGGCGGGCACTGGTAAAGAATCTCCGTGAGGGCTGTTGTTTCTCGGACGTTGGAGAACTTCAGGCTTCCAGCGCTCCAGTGATGCGTGGAGACGACCGAGTCGTGAAACACGATTTCGTACAGCGGCAATCGAAACCGCGGGTCGTAATGCTGGCGAACGAACTCCTCTTTCAGCGGGACGGGCTGAACGAATACCCGCGGTCCGTCCGGCGGAAAATAGCCGCCCGGATAGTACGGCGAGCTCGGGTCCGTCATATCCGGATCGCCCCAGCCGATGACCGGGGTCAGTACGCCTTCCAGGACATGGACGGCCGGTGTCGCATAGGAGCTTCCGCCCTCGGAGCCCACGACCACGTGGAAGGTCTCGCCGAGCCATCGGAGTCGGTCCGCGCGCATTGCGGCGTCTTGCGCCTGGGTGCAAGGGTGCCGGGGCGAATAATCGTCGAAAACCTCGCCATAGGCGTCGCAATCCACGAAATAGTAGCTGTATGGGACGTTGCGCATGTTGGTCCGCACGCGCCGCTCCACCCAAGGGCGGGCAGCCGCCGGACTGAGGAGGTATCCGCGGCCTTTGAAGCCCGCTCGCTTGGTGCCGTCGACCATCAGGATCGGGCCGGTTTCAAACAGCTCTCGATCGAACTGGGCTGTGCTCCACGAAGCGTCCGTGCCCGCCAGGTCCGGATCGTGGACGGCATGGAACGAATCGTACGTGCCGAACAGATAGCCCAGCTCGTCGGCCAGCCGGGCCACCTCGGGGTGCTTCTCCGCAGCCTCCCACCCGGCTACGCACAGCCGCGCCCGCTCCAGGCCCGCCTCACGCAGGCTCCGAAGCATCTCGGCGGACACGCCGTCGCCCCACCGATCGACGGGCAGCACGGTGTCCGAAAACGCGGCCTGCAGAGCGAGACAGTTGATCTGTCGCCACTCGCTCGTGGACGGCTTGGCGCGCGCCACCGCCAGCCGAGCCCGCGCGTCTTCCGGCAGCGCGACGTTCCGCCACGCCGCATCGTCGTAGAAGTCGGGTCGCTCGAGAATCGCCGAAAGCGCGTCGGCCACTTCCGTCTTGATCCGGTCGTACGGCCAGTCCATCGCGGCGATTTCCTCGACCTGTTTCCACCGATCGGCCGGCATCAGCGCTCGGATCCGCCTGCCCACCGACGGGGCTTCGGCGTCGGCCTGGCGGATCAGATCCTGGCAGAACGATCGCCATTTCCCTTTCGGAATGTCGTGCCGCGAAAGCAGTGCATCGCCCCACAGGTACACGTGCGGAGCTCCGAGCAGCCGTTCGGCCTTCGGCACGGTCCGCCGTTTCTCGGACATCGGCACGAAGTCGCCGCTTTCGATCAACCACCGGCGGAATTGCCGTGCGGGCTCCACCACACTGCTATTTTCGTTCCATCGGATCACGAAACCGTATTCCCCGTTCGGTTTGCCCGGCGGGGATTCCCGTTCGAAGCGCAGACGCAGGCGCTCGCCCGCGTTCTCGAATCGGATCCGGTTGTTGTATTGGTTGGTCACGATGCAGGTAAGCGAACAATCATCGCCGTGCAGTCCCCAGAACGGCATGCACAGGCCTTCCAGAGTGTTCCACTCCCGGCCGGTCAAAAATGCCCGCCAGGCCGGGTCGTCCAGGGGAATGAATCGACCCTCCGCGAACGGCCAGATGAGGGCCGTCACCGGCGGGGCGAGCTCGATCACCGGCCAGGCCAGCGAGCCTTCCTGCAAGCCGTGAAACCGGACGATCAGATCGCGTCCGGACAGGCGCATGGATACGCGGACACGTTGCGACGCGAGTTCCCAGGTGGCGGCGGCCTCTTCGTCCTGCTGCAGCGCGCGAACCTCGCCGAGGGGCGCCAGCGCATCCGAGAGCGTCAGCGAGAGCCCCGTGCTGGTCGTCGCGGTGGTCGCCAGAGTGGCCGGTTCGACCATGATCGTCCAGATGCTATTGTGCAGCCGAAGACTCGGTTGGGATGACGATGCTCCGGCCTGCAACGGGCCGTACCCGCCGGCCGTCACCGCCGCCAGCATGAACACGCAGTTGATCATCGAAGCACGTCATTCACCGCAAGGGCCAGGGGTAAGACCACGGCAGACGTGACGCACCCGGCCGGATGGACGCGCCGACGAGTCGTGGAGGCTTTTCTTTGGCGCGGACTCGCCCGTGATGCACGGCACGCGCGCGACCGCGGCGGCGGATCGTACCGGTTGTGGTGCGGCACGGCAAGAATCGCGGCGGCAGGGTCGGCGGATCCGGCAGAAGCGGAATGCTCTATTGCTCTGAGGAGCGCCTCGAACCGGCGTTTCGCGGCGTGACCGGCGCCTTGGCGCAACGCCGCTTCACAGAACGTGGGGGACGGCTTCGATCGGCCGGACTCTGTTTCGCCCATCTGCCCACGATGGAAAGACTCCCCGCTTGGACGGGACGGTGCGTACTCAGCCCGGCCGACGTTCTGGATATTGCTTCCTTTCCGGGCCAAGGGCATCATCATGGCCATGTCCGGACCACCGCGGTTTCTCTGCCCCCGCTGTGGGCACAATCTTCGCCTGGTGGAAGGCGAGGCCTGTCCGGAGTGCGGATTCTTCATCGGCCCGGCCCGCGTCCACCATCGCGGAGCGATCCGCTACTGGCGGTACTTGCGATGGGAGCGCCGCTGGGACATTCTGGTGATCGTGCTGTGGTTCGTGGCTCTGATACTGGGTTATTGGGTGATTTCGCTTTCGCCCCTATTGGGCGTGAAGGTGGTCACGCTGATCGCCGGCGTCGGCGTCGTCGGTCTGGGCCATTACCTCCAATTCCGCCACAAGCAGAAGCCACGCCAATGACACGCCGCGTCGCCCGTCGCCGCGCCGCTCAACCTAACCGGATTCCGCAGTGGGCACAGAACCGCGCATGCGTCGGGTTCAACTCGTGACACCGGGGACAGACGCGCTCCGTGCCCAGATCGTCTCCCGGCGCCGCGCGCTCGCCCAAACCAAACACCGCGCGCAACAGCGCCACGAGCACCATCAGGCCGGCGACGATAAGCAGCAGTTGCAGCAGCGGCATGTGCATCGATATCAGCATCGAACCCCGTGGTCCTTCTCCACTCCATTGTAGGCCCGACCAGGCGATGGCTGTACCCTGGCGCCGGCTCGCATCTTTTCAGCGACACTTCACGGCGGGATGTGGTCTGTCGCTTCGTTTGCGGCGTCGCATGGCCGTTCATCGCCGAGCGGGGCGGGGCTCGCGTCGTCGCGTTCGTGTTCATGCGTCGATCCGTCTTCGCCGCCATTGCCGCAGGCAATGCTCGGCAATACCGGACTGTCGACCGAACCCACGGATGGCCGGACCGCGACCATCCGCAGCGAGATGGGCCGCGGGGCGGGCTTCATGTCGGCAACCCGCATGAGCGGGAGCAGCGTGAACAGCCGCCCGACGGCCGACACCAGGAAGATCACGACATAGGGGTTCCCGCCGGCCAGAAAAACCTTGAGCAGGGCGCCGCCGAGCAGGGCTCCGCCTACAGTGGCCAGTGCGTTGAGAAAATTGAACACGGTCAACACGCTGGTCCGCTCGTCCTCGCGGATGCTCTCGAAGAACAGCAGGAGGGTGGCCAGCTCATAGGCGCCCCAGGCCATACCCGCCAGTATCTGCACGCACAGAAGGTATGCCAGCGAGTCCGACACAATCCACAGCGCGGACAGCGGAATCACGGCCACGCCCCCCACCCACAGCAGTCGCCGGGCGCCGTGTCGCGTGGCGAACCGTCCCAGCGTCGGCAGCACCACGATCTTCGCCAGGAACGCCGTTGCCACGATGGACGTGTACGCGAAATAGGAGAACCTGATCCGCTCCAGCATGTACGGCGTGAAGAACGGCCCTGCGACCTGGGCCATCAACTGCATACCCAGCATGTAGAACAGGAGCGTTCCGTCGGTGCTGCGGCCTGCTCGACGAAGCAGTTCGAGCGACGAAACCCGCCGATGGGCCTGCACGTCCTGATGGGTTTCGCTCTGGCCGGCGAGGAATCGGGTCGAACTGAGCCGGGCCAGACCCGCCACCGAAAACAACACGGCGAACGTCAGTATCTCGTACGAAGTCTTGGCCATCGCGTTGAGCATGAGCCCGCCGGCCAACAGGCTCACGAGCAGACAGAGCTGGGCGATGCGCGTCCGCCGCGCGAAGTACGGCGCCCGCAGTCGCGGCGGGATAAGCTGCGTGACCCAAGTGTTCCAGGCGGGCCCTGTGGCCATGCCCGACGCCCAGTACCAGGTGGCCACTACGAAGACGAACCACGTCGGCGCGTAGCCGGTCACTGCCGCCAGAACCAGGGGCACAAAGGTCAGCGCCTGGGCCGCCGCACAGAGGATCACCCACTTCCGCAGGGAACCCAGGCGCCGGACCCCCAGCGGGGCCAGCAGTTGCAGTACCGCTCCGCCCAGCATCGGCACGGCGGCAATCAGCCCGGACGCCAACTCGCCCAGCCCTACCGCCAGGACGAAGGCCGGCAGGTACGTTTCTCCCATCCCCACCATCACGCTGTACGTGGCTCCGTCCGCGGTGATGCATCG
The DNA here is from genome assembly GCA_052034525.1 of Planctomycetota bacterium. Taxonomy (GTDB): domain Bacteria; phylum Planctomycetota; class Phycisphaerae; order UBA1845; family UBA1845; genus JAFGJQ01. Next base: position 11,747 of record JBPOIK010000053.1, read on the forward strand.
GAGGTTGTGTCGAACGACCGAAGATGGCGAGTCTTCACTCATATGGGGAGCCGAACCTTATGGGCGTCCGTCGGCGTGTCAAGGCGGATCGCACCGGGTGAGCGCGTGCCCGCTTTCCCTTGCATGGTTTTCCTTCGTGGCTCAGGGTCCGCAACGCGGGAGCGTCAGTGGGGGCTTGTGCGTTGGCGCACCTGCGAGACATCGGACGGTCGGGCGGTCAGAAAACCGCCAATGGCGCCGCCGGCGTACCCGTCCAGTTTCACGCGATAGATTCGGGCCGCCCGCGTGGTCGCGACCGCCCGCGATTGGGAGTTGTCGAAGATCACCTGCACCGGCAGCCCGGCCGGCCAGTCCGTGGGCCACGGCTCACGCACGAAGATGTAGTCTATGCCCAGTCGATGCAGATCAGTCGCATTCGGTACGCTTGAACCGGTCAGGGTCTCCCATTCCAGTGATGTGATGACCTGGTTGTCCAGATTCCGGCCCAGCAGACTGTACGTGGTCGATGGGGCGGCCAGGTTCAGCACGCGGGCTCCCGGCGGCAGTTCGTCGATGACTTCCGGCACCTGATAGAACCACGCGCGATCCCAGCGGCCGTCACGAATCCGGCCGGCCAGCGCATGGGCGGGCTTGAGCGTGGCGATCGTTGCGGTAATCGCCAGCGCGAGGGTGGCCGTCACCAGCGTTGCCTGGGGAAATCGCGCGATCAGACGATCCAGCAGCACGGCCGCCGCGGCGATCGCCAGCAGAATCTGCGGCAGTGCGTAACGGAGCGTCTCCCGAAAGACCGTGGGCACCAGCACGATGGCCGTCGCGGCGATCGTCAGGAACACCAGTTGCCATTTCTCCTCCTGGGTCCTGGGCCGGCCGCTGAAGCTTCCGAGCAGCAGGGCCAGGCAGCCGAGCGGCACGAAGGCGGCGTAGGCCGCACCCATCGCGTTGTTGCGGCTGTACGGGTAGCCGGGATTTGGGCCGGAGCCGGAGTATTTCGCCTCATGCCAGGGGTAGTCCCACCAGCGTTGGATTCGCGCGCCCAGGCTGCGCTGCGGCAACGGCCCGCTCCGGTCGTCGGTGGACGGGGCCATTGTGCCCGTCGCGGTTGCGGCGACCGGGTCCGCCGGATTGCCCGTATGCACCATTGCCCGCGCGAACCAGAATCCCGTGCATACTACCAGCCCCACGCTGAACCAGGCCGCGTTCCGAAACGGCGCCGGGGCGTGGGTCCGCCCCTCGTGCGGGCGGAACCACATCTCCGCCGCCAGCACGGCGACGAGCATGGTCGTCACGACCAGGAGGTTCGTTCCAGCCCCGACGGCTACTCCCGCGGACAGACCCGCCAGCAGGATCAGGTTGCGCCGCTGTCGCGCGGTGGCCGCTCGTATCGCCCAGGCGATTGCCAGGAGAGCAGACAGCCACGAGGCCGCGGCATAAAGGTCCACGTAGCCGGAGAAACTCTGGAACACCACCATCGGAACGCTCAGCGCGATGATGGCCGCAATCACCGCCGGAAGCGGCCGCACTTCGATGAATCGGGCCAGGGAGAACACCGTTGCCGCCACCACCAGCGCCTTGGGCAGGTGTACCAGGGGGAAAAGCCGCTCCAGCCTCGCGAAGGCCAGCAGGAACGGGACGATCATGCCGTTTTCGCAGGTGCGGTCGATCGCGATGCCCGGCATGGGGTTCAGCGACTGTTGCTGCATCCACCGGATCGCGCCGGGCAAGTGGTAGTACAGCGTGTCGTGCCCGGTGGGATAGCCCGTGGCCGCGTCCACGAAGAACACCAGGTACATGCCGCCCACGACGACCACCGGCAGCCACCACCCGCCCATCCGCAGCGGGGCCGGCGGCCCCAGTCCGGGCCGCAGCATTCGCGTCGACGGCGGCAGCTCCGTCGCCACGAAAAACCGGGCGGCCCAGCACACCAGCATGAACGTGATGGCGATCGTGGTCGGCGATACCACGCCTCGCCCGCTGAAGAGCCCGACAAATCCCATCGCGTGAACCGCCGCGATCAAGCACGCCGTCGGAATGACGCACGCCAGGGACCAGATCGCCGCCCGGCCGCGCACGCCGCAGCCACGGACCCACAGCCGCCCCACGTGCCATCCGTAGATCCAGGTGGTGGCGATGATCGCGAGCGCAATGGAATACTGCATGGTGCCGACCGATTCCTCAAATCTGGCGGGCCAGCCGCGCCGCCTCCCGCAGAAACGCCGTAACCGCATCCGAGCGCAGCAGATACGCAACCAGGCTCAGCACGCACAGCCACAGCCAGATCTCGTCCCGATGAGCGGCAATTCGCATGGGGTCTGGTTGTCCTTCCCGTGTCGTTTTGCCATCTTGCGGGCCAGGAACAGTCCCTGAGCCCCTCCGGACGCCCGACCGCGTCCGACGACGTAATATCGGTCATTGCCCTGCCCCGGTTGGAAGTAAGTGCCCCTGTTCTTGAACGTGGGTCTATGTGCCACTGCTCTTGAACAAAGGATGCCCTTTCCCAGTCGTTCCCCATGCCCTGGCCCCACTTATCGGACCCTCCCCCTCGAAAGGTCTCCCAATTTGCGGTAACCGTTTGTTCGAGAAGCCCGCCGTGGCCCCGCCCACCGAGCAGGCCGGCGCACGCATTCGCGACCGTCTGCGCGACGGCCTGTCCGGACTCTACGCATCGCTCGGCCTGATCGTCTACGGCCTGGTGGTCATGGCGCCGTGGCTGGTGTTGGTGGTGCTGGCCGCCTGGCTGTTCACCCGCCGGCTCCGCAAGCGCCGCCCCTGACCGGCCGTTGCGCCCGCCGCCAGGCCCAACGCCGAACCGGCCGGCCAGAAGTAGGCCCCGTCGCGGCGGAGCATTCGGCCGATGCCCTGAAACCCGTCGCGAGCCCTCTCGGATGGCGGGCGCGGAGTCGTCAGGGTCACCAAGCCGGGGCCACGCGCCAAATGCTCCCCGGGTCTCGCTCTGCCGGGTATCCGGCGGTATATTCATCGCCACTATGAATCCCCGCGCAGAAGCATCCGAGAGGCCATCGACGGGCGCGGCCCGCCCGTTTCTGCGCCATGTTCGCGTCCGCAACTACAAGAGCATTGGAAAATGCGCGGTTGATCTGGGCCCGCTTTCCCTGCTGGTCGGACGAAACGGCGCCGGCAAGAGCAACTTCCTCGACGCACTGCGGTTTATCGTGGACGGGTTGCAGTCGTCGCTCGACCATGCCATCAAGGCGCGGGGAGGCATTGACGAGGTGCGTCGGCGGAGCACCGGACATCCGCGGAACTTTTCCATTCGCGTCGATTTCGATCTGCCAAACCTGCAGGATGGGTCGTACGCGTTCGAAGTGGCGGCTCGCGGCAAGGGTGGGTACGTCGTCCGGCGTGAGTCTCTCGTCATACGGGACGGGCGCAACGACGTCGTCGCGCAGTACCACGTGGCCGAGAGCACAGTGAACAACGGGTCGGCGGCCACGATGCCGCCGGCGGCGCCGGATCGGCTGTACCTGGTGACCGCCGCGGGGCTGCCGCAGTTCCGGCCGATCTACGACGCGTTGTCTTCGATGGGCTTCTACAACCTGAATCCACAGGCGATGAAGGAACTGCAAAGTCCGGATGCGGGCGAGTTGCTCCATCGTGACGGTTCAAACATCGCCAGCGTGGTGGCGCGGCTGGCCGGCGACCGTCCGGAGGTGGAGGACCGCATAAACGACTACCTCGTCACCATCGTTCCCGGGATCACTGAAGTACACCGCGCGCAGTTGGGGCCGCGCGAAACGCTGCAATTTCGTCAGGAGATCGTCGGCTCACAGCACCCCTGGAAGTTCTACGCGGCAAGCATGTCTGACGGCACGCTTCGCGCTCTGGGCGCAATTGTGGCGGTAATGCAGCTCTCCGGACGCATTGAGCCCGTCCGACTGGTGGGCATCGAAGAGCCGGAGGCGGCACTGCATCCCGCGGCGTCCGGTGCGTTGATGGACGCTTTGCGGGAGGCGGTCGGGCATACGCAGATTCTGATCACGACGCACAGCCCGGACCTGCTGGAACAGATCGACGTCGATCACGACGCCCTGCTCGTCGTCCGGGCGGAACAAGGCGAAACGCGGATTGCGCCCGCCGACCCGGCCGCGCGAGAAGCGGTTCGCAGTCACCTGTACTCGGCCGCCGACCTGTTGCGCATGGACCAGCTCGCGCCGGACGAGAACCATCTGCGCAAGCAGGGCCAGATGACGCTCTTCGATACGGACGAGGGTGAGGACGAGGCATGAGCCGAATCCGGATCGCTCCCATCGTCGAAGGGCATGGAGAGGTTCAGGCGATCCGAATCCTGCTTGATCGAGTCTGGCGCGAGATCGCCGGTGGGCAATATGCCGAGGTCCTCCAGCCGATTCGGCGGCCGCGATCGCAACTGCTCAAGGAAGACGAGTTGAAGCGAGCCGTTCAACTGGCGTTCGCCAAGCTGCGCCAGACACCCGCAGCCGAAACGCCGAACGTCGTTCTGGTCATGGCGGACGCAGAGCCGGACGCGGCGTGTATTCTCGCACCGAGGCTTCTGGGCTGGGCGAAAGCCGCGGCGGAACACGTCGCGGTGTGCTGCGTGCTTCCCAACCCGGAGTATGAGACCTGGTTTGCCGCGGCCGCCGAGTCGCTGACCGACTACGTCGCCCTGCAGGACGGCGAGAACGCCCCGACAGAACCGGAGAAGGCCCGGCACGGCAAGTCCTGGGTCCAACGCCGTTTCAAGGGTGTGCGATACTCCGAGACTGTCGATCAGCCCCGGCTGACCGCGCGAATGGACCTGCAGATGTGTCGTCAACGGTCCCCTTCTTTCGACAAACTCTGCCGGGAATTGGAGCGGCACCGGTCCCCTTCGCAGGGCCTGCCGTGAGAGACCGTCGCGGCGGGGCGGCCGGTATTCCAGTCGGTCCTCTGATCCGCCGATAACTCAGCGCTGGCCGTGCTCGGGGGTCGGGGAAGCCGTGCGGCCGTCGGTCTTCTCGGGCGTTGGAGATGCTGTGACGCAAGGCGGCTGCCTGGTCATTCATCACGCGAACCGGTCGGTGAACGCGAACGATCCGGGCGAGCGGACCGAGCGGAGCGGCCCGTTTGATGCGCGTCACACGGGGCTCCCGCTATCGAAACACTCCGCGGAGGCCGTGCCATGAGCCGGGCCGGTATGCTTGCCTCGGCATCCATCGACTCCGTTTCAACACGCGAACGCGGCGACCTTTGGACGCCGCTCCAGCAGGCGTTCGGATTCCTGTTTGCGACGACGCTCGTCTGGAGTGTGCTGGCTTTTCCGGTCTACAAGGGGATGCTCGGAGGGTACGTGCCGGTAGCCGTCGGCGCGGCGATGGCGGCGTGGCTCATGCGGCCGCGCGTCTCGAGCCGGGTGGCGCAGTGGCTGAACCGGCCGTCGGAACGCGCGTTCGTCATCCTTGCCGTGTCGATCGCCGTGCTGCTGCGCGTGGCGGTCGTTGTGTTTGCAGCGGATGAACCCGTCAGCGATCACGCCCTGTACGACGGCTTCGCCCGCCGCATGTTGCGGGGCGACGGCTACGGCCCCACCGCCTACTACCCGCCCGGCATTTCCTTCTGGCTTCTGGCGGTGTACGCCATGTTCGGGCGCTCGCTGACGGCGGCGCTGCTGGCGAATGCGGCCGTGGGCGGGCTGTTGACGGGCCTGACGTGGGCGGCAGGTCGGCACGTCGTGCCGCGGCCGGCCGCTCGCCTGGCCGCGTTGGGGGTGGCCGGGTTCCCGAGCCTGGTGTTGTATTCGGCCACAGTGGGCTATGACGCGCACCTGGGTTGTGCGTTGCTGCTGGCGGTCTGGCTGTTTGTCCGGCGATCGCCGGACGAGCAGCGTTGGTGGTATGTGGCCGCGATCGGGGTTGTGCTGGGCGTGGCGTCTTTTCTGAAGCCCATCGGGCTGTTGCTTTCGATCGTGCTGGGGGTTGCGTACCGGCGACGGGGGGCGTCGTGGCCGCGAGCCGGTCGCAACACGATGCTTCTGACGGTCGGAATGCTGGCGCTGCTCTCTCCATGGATCGTGCGCAACTGGATCATCTTTCGCGCATTTGTGCCCGTGACTACCAGCGGCGGCGCGGCCTTGTGGGTGACGAATCATCCGGGGGCCAATGCACTGACCACCGCATTTCCGGAGCTGCCGCCGGGGACCACCGAGTTGGAGCGGGATCGCATCCTGGGCGCGGCGGCCCGGGGGTATCTGTACGAGCATCCGGAGCACCTGCTCCGCCTCGCGCCCGCCAAGGCGGCCTACCAGTGGGGCACGTCGTCCACGGTGATGGCGTTCGTTTCGGCGGATCGTTGGGATCCGCGTGCGGAGGCGGCGGCGAAGGCCGTCATCAACACGACCTGGGCCGGGTTCTGCGTTCTTCTCGTCGCGGCCCTGGTACGTGATGGGGTCTGCCGCCGGACGGTTCTGTTCTGGCCGGTCATTGCGCTGGTCGCGTACATCTGGATGATTCATCTGTTTTACGAGGCCCAGAGCCGCTACCACCTGCCGTTTGTGCCGCTGCTGTGCATCGTGGCGGCGACGAGCCTGGTGCAGGGGGCGCGCCGGGGCCCGGCGGGCGACCGTGAGGCGCGGGCATGATCGATGCGCACGGCGACAACCGGTTTCTTCTGTTGCTGCGTCGCTATTTTGTCGAGCTGTTGACGCTGGTCTACCTGATCACGCTCGTGTACGTCAGCATTCTGCCTTTTGACTTCTCCGCCTCGGCTGCGCCCGCCAGAATCGAGCGCCATGTTTTCGGAATACCCTTGTCCGCGCCCGTTCTGCCCGACGTCGTGAGCAACATCGGCCTGTATGTTCCGTTCGGCATGCTGCTTTGCGCGGTGTTCATCCGGCGGGGCGCCGGTCCGCTGAGCGCGGCCGTTCTGTCCACGCTTCTGCTGGCCGCGCTGAGTCTTTCCGTGGAATGGGCCCAGCAGTACTCCGTGTCGCGCGTCAGCAGCGCCGCGGATTTTGTCTCCAACGCGATCGGCGCCATGATCGGCAGCCTGCTGGCCCCGTCCCTGTTCTGGCTTGCCCGTCGCGCGGTCCGGATGAATCAGAAGGATGTGCGGCAGCGCGGATCCGCCGTGCTCGCCCGGCTGCTGGCTCTGGGGCTGGTCGCGATCGCGTGGATTCCGTTTGATCTGACCTTCAGCGCCGATCGCGTGGCGGACTCGCTGCACCGTTCGTCGCTGTTGCCTTTCGCGCGGATCCGGGCCCTTCAAGACGCGGCCGACCGGGGCTTGGCCTCGGGCGATTCCAGCGTGGTGTACGGGATTGCGCGCGATGCCTGGTCATTGCGCCTGGACGCGCTGGCGGACGCCGGCGGCTATGCCCTGTTGGCCGTTCTGACCGCGTGGTATCTGCGCCGGCACTGCGGGGTGGCCGGCGTTCGCACGGCGCAATGGACGGTGATCGCCTGCCTGTGGTTGAGCGTCTTCGCGGCGGCGGGCCAGGTTTTCGTCTCTTCCCGCGGCTTCGACAGCACGTATCTGGTGGCCGCCCTGACGGGCACGGTGTTCGGACTGCTGGCGTTCGCCCCGGTCGTGCAGGCCTGGGGCCGCGCGCCGGAGGCGCCGCGCTCGCGGAGGGCGCTGCTGGGCTGCACGGTCGCCGGGATTGCGGCGTATATCCTACTTCGTCAGACGGCGCCGTTCATGCCGTCGTTCGGACGCGAATCGATCCACGCGCAGGCGCGCATCGCCGAATGGCTCCCGATGAGCGCCTATTTCCAGGCCCGTCTGCCCGCGGTCATGATCGATCTGCTCAGCAAGCTGATTCGTTTCGGCGTGCTGGGAATCGCCATCACGCTCTACCGGGCGGCGTCCGCGAACCCTCGCCGCACCCGGCCGTTGATCTGCGGCCTTCTGGTGGCCCTGGCGGTCGCGGTGACAGAGTGTCTCCAACTGTGGCTGCCGTCGCGTGTGCCCGGCGTGACGGACGTGCTGCTGGCCGGCGCGGGCACCGCCGCCGGTGTTCAGGCCTGCCGCCTGGCTCTGGCCGTCCGGGCGCAGACCCTCGCCCGTCGAGGTCGGCCGGTCGAACTGGTCTCCGTTCTTTACAACGTGGAGCTGGGCCCCGCCGAGGAGGGGCCGACGGAGCCCGCGCCGACCGCCGGCCGCCGCCGTACGCGCCGCCGGTTCCGATAACATCTCCGCCGTTTTTCATGCGTCCGGGTCTGTTTCTCAACCCGGACGTTCCGGGAGTCGAAACATTATCGGTAACACAGCTTTTCCGAGAACCGTCATGAAGCTTTCCATCATCATCCCGGCGTACAACGAGGAGCAGGCGATCGCCGCCATCATCGAGCGGTCGCTGGCGGCCCGCGAAACCATCATTGCCCGCTCGCCCGTGCATGACGTCGAGATCATCGTCGTCAGCGACGGCAGCGTTGATCGCACCGCGGAAATCGCCCGGCGCTACGAGTCGGTCCGTCTCATTGCCTACGAGAAAAACCGCGGCTACGGCGCCGCCATCAAGCTGGGTTTTGCCGAAAGCACCGGCGAGCTGGTCTCGTTTCTCGACGCGGACGGCACGTGTGACCCGGTCTTTTTCGCCGACCTCTGCTCGGCCCTGGTCGAACAGGACGCGGTCATCGCCCTCGGTTCGCGGCTGGGGCCGCAAAGCCGGATGCCGCGCACGCGGCGCATCGGAAACCGCATCTACGCGGCCATTCTCAGTGTGCTGAGCAACCGCGTCGTTCACGATACGGCCAGCGGCATGCGGGTCATCCGTCGCGACGCCCTGGACCGGCTCTATCCGTTGCCGGACGGCCTGCACTTCACGCCCGCGATGAGCGCTCGCGCCCTGATGGACGACCGGCTCAAGATCGTCGAGATTCCCATGGCGTATGAGGAGCGGGTCGGCGAGTCGAAGCTGCACGTTCTCAAGGACGGCGTGCGTTTTCTGCGCACGATTCTGGAGATGACGCTTGTCTGGCGGCCCGGCCGCGTGCTGGCCGGCGGGGCGACCGTCTGCCTGCTGTTGCTGCTGCTGTTGGCGATGCATCCCATCGAGATGTGGATCGTCCAGGGCCGGCTGGAGGAGGACATGATCTACCGGCTCCTGTTCTGCTCGCTGCTGGGAATGGTGGGCGTTTCACTCACGGCCGCCTGGCAGATTTCCGAGCAGCTTCATGCCGTTGCGCAGAACCCGGGCCGGACCCGGACGCTGGCCGGCACGCTTGCGCGGCGGGCCTTCTCCATAACCGGGCTCGGCGTGGCGGCGGCGGCAGCTCTTCCTTTGCTGATCTGGCTGGTGGGTCCGGGGCTGTGGACGTGGGCTACGCGGGGGCAGGTGTTCATTCATTGGTCGCGCGTGGTGCTGGCGGGCCTGATTGTGTTCGTGCTGTGTCAGATAGGCATCACCGGGCTGGTTCTGAACCTGATGGACCTGCACGCGCACCGCCTGGCCGCGATTCGACGCGTTCGGACGCCCGTTCCTTCCGCCGATGAAACCGCTGTTCCCGCCGGTTCCCCGCCGGCGAGTCCGGCCTCCGCCGCCGCAGCTCCGGAGCCTCGTTCGTCCGTCGCGCGCATTCCCGATCGGGATCTCATCCTGACTTGATCGTCGCTTGCCGGCAAGACTCGTTCTCCGGTGGACCGGGGGGGCCGGATGCACCGCGACCGGTGGCGGGGAACGCGGCGCGCGGTCTCACTCCGCGACGGGCGGGTCAGCATCCATCATGGATTCGACCGGCGGTTCGGCATTTTTCAACACGTGTTCGAAGCGTTCGAGCAGGGCGTTCAGGTGGCCGAAGAGGGCGTCGCGTTCGCCTTCGGCGTAGGCCCAGCGGGTGCGTGCCTGGACCTCGCGATTCTCGGCGTCTTTGAGTTGCGCGCGGGTCGCGTCCAGTTCCGCGCGGAGGCGTTGGGCTTCGGCGTCCAGCGCGGAGGCCGACTGCGTGCTGGCCGATGCGTTGCGATGCAGGGCGTCCAGCTCCGCCTGCTTGCGCTCCGCCAGGTGCGTCTGCCGATCCAACTGCCCCCGCAGGCTCGATAGCTCCGCGGATCGCGACGACCCTTCCTGGCGCAGAGCGACCATCTGTTCACCCTGGCGGTAGAGGGCGTACGCCGCGCCCGCCATGGTGACGATGCAGAGCATCCAGGCCAGGCCGGCCATCCGCCGGGCGCGTCGGACTTCCGCTCGCATCTCTGCGTGTACGGCGCGGCAGATCTGTTCCGGCGGCGGATCGGCCAGAGCGCGCGACGTGCGACTCCACTCGCTCACCAGGCGAGAGAAGGAACCCACATCCCGCGGACGATCATGGGCGGACGGTCGCATTGTCTGGGCCCTGCGCTCCACCGTGTTATCGGCCCACACAAGGGGTCGGTTTAGCCCGGATTGCCCCGGGGGGGGCCGACTCCGCTGCCCGGGGAAGCCGGCGGAACGGCGGCCCGGCCCGGACAAGCGCCGGCCGGGAGGGCCGCAAGCCGCCCGGTTGCATCGCCGCCCGGCTCCCCGTAGAGTCTACCGTCGCCTCCAGCGAGGGCGGCGGTCCGGACCGGCTGTCCGGGGCAGCGGTCGCGGCTGCACGAACAAACGGTAGACCCCCAATCATTAGAAAACGGAGACATCCCGTGGACTCGCTTCTCGATCGCTTCTGCCGATACGTCAAGGTCGAAACCACCGCCGTCGAGGAGACGGAGAACTATCCAAGCTGCCCCGGCGTGCTGGAACTGGGCCGGATGCTTGCCGACGAGATGCGGGCGCTGAAGCTCGAGGGCATCAGCCAGGACGAGGCCGGCATCGTGATGGGCACCATTCCCGGCAACGTGGCGGGCGCCCCGACCATCGCCTGGCTGGCTCATCAGGACACCTCGCCCGAGGCCAGCGGCAAGGACGTCAAGCCCAACATCATCCGCAACTACGACGGACGGGACATCACGCTGCCCGGCGACTCGTCCAAGGTCATCCGGGTGGCCGACACGCCGGAACTGGCCGAACTCAAGGGAAAAACGCTCATCACATCGGACGGCACCACGCTGCTGGGGGCGGATGACAAGGCCGGCATCGCCGTGATCATGACGGCCGCCGCTCACCTGATGGCTCATCCGGAGATTCAGCACGGGCCGATTCGCGTGGTCTTCACCAGTGACGAGGAGGTCGGCCGGGGCGTCGACAAGGTGGACATCAAGAAGATCGACGCCACCTGCGCCTACACGCTGGACGGCAGCGGCAGCGGCGAGCTGGAGAATGAGACCTTTTCCGCCGACCTCGCCACCGTCACCATCACCGGCTACAACATCCATCCCGGGCTGGCGACGGGGCGCATGATCAACGCGATCCGGCTGGCGGGTGAATTCCTCTCGCGGATGCCCTGGCAGCGGCTGGCGCCGGAGACGACGGCCGGCCGGGACGGGTTTCTGCATCCCTACGTGATCGAAGGCGGCGTGCCGGAGGTGAAGCTGCGCATCCTGCTGCGGAGCTTTGAGACCGCCGAACTGGCCGGGCAGGCGGAGATCCTGCGGCAGATCGCGGCCACCGTGCGGGCCGAGCATCCCAGAGCCTGCATCGATGTGGATGTGAAGCGGCAGTACCGCAACATGAAAGAGCATCTGGACAAGGAGCCCCGGGCGGTGGCCCTGGCCGCGGCGGCCATGAAGGCCGTGGGCATCGAGCCGAAGTACGCCTCCATCCGCGGTGGCACCGACGGCTCACGGCTGAGCGAGATGGGCCTGCCCACGCCGAACCTGGCCACCGGCATGCACAACTTCCACTCCGTGCTGGAGTTTGCCTGCCTGGAGGAGATGGAATCGGCCGTGAAGATTCTTATTGAACTGGCCCAGTTGTGGGGCAGGGAAAAAGCGTGACCGGCCTGTTATCCCGGCGCCGATTGGGCTCCGCGGAACCGGCTCGTTTCTGTGGGACCGGCGTTTTCGCCGGTCACCGTGTGGCTTGGCATACCGTAACGTCGCCTCTTCTTCCGGAGACTCCGCCCACCGGGCGGACAACAGACGTGTATGAGCACTGAACCGACCCCCGAAAAGCCGTCCAGCCCGCTTCAAGAGATCATCCAGCCCTTCATCGACCTGGCTCACGCCCCCCGCGCCCTGTGGGGCATCAATCTGGCGTATGTCATCGAGGGCATGGTCTACTTCGGAATGCTGGGCTACCTGGCGATGTACTTCAACCAGTACGTGGGTCTTGGCGACCAGCTTGCCGGCATCATGGTGGGTGTGCTCACGTCGGGCATCACCCTGGCCATGCTCTTTCTGGGCCCGGTCGCAGACAAATGGGGTGTCCGTTTCGCCATTCTCACAGCATTCATACTGATGTTGATCGGTCGCGTATGCCTCTCACTGGGACCCACGATTGGCTTGAACCCGGACGGTGTGTGGTCGCCTATTCACATGCTGGCGTTGGTGGGCATTTTGTTTGTGGTTACGGGTTACGGCATGTATCAGCCCGGAGCCTATGCGGCCGTCCGCCTGTTCACGACTCCGAAGACGGCCGCCATGGGTTTTGCCATGTTATACGCCTTGATGAACCTGGGAGGCTGGCTGCCCAGCTTCTTCGGCTTCGTGCGGCAGGCCATCGGTATATCGGGCGCCTATTGGGTGTACGCCAGCCTGACCCTGGTCGCCCTGCTGTGCACGTACTTCATTCTCTCGAAGAAGACCGTGCAATCTGCCATTGCGGCGGCCAAGTCGGCGCGTGGTGAAGGCGATCACATCCTGCTTGACGAATCCGGTCACATCGGCATGGACTTGCCGTGTGTCGGTTGCGGCTACAACCTTCGAAGCCTCGACCCCGACGGCTGCTGCCCGGAATGTGGGGCGGTCGTGCGAAAATCGATGACACCGCGGGAAACGCCGAAGCCGCAGACCCACGAACCGTTCGATTTCGTGCGATGGTTGCGGAACCATCCACTGGCCGATGCGAAGTTCAGCTTCTTCATCTTCTGTCTGATCCCTGTGCAGACGCTTTTTGCACACAACTGGCTTACCCTGCCGATGTACGTGGAACGCGCCTTCCGCGGTTCGCTGATAGGCAAGTACTTCGAGTTTGCCGTGAATCTCAACCCGATTCTGATCTTCATTTTTGTGCCCATCGTGACCGCCCTGACTCAGCGGGCCAGGGTGTACAAGATGATGATCATTGGCACCGCCGTAATGGCGGCACCCACTCTGCTGCTGGCGATCGGACCGAGTGCATGGACCCTGTTCGGTTTTCTGGTGATCATGACCATCGGCGAAGCCATGTGGCAGCCGCGGTTTCTGCAATACGCAGCCGAAATTGCGCCCGAAGGCCGTACCGGTGCCTACATGGGCGTGGCGCAGCTTCCGTGGTTCCTCACAAAGGTGCTGGTTCCGCTCTATTCCGGCTGGTTTCTGCAGAGATACTGTCCGCCGACGGGGGAGCAGAACACGCAGGTCATGTGGCTTATCTACGGGTGTATCGCCCTGATGTCCACCCTCCTGCTGATTCTCGCCAAAGGCTGGATCGGCAAGGATTTCAAGACGAAAGCCGCATGACGCGCGGGCGGGTCGGCCGGCCGACGCCCCGCGGCGTCACCGCGCCTGCATCGCGTCCACGATGTTGTTCCGCGCCGCGTGACGGGCCGGGCCGACGCCCGCCAGAACGCATACGGCCACCGTCAGCGCGGTGCCCATCCACACGTTTGGCCACGGGATCACGCACGGGAACGATATTCCCACAATCCGCTCGGTGATTTCCGCGGCGCTCCACGACGCCTGGATTCCCAGCGCCACGCCCATCACGCAGCCCAGAAGACCCAGCGAAATCGCTTCGGCCAACACCAGCCGCACGATCTGCGACTTGGTCGCCCCGACCGCCCGCAGAACGGCGATCTGCCGCGTCCGCGCCGTTACGCTCGCCATCATCAGGTTCGCCACGCCGAATGCCGCCACTGCCAGCGACACCGCCGGCATGGCCGTCATCAGCAGGGTCACCTCCCGGATGTCCCGGTCGATCCTCTGCTTCAGCAGCCGGACGGAGCCCACGATCGCCTCCGGCCGCCCCAACTGGCCGGCCGTCTCCAGCACCCGCTGCAATACCAGCCGCTCGCAGAACGCCGCCCAGCGTTCGGCCGGTCGCAGCGCGTCCCATTCCTCCGCCACGGATTGCAGCACGATCCGATAGCGCTGCACCGTCTGTACGGCCAATGCGTCAAACGGCGCCGACGGGTCCGCCAGCCGGGCCCGCAACTGCGGCACCACGGCTTCCAGCACCGATCGTTCGTTCGGCAGCGACGCCTGCCAGTCGATCATCGCCTGAAACGCGGATCGCGCGTCGATGCCCGGCGGTGCGGCCGCGTCAAATGCCGCCGGGCGGTGCGCTGAGGGCAGGGTGACATTCAGCATGAACATGCCCATGTCCCGCAGCCCGAAGCATCGATCGGCGTCGGCGATGGTCCCCAGCACCGACGCCGAGGCCGCCCGCACCATGTAGCTGTCCGCCTGGAAATACGTCACGGCGATGTCCAGAGCCGGGGATTGCACAATGCCGGCCACCTCGAACGACGCCGTCCGACCGCCCGCCCGAATGAGGATCTGGTCGCCCAGCGACACGTTCAGCGTGTGGGCCGCTTCCGGCGGCAGCAGTACGTACCCGCCGCGCTGCAGCTTGGCGGCCGCGTCTTCCAGGTTGCCCTCCAGAAAGCTGATCCGCATCATGGCCAGCACGGGGGCCAGTTCGCCGGCCACAAACGTCCCCTGCAGCCATCCGGTTCGGGCGATCTCTCCTTTGGCCCACGGCGCCCGCGGGTTGGGCGTGCGAAGGTGGCACGCGACATCGCTCACCACCATCAGATCGCGGATCCCGGGCAACTCGCCGCGCTCCACCGCCTGCTCCACCTTCATCCGCGCTTCCGCGGAGAACCGATTGCCGCTCCAGACGAACGCTTCCGGCATAGCCTTCGGAAAATCCCAGGCGGCGATGATCCCCTCGCTCCGGGCGGAGATGTATACGATGAGCGACAGCCCGACCATCAGCATCCAGCACACGCCTGCGCTGCGCCACGGGGCGCGGCGCACCTGGTCCTGAGCCAGCCGCCGCTTCAACCTCAGCAGCGGCGCCACCAGTGCCACAACCGGCCCGCCGATCAGCCACACCATGGCCGGCGTGAGCAGCACGAACCCCCCGTAGACCGAGGCCACGCTGGCGAACGCCACTCCCGGCTCAAACCAGGCTTGTGAGGGCGTATGCCGGACCATGCCGTTGTGCGCCAGGATCAGCGCCACGCCCGCCAGCGCCGCCACCGCCATCCACCCTGCACGGCCCGGCTGGGACTCCGGGTTCGCCGCCGCCAGCGGCGACACCCGCGACACCTGCACCAGCAGCAGCGCGGCACTGAACAGCGTTGTGATCGCCCCACCGGCAATGGCCAACCCCACGCCCCAGCGGCTGATCGTCACGCCCTGCACGTACTCCGGCACGAACGACGCCCCGATCTGCGTCAAACCCACGCCGATCGGCAGCCCCAGCGCAATGCCCGCCGCACCCAGCGGCACCACCTCCACCAGCACCAGCACGCACAACTGCCGTCGCGTCATCCCCACACATCGCAGCATCCCGAGCTGGCCGATGCGCTCGATCAGCCCCATGCTCATCGTGGTCACGATGATGAAGAACGCCGTCAGCATCGCCACGAACGCCACCAGCACCAGCACCATGTGCGTGATCCGCTCGGCCTCTTCGAGCTGCTGAATGCGGGCCTCCGCCGTCGTCACTTCCGCCGAGATTCCCCGCGCGGACAGTCGGTCGATGACGCGCTCGGCGGCGCGGCGCACCGACTCGACGGAGTGGTCCGCCAGGATCAGGTCGATCACGGTCACCTTGCCGGGCTCTTCTCGGAGGTTCTGCAGATCCGGCAGCGGTACGAGCACCGTCGGGTACTGAAACTTCGCCACCCGGTGCAGGTGCATCAGGCCGATCACTGTGAAGGGTTCTTCCGGCTTGCCCCAACCGGACCGCAGATGAACGGTGTCGCCCAGACGCAGACCCAGCCGGTCGGCCGTCTGCGCTTCCATCAGGATGACGCCGACCTGACCCACCTCGATCTGCCGGCCCTGCAGCCCCTGCACCTCGCGGAACTCGTACTCCACGCGCGGATCGATGCCGATCGCGTCGACCGGTTCGGCATCGGTGATCGCGGCCGACGTGTCCGGATCCGGGTGCTCCGGGCGCGGAGGCACTACCAGCTCCATCCGGCGTTTCAGCCGGGCGCTGACCCGGGCCACGTTTTCCAGGCCCGCCAGTTCGCCGGCCAGCGACTGCGGCAGGCTGCCCCAGTGCCCAAGTGCCGGCTCGATGCTCACATGGCTTTTGCCCAACCAGCGCGTGATGAGTTGATCGCCGATGCTGCGCCGCACGGACTCGTAGAAGCACGTGACGGAAACGACCGTCGCCACGCCCAGGGCGATCGCCAGCGTCGCCGCGGTCGTCCGGCCGGGTTTAACCCGCCAGTTCCGTATAGCGAGCCGCCACCAGTGCCGCATCGCCCGACCCCCCGGGTTGAATCTCGCCCACGATCCGCCCGTCTTTGAGCACGATGATCCGGTCGGCCAACGCGGCGCCAACCGCTTCGTGCGTTACCGCCACGATCGTCCGCTGCTGCTGCGACGCCAGCCGGCGCAACAGTTGCCAGACCTCCTGGGCGTGACGCGAGTCCAGATTGCCCGTCGGCTCATCCGCCAGCAGAATGGCCGGGTCGTTCACCAGCGCCCGCGCCACGGCCACCCGCTGCTGCTCTCCGCCCGACAGCGCCGCCGGGCGGTGCGTCGCCCGGTGGGTCAGATGCACCGTTTCCAGCAGGGCCCGCACCTTCGGCGCGACGACGTTTCCATTCTCTCCGTCCACCATCAGGGGCAAAGCGATGTTCTCCTCCGCCGAGAGGCTCGGCAGCAGGTTGAACGCCTGAAACACCACGCCCAGCCGGCGGCGACGGAACACCGTCCGCGCCCGATCGTTCATGCTCGTCAGATTACGCCCCTCGATGATGATCTGTCCGGCCGTCGGCAGGTCCAACCCCCCCAGCAGGTGCAGCAGGGTGCTCTTGCCCGAACCGCTGGCTCCCATGATGGCCACGAACTCGCCGCGCGCCGCCGTCAGATCCACGCCGGTCAATGCGTGAACAACGCCCCCGGCCCCGGCATAGTCCTTCCGCAGGCCGCGTACCTCCAGGATCAGGTCCATCTCCCGCATTCTACGCCTCCCGCCGCCTCCGTGCCATTCGTACCAGTCCCCTTTGTGCCGGGATTCCTCTATGTCTTCGACCCCGCGGGACAATCCCGGAGCAGTCATCGACGGATTCGCCTTGGCGCCTGTCGTGGCGGTTTTTTCGGGGGTCATTCCGGACTATACTTCCGGCATGCGCAGAACCACGCGCGAACCGGACCCGCGCATGATGGCACGCGCACTTCTGCTCGCCAGGCGCGGTCAGGGACGAGTGGAGCCCAACCCCATGGTGGGCTGCGTGCTCGTGCGAGCCGGACGGATCGTGGGGGAAGGGTGGCACCGTCGTTTCGGCGGACCTCATGCCGAGGTCGAGGCTTTGCGCCGCGCCGGTCCTCGTGCCAACGGGTCCACAGCCTACGTCAGCCTTGAACCCTGCTGCCATCACGGAAAGACGCCACCCTGTACCGAAGCGCTGCTGGACGCCGGCGTGGCTCGCGTGGTGGTCGCGATGCTGGACCCGAACCCGCTCGTTTGCGGCGGGGGAGTGCGGAGGCTGCGCAAGGCCGGTGTGCGAGTGGACGTGGGTCTGCTGGAAGAGGAGGCCCGCTCCGTGAATCGTCCGTTCTGCATGCGCATCCAGACCGGCCTGCCCTGGGTGATTCTCAAATGGGCACAAAGCCTCGATGGCCGGATCGCCACGCGCACCGGCCAGTCGAAGTGGATATCGTGCGAAGCCTCTCGCCGACGGGTCCACCACCTGCGTGCCCGCGTGGACGCCGTCCTGATCGGTTCGGGCACCGCGCTGGCGGACGACCCATTGCTCACCGCCCGCGACGTGCCGGTTCGTCGCGTCGCCACGAGGGTTGTGCTTGATTCTCGCTTGCGCCTGCCCGTCTCCAGCAGGCTGGTCCAGACGGCCGGAGAATTCCCAACGCTTGTCTTCACGTCCCGCCGGGCCCTCACGGCCCAGGGTCGACGGGCCGAGTCCCTCAGAAGGCACCAGGTGGAGCTTGTTGCGTGCCCCACCAGCCGCACCGGCATCGCCCTGCGACCCGCCCTGCGGGCACTTGTTCGCCGCGGTATGACCAATGTGCTCGTGGAGGGCGGCAGCCAGGTGCTCGGTGCTTTCTGGGATGCCCGATTGGCGTGCGAGACTTACGTGTTTGTCGCCCCGGTTCTTCTCGGGGGCCTCCGCGCCCTTCCCGCTCTAGGCGGCACCGGCTCAGCCGCCGTGGGCGAAGTCGCGCCACATTCGCACGAATTTACGCGCATTGGGTCAGACCTGCTTTATCATTCTATTTTACAGTAGATTGCCACGAATCATGAGGGTGATGCCAGAGCCTCATTCCTGCATCGCTTTAAGTCAAACGCCTTCCACAGCCGATTCTGAGAACAGGGCAATCGCCTGACCCGAGGCATCCGTACTGTGCAGTAGGGTGACGCGCGGGCCGTTGCGGGGAGGAAGCAGGAGGCAGGCATGTCGGTGAACGTCGAGGAGGAGCCACGGGCCAGACGCCGGATTCCGTCGATCCGGCCACCAGCGCACCCGGTCGAAACGGAAATCGAGCGGCGAATTGAACAACTCACCACTCGGGCAGTGGACGGCTTCGAGGAATGGGTCAACAGCTTGTGGCAGCGAGCTTCCAGCGCCTCGTAAGCATCTCAGAAGAAGAGAATTGTGTCGTTCTGCGACACGTTGCGCGCTGCCTCAGCCCATTCACATATGCAACGGAGGGGGCTTTGGATATGCTTACCCAGTTTGCGTAACCGGATTGACTTGACGCTTCCATCAGCACTCCCCATAATGACGCTCCTGGAGCTTTGTTCATGGCGTTGGATGCTATAACCTTCTATTCAGGCGAAGGTTATGAAAGGTCGCTTAAAACTGCGTCCGAAGCGTTTCAACGTGGCGGCCTGGTGATTTTCCCGACCGAGACGGTTTATGGAGTCGGCGCGCGGGCGGACATTCCCGCGGCGGTCGCCCGGCTGCGAGAGGCAAAGCAGCGTACGGATGAGCAGCCGTTTACGGTCCATATCGGCCGGCGCGATGATGTGGACCGGTTCGTGCCGAAAGTCAGCGCGATGGGGCGCCGATTGATCCGGCGAGGGTGGCCGGGGCCAATTACGATTCTGTTTCCGGTGGATGACGCCGGCGACGCCCCGATCGTCCAAGAGTTGGGTGCCGCCGCGGCCCGCGCGATGTACCACGAGGGATTTGTCGGCCTCCGGTGCCCGGATGACGACCGGGCCCGCGAGTTGCTGAACGAGGCCGGCGGTCCGGTGGTGGCGGCCAGCGCCAACGTGGCGGGCCAGTCGGCGCCGCGAACCGTGGCCGAGGCGTTGCGTACGCTTAAGGGAAAGGTGGACGTGGTGCTGGACGGCGGGCCGACGCGGTTGTCCGTGCCCTCCACGATCGTTCGGCTGGACGGAACGGGGTATCGGGTGTTGCGCTCGAGCGTTTACGATGAGGCCTCGCTGCGCCGGCTGACGGCGTTGAACATTCTGATGGTCTGCACGGGCAATACGTGCCGCAGCCCGATGGCGGCGGCGATGGGCGGGCAACTGCTGGCCGAGCGGGTCGGCGGTCGGGCGGACGTGTTGGCGGCGCGTGGCGTGACCATTCGATCGTGCGGAGTGTTTGCCGCGGAAGGGTCGCCGGCGTCGGCCGAAGCGGTGGAAGTGATGTCGCGGCGCGGCCTGGACTTGTCCGGGCATCGATCGCAGCCGTTGACCGCGGAGCTGATCAACCAGGCGGATTACATCTTCGTCATGACGCAGAGCCATCTGGACGGCGTGATCCGAATCGTGCCTTCGGCGCAGGACCGTTGTCGGCTGTTGTGTGACGGCGAGGTGGACGATCCGATGGGCGGTTCTACGGAACGATATGCGCAGTGCGCGGTGCAGTTGGAGGCCGGTCTGCGCGAGCGGTTGAAAGAGGTGGAAATATGAAAATCGCACTGTCCAGCGATCATCGCGGATTTCTCGCCAAACAGCATATGGCCGAGGCCCTGCGCCGGGCGGGGCATGACATCCACGACTTCGGCTGTGACACGCCCGAAGTCTGCGACTATCCCGACCCCGGCTTGAAGGCGGCGGAGGCGGTCGCCGAGGGGCAGTGCGACCGGGGCATCCTGTTCTGCGGGACCGGCATCGGCATGTCCATCACCGCCAACAAAGTGCGGGGCGTACGGGCGGCGGCGGTCCACGATGAATTGACGACCACGCTGTCACGCAAACACAACGACGCCAACATCATCTGTCTGGCCGCCGACCTGATGGGAGAGGAGCTTATGCGCCGGGTGATCGATGTGTTTCTGAAAACCGATTTTGAGCGCGGCCGCCATCAGCGTCGCGTCGACAAAATCGCCGCGTACGAAAGCCGCAACGGCCAAGCCGGCTGAGACCGGACGCGGCGCCGGCCGAGGTTCATCCCCCCCTCCAAAAAAAGAAACCTGTTCCGGCGAGCTTGCGCATACGTGGCGGCGAAGCGCACGTACCCGGCTCGCAGGGGTTCGGTGTGCCTGTCGGCGAGGTTACGTCACACGGAGCACCTGCCATCCGGTGTCGGGTTCCGGCGGCAGAAAACGGCCACGCGCGGTACCGGATTCCACCATCTCGCAGCGTCAGGTCATGGCACCTGCGTGGTGAGGCCGACGGCACGCTGCCGCAGGTTGGTGCATCAGTCCTTCGCGTTCACGCCCAGATGATCGCGCAGAGCATTCACCAAGGGCTCCTGCGTGGGGTTGGGTGCATGGGTCTTGGAGTCGAAGAAGGACGAGTACGCAAACAGACAGAAGTTGCCGGTTCCTTCTTCCGCGGCCTGGACGAGGGGAAGCAACCGCTCGGGCGAACCGGCCCGGTAGGCTCCAATGCCTTGTGCCACCGCAACGCCATCGGGCATATCTTCCCAGGGGCTCATCCGCTCGGTGAACGCCGAAACGTCGACCGTGTAGTTCATCGGATAGACCACGTCCACCAGCCGCTCGTCCACCCAGCGGCGGCTGTCCTGGAAATACCGCTCGCGGGACCGCTCCGGGTCGGCGCCCACGGCAACCGTCAGGGCGGTGTGCGGCCGGGTTTGTTGAATCATCCGCCGGATTTCCCGGACCAGCTCCGTGAGCTGATCCGCCCGCCACTGCGTCCAGCGCTGCGGTTCATCGTCGGGAGCCAGGCCAGACGCGGCGTGATAGAGTTCCAGCGTTCGGGCATCGCGGGGGTAGTCGATGTCGGAACCCGGCGGGATGACCGGCGGTTCGGACGGAAATCGGATATAGTCCAGATGCAGCGCATCGATATCGTACCCGGCGACGATTTCCTCGAACACATCGACGAGATACTCCCGTACTTCCGGCAGGCAGGCGTTAAGGCTGACGTAGAAGGAGCGCTGGAGCTCCTGCCGCTTGCCGTACTGGTCGTACCAGAACCACTCCGGGTGCGTGTGGTAGAGCTGGCTCGGGCAGGTCGGCGGGCGGCTGCCCCGCCAGGCGGGCAACACGTTCACCCAGGCTTCCAGGCGAAGCTTGCGCTTGTGGGCCTCGCGCACGGCCACCCCCAGGGGGTCGTATCCGGGATCCTGGAAATCAAACCGCTCTGACCACGGTTCGAGACTGGACGGGTAGAAGGCGGTGCCGTTCCCGCGCACTTGGAAAACGACCGTGTTCATTCCCAGGCTTTGACAGTTGTCCATGATACGAACAATGTCGTCCTGCGTCTTGTAGTCACTGCGCGTGACCCAGATGGCCCGGATGGGCTCCGGGCGCCGGATTCCGGCGTCGCAACCGGCCAGTACGACGGCACCGGAGAGGATGCCCGCAATGGAGAAGATCCGGGAAACGGAGCGACGAAAGACGATGCGCTTCATGACGGTTGCTCCCAGTCTGCGAGTGACCCGGCGGAGGAGGGCCGCTTGCCCGGCGGATTCCGCGCCGCGGGCATTGCCCTCCTCCGCCGATCCGGTCCTTTTTTACGCTTATACGCGGTCGCGGCGGATCCGACAACCCGGCGCGCGGGATGCTCCGTCAGGCTTGCGTGCAGGCGGATTCCGGTCGATCGAGCTGGAAGGCGCTGTGCAGGGCCCGCACGGCGCGGCGCCCGTCCGCCTGGTTGATGATGCAGCCGATCACGATTTCGCTGGTGGAGATGGAATGAATGTTGATTTTCTCGTCGGCCAGCGTCTGGAACACGCGCGAGGCCACGCCCGAGTGCGTGCGCATGCCGATGCCGACGACGCTGACTTTGCAGACGTTTTCGTCCACCTCCACGCCGCGGAAGCCGTATCGGTCGGCGAGTTGCCGGCCGACTGCTTTCACGCGATCCAACTCGGTCTGGCGGGTGCTGAAGCCGATGTTCGCCACGTTTCCGCCGTCGTAGATGTTCTGGATGATGTCGTCCACGACGATTTGGTGCCGGGCGATCTCCGCGAACACGGAGGCGGCCATGCCGGGATTGTTGGGCACGCCGATGAGCACCACCGTGGCGAGGTTCTCCTGAAGGGTCACGCCACGGACCACGATGTCTTCCATTCCTGGAGTTTCCGCCATGATCAGGGTTCCCGGTGCGTCGGTCAGCGAACTGCGCACGTGAATGGGCACTTGGAACTTCTTGCCGAACTCGATTGCGCGGGAGTGCATCACCCGGGCTCCCGCGCCGGCCATCTCCAGCATCTCGTCATAGCAGATGACATCCAGCTTCCGGGCACGCGGCTCGATCCGCGGATCGGTGGTATAGACCCCGTCCACGTCCGTGTAGATCTCGCAGACCTCCGCCTGCAGGACGGCCGCCAGGGCCGCGGCGGTCGTATCGGATGCCCCGCGGCCCAGCGTGGTGATCTCTCCCCGCTCGTCGATGCCCTGGAAGCCGGCCACAATGACGATGTTGCCGGCCCGCAGCTCCTGCTCGATGCGGGCCCGGCTGATGCGCTGAATGCGGGCCTCCGTATGGACGCCGTTGGTCAGCAGACCGAGCTGACCGCCGGTCAGGCTGATGGCGCGATGGCCGGTGGCATCGATGGCCATCGCCATCAGGGCGATCGAAACCTGCTCGCCGGTCGTCAGAAGCATGTCCATTTCGCGCGTCGGCGGATGCGCGGTCACCTCCCGGGCCAGGGCGATCAGGCTGTCCGTCGTCTTGCCCATCGCGGAAACGACCAGGACGACGTCGTGCCCGTCCAGCCGGGCCTGGACCGCGCGGCGGGCGGCTCGATGGATCTTCTCGGCCGACGAGACGGACGTGCCGCCGAATTTCTGAACGATCAGCGTCATGGCCGGGATTCTATCCCCAGAACAGGGAGGTGGCGATGGAGGAGTGTCCGGATCCATCGACGATCATGCGTCGATTGCGCGCAGAAGAGATATCTTCGAGGCGACATGTCGAAGCTCGAGCCGAACAGCCGTCGGAGTGGTTCGCCGGAACGCGAACGCCGGCTCATCGGGCGCTGACTTTCTGCGCTCGCGTTCTCGCCGGAGCCGGATAAGCGGCGGACGTGTCGTTCATCGGGGCGACGGGGACGCTGGCCCGCACCAGAACGGGCAGCGTGCGGCCGGACTCGCGCTGGAGCAGGCGGACCGGGCGGATCAGATCCTGGATCGCCGCGATGCGGCGCGGGTTCTGCCGCGCGGGATCGGGCACCGCGCCCTCGATGACACGAATCTCGTGATACGGGCTTCGGGCGATGGCATCCGACGCCGAATCCGGATCCAACTCGGCCAGCCAGCAGTGTCCGACCACCCGCCACTGCGGCGCCACACGCCGGGCCATTTCCACGTGATGCAGAATCACCGGATGCAGCAAGGCGGCGGGCGTGGGCAGGATGTGCATGGTGATGACATCATCCTTCCACCGCGACAGACACTCCATCCACCACCAGTCATCGAACCAGACGGAGGTCTCGCCGTCCGGATCTGTGGCTTCGATGAGAATGTCGGTCGGCTTCACGTCGTCGGGTGGCGGCAATGATCCGTCGCTCGAGGCGGCGATGCGGATGGTGCGAGCCCGTCGCGGCCCCTGCCGCAAACCTGCCGCCGCCTGTCTCTGCTCTACCCAGCTCGGGATGTCCATGCCCATCGGCTCCTGCCAGAACACAATCTCCACGTGACCCATTATCGGTCGCTTGGACTTATCGACCCTTTGCCACACGGAACTTTACGGCAGTTTGTGCGGGCGATCAGACGGCCTTTTCCAAAGGCGCGCATTTCCGGCGCATGTGCTGTTACCAGCTGCACCGCAAGGAGTTACGAACGATTGTCACGACTTCAGGAAGTATGGCATGAGGCCGTGGCCCGGATCGATCTGCAAGTCGCTCCGCTCTGCCGACTGCTCGGTGAAGGGTCGTTCGAGCACTGCCTGCACGCCTTCCCCGGCCAGGCAGAAAGGGGGCGGATCGGCGGTGTGGGTCCGCTTTTCCACCGGTGTGGGATGGTCCGGCGCGACGAGGATCTTCCAGGCGTCAAAGGTCCGCAGTTTTTCCAGCACCGGGCCGACAATGTGCTTGTCGATGCGTTCCAGGGCCTGGATCTTCGCCTTGGCGTCGCCGTTGTGTCCGGCCTCGTCCGGCGCCTCCACGTGAACGATGACCAGGTCGTACGTATCCAGCGCTTCGACGGCCGCCTGTCCTTTCCCGCGGTAGTCGGTGTCCAGGTAGCCGGTGGCGCCGGGCACCTCAATGGTGTCCATGCCCACCAGGCGGGCCAGCCCGCGCACCAGGTCCACGGCGGCGATCACCGCGCCCCGCAGGCCGTAGCGGTCCGCGAACGACTCCATCGCCTGGCTGCGGCCCTGGCCCCAGAGCCAGATGTGCGAGGCCTGATTTTCCTCCAGCTCGCGCCGCACGTCGTTGATTTCGTGGTTGTAGAGCAAGTCCTCGGCCCGCTCCATGACATAGCGCACACGCTCGGCCCCCGCGCCTCTGGGCAGATACGCCTGGACCTTCTTGCCAAGAATGTCGTGGGGCGGCGTGCATTCGCAGTTGATCTCCGCGGCGTCTTTGAGCACCAGCAGATGCCGGTATGAGACGCCCGGGTAGAACTCCACGTCCTCGGCGCCCAGGTGACGGTTCAGGTCTTCGATAATGATGGCCGCCTCATTCGTCGAAATATGTCCGGCCGTGAAATCGTCCATGATCCCTTCGACGATGGTGACCAGGTTGCAGCGGAAGACGAGATCGTTGCCGGCGACCTGAATACCCTGGGCGGCGGCCTCCAGCGGGGCGCGCCCGCTGTAATCCTTGGCCGGGTTGTATCCCAGCAGCGACATGATGCATACATCGCTGCCGGCGGCGAAATTCCGGGGGACCGTGCGCACCCGCCCCTGGCGGCCGTTGGTGGAAATCCAGTGGATGTTCGGGAGGGTGGCGACTTCCAGCGGAGTCCGTCCGCCGAGCAGGTCCAGCGGCTCGTCGGCGGCGCCGTCGGGAATGATCAATGCGTATTTCATTGGCGCGTCCGTGTGCTTGCGGTTGTGTGGTTGTGCCGTTCGGCGGCGGCAGACCGCAGGCGCAGAACCCTGCGCCCTATCACCCATCGTCCTGCCCGCCCCGGTGGGTACACTTTATTTTCGGCGGCTCGCGACGGCAAGGCGAACGCGGTCGGACGCCGCGCTCAGGACGTCCGCCGGTCGGCGCTGGACGGTCCGGGGCTCGACGGCTAAAGTGTCCGCTCCAGCTCCGCAGGGGCGGGCCTTGCCTGTCAGCGCGGGACAGGGATAAGCGGTATTCCCATCAGCGATGAACACTACGGGATCGTACCCATGCCAGACAAGCAGACCGTGTGCGTATGGATTGTCGCCGCGATGGCGGCGTGGACGCTGGCCGTGCGGGCCGATGTGCCGAAACCGGCCACGCACGAGGAGATTCAGGCGCTCATCCACTCGGCGGGTTCGGCCAAGGACTACGACGACGCGCCGTTCGTCTACCTGCTGGACGAGGCGGACGTGTTCGTGCGGGACTCGGGCCTGGCCACCACGGAAAGCTGCCAAGTCATCAAGATTCTGACGGACGCGGGGGTCAAAGCGTTTTCCCGACTGGTGCTGGAGTTTGACCCGGACACCTACCGCGTGGCCGTGCGATCCGTCCGGATCCACCGGCTCGACGGCCGTGTGGAAGACGTGCCGCTGACGGACGTGATCACGCAGCCGGCCCCACAGTACATGCTCTACTGGGGCAACGAGCAGCACGTGCTGGGCCTGCCCCGCATGAACATCGGAGACGCGCTGGAACTGCGGATCAGCCGGACGGGCGTGAACATCGCCTACCTGGCCGGAGATGCCGTCGGCGCCTCCGGCGAGGCCGGCGAGCTTCAGCCGCCGATGCCCGGGCACTGGTTTGAGACCACGTTATTTCAGGGTTCGCACCCGATTGTGCGGAAGCGATACTCCGTCCACACGCCCAAGGACAAACCGATCCAGTACGAGGTGTACAACCAGCCGCTGAAATCGTCATCGTGGTTCAACACAGATTATCACGTCATCACGTTCAGCGCGGAGGACATTCCGGCTGTCAAAGCCGAGCCGCGCATGGTGGCGTTGGACGACAGCGTGGCCAAGGTGGTGATGGCCACCGTGCCGGACTGGCCCATGAAATCGCGTTGGTTCTGGGAGGTGAACCAGGGCCAGTTCGAGGCGGACGACGCCATCCGCGCCAAGATCGCGGAAGTCACGGCCGGCGCCGCCACGGAGGAGGACCGCCGGGCGGCGCTGCTGCACTGGGTGGCGGACAACATCCGATACAGCGGCACGAGCCGGGGTCCGCGAGAGGGGTTCACCCTGCACACCGGCATCGAGACGTTCCGGGACCGCATGGGCGTGTGCAAGGACATTGCCGGCATGCTCATCACCATGTTCCGCGCCGCCGGCCTCGACGCCTATCCCACGCTGACCATGGCCGGCCCGCGCGTGGAACGCATCCCCGCCGACCAGTTCAACCATACCGTGGCGGTGGTCAGAGAACAGGACGGCTCGTTCACGCTTTACGACCCTACCTGGGCGCCCTGGTCGCGGCAGATGTGGTCCGTCTCCGAGCCGGTGCAGGGCGTGGTGTACGGCACGCCGGAAGGCGAGGATCTGACGTTGTCCCCGTACTTCCCGCCGGAAGTGAATCTGGCGGCGTTCACCACTCAGAGCGTGCTCCGCGAAAACGGAACGCTCGACATGTCGATCCGCGCGGAGCTGAGCGGATACGCCTGCACGGCGTTGCGGCGCAGCGTTTGGCGCACGCCGCCGGGCGAGCGGCAAGGGATGTTTGAGCAGGCGGTGGGCATTTCGCCGACGGCGCGGATCGAGCACGTGGAGTACACGGACCCGCTGGATTACTCCGTGGATTCCAGCGTGGAGATGAAGGTGACGGCGCCTCAGTATGCGGCCGGCTCGGGCCCGGTGCGCGCGTTCCGGGTGCCGATGCTGTCGCATCCGTTCTCGTCGTTCCTGGCGCCCGAGCTGACGTATCCGGTGGACGCAAAGACCCGCCAGTACGGCGTGCGATTGCGGGCGACGCGGATGCTCCGGTATGACGAAACGGTGTCGCTGCCCGCGGGCTGGACGGTGCGGGAGGTGCCGGAACCACGGACGATCGACTCCGAGGCCGCCTCCCTGACGTTCGAAGCCAAGCCCGCAAACGGCGGGCTGACCATGCATCTGGAGATGAGCCTCAAGCACCACATTATTCCGGCGAAGGATTATGCGGGGTTCAAGGAGGTTCTGGACGCCATGAGAAGTCTTGGCGACGCCTGGGTGCTCTGCACGGTGGAAGCCGCTCCCTGATCCGACAGACGTGTGTGCCTGTACCTTTGAGAGCCGATCATGACCAGACATTGCCGATCCGAGCGTTTGTCGTGTTTTTTGACGATGGTATGCCTGATGGCCGCGTGGATGGTCCTGGCCAGCCCGGGCTGCCAGGCCGCCCAGGCGGCGGCGCAGCCGGTCCCGTCGCCCGCCCAGAGTCCGGAAGGCGCGGCGCCGGACGCCGTCATCCAGTTGTGGGAACAGCGCTGGACGCTGGAGCCGGACGGCACGCTTCACCGCCGAGAGCACAAGAAGATCCAGATGGTCACCACTCGCCTGGAGAGACTGCTGGGCGATCCGCGGCTGGACCATTGTGCCGGAACGGACGAACTGATCATCCACACCGCCCGGACCATCCGTCCGGACGGCACCGTGCAGCCCGTGCCGGACTATGCCATCAACCTGGTGGGTCCGGACGACGTGGCGGGCTGGCCGGCGTACCGTCAGTGGCGGCAGACGGTGATCTCGTCCGTTGGGATCGAGCCGGGCGCGGTGGTGGAGCTGGATTACGAAGTGATCACGCGGGCGGGCGTCGTTCCGTGGCTGGAGGCGGACCTGAATCTCCAGGACGCCCAGCCGATCACCGAACGCGTCGTCTCCGTGACGCTGCCGGAGGGGCTGCCACTGCACTACCGCCTGGACCGGGCGCAGCCGGAGACGGCCCCCGCGCGGGGCGCGACCGGCGAATACGTCTGGCGTTTCACCAATCTGCCCGCCGTTCCGGTCGAGCCGCAGTCGCCGCCGTGGAAGGAGAGTTCCGGACGGCTGCGATTCTCCATCTGCCCCAGCGCCGGCGCCTGGACGACGGCGTATCTGACGCGCGCCGAGCAGGCAGGTCCGCCGGACGAGGCGATCCGGGCGTTCGTAACCCAGGCCGCGGAGGACCAGACGACGCCCCGGGCCCGGATCGAAGCGGTCTCGAAGAAGCTGCAAGACACCTTCAATCTCGTGGATTCGCCCAAAACCATCCGTGAGCTGAACTGCCGGACCGTGTCCGAGGTTTTTGCGACCAACTACGGCAACCCGCTGGAGGCGGGTGCCCTGTTCGCCGCGGTGATGCGCGCGCTGGGCCACACGCCGACCCTGTACCTGGCGGTCCGCACACCGGACTGGGATTCGGCGCTGCCGACGGCGTCGGATCTGGCGGGGCTGGTGGTCTCCGTCGACCTGCCGGACGAAACGGTCTACATCCATCCCGGGCACGGCGTCTTCCGCAATCCCGGAACGTGGGGCCGGCACGCTTTGCTGCGCGTCGATCCGGCCGGACAGGTGCAATCACTGGCGGTGCTTCAGCGAGGCGAGGCGGACGGGAGCGAATTGCACGTCAGCGGCGCGATCGATCTGGACGGCGAAGGCATGGCCTCCGGCGAACTTCGCGTGCGTCTGACCGGCGCGTTCTTCGATCCGGATTCGCTGGATTCGGCTGACAGCCAGTCCAGGCGGCTCAAATCCCTTCTGGGCGGCGTGCTGAGCGGCTTCGAAGTCCGCAAACACTCGGTCACAACCCTGTCCGCCGACGTTTTTCAGGCCACGGTGTCGGTAGCCTCGAAAGAGCCGCTCCAATCGCTGGACAAAAATCGGGCGATGCTGCTGGGTGGCGGCCCTGCGTCGCTGGCGGATTTTCCGATGCCGCTGGATCGGTCGGACCGTCGCAATGACGTGCGGCTGGCCGGGCGCTTCCGCGAGAGCGTGGATTTGACCGTCAAGCTGCCCAAGAAGTGGTCGGCGACCGTGCTGCCGGCGGCGATGCCGGCCGTGGAGGGCGATTGGGGCCGGGCGGAGCAGATCGTCGAGGAGACGGACGGCTCCGTGCGATTCCGGCGAACCATCGAGGTCCGGCAGGACACCCTTTCCCCGGCGGTCTTCGCCGGCCTGCGCGACGCGATGAACACCCTGCGCACCGACGCGGCCCGCCTGCTGGTGTGCGCACCGACGCCGTGAGAGATCAGGTACGGACACCCCCATCTGAAAAAGGGGGCACTGGCCGGTCGGCTGAAGCCGATCATCTCGCACACGGAAGACCGGGCAAACATCGATTCCTCACCAGGATACACTCTTCGCGCTGCAAACGTGCGATTGCGTCTCAGCTCGCGCAGGTATTCCCGTCCGCGCGCGGTGCGAGATCATTCGCATCCGCCGAATCGGCGCAGTCAGACCGCCAGCACGGTTTCGAGCGCATCCAGGCTTGAGATGGTGGCAGACGCGATTCCGCCGGTCGGGACGGCGGCATCGGCGTAGACGCCGCCGGGGCGGAGAACGCGGACCGTTCGCCAGCCAAGGGCGTTGGGGGCCACGAAGTCTTTGGCCGGGTTGTCGGATACATACGCGCAGGCAGACCCCGGCAGGGCGAACTGTCTCATGACCGCTTCAAACGCACGCGGGTGCGGCTTCCAGAATTCACGACCCCATTCGTCGGTCAGGTACACTGCATCGAAGATCGGCCGGATGCCCAGGGCGTCCAGCTTGGCGTTCTGTGCAGCAAGGTACCCATCGGAGATCAGGGCCAGGCGGTATCGGCCGCGCAGGCGGGCCAAGGCGGCGTCGGCGTCGGGGAACAGCGTGATGCTCGGCACGTGCCGGCGGTATGCGTCCACCATCTGTGCCACCATCGCGTCCGGATTCTCCGCGCGGGCCTCCGCGCAGACCATGTTGAACACGCGGCCACGATCTGGCGAAGCGGCCAGGGCTTTCATCCGATCCAGCAGGTCAAACGGAGCGTTAAGCCGATCGGAAAACGCCCGCGCCACTGCCGCGAAGCCGCTCTCCACGTAGGCGCGCTCGGGGTACAGCGTA
Source organism: Planctomycetota bacterium (assembly GCA_052034525.1). Taxonomy (GTDB): domain Bacteria; phylum Planctomycetota; class Phycisphaerae; order UBA1845; family UBA1845; genus JAFGJQ01. The sequence goes on from JBPOIK010000053.1 coordinate 42,444, forward strand.
TCATCGAGGTCGAATACAACGGCGCGAATGGGCATGGCCGGCGTCTCAAAGCGGGTCCGTTCGCCGGGGGAACGCGGCGGCCCGCCGCCGCGTCGCTTCCCGCGGTCCGGCTCCGATGATACCCTCTTGGGCCATGGATGCCGACATCCTCAGCATCGGAACGGAAGTGTCGACCGGAGCGATCGTCAACACGAACACGGCCTGGCTGGCCCGGGCCCTGATGGCGGTAGGCGTGGTGCCGCGGCGGCACGTTACGGTGGGGGACCGGCTGGACGCCATCCGGGACGAAATCACGCGGTCCGCCCGGGAAGTCGAGGTGGTGCTCGTCTCGGGCGGCCTGGGTCCGACCCTGGACGACATGACCCGCGATGCCCTGGCCGCCGCGCTGAGCGTGCCGCTCGAACGCGACGAGGCATCCGTTGAGCACATCCGCGACCTGTTCCGCAGGATGGACCGCCCCATGGGCCGGAACAATCTGCAACAGGCGCTGGTGCCGCGGGGGGCGCGGGCGTTGGAGAACCCCTGGGGCACCGCGCCCGGCCTGCGGGCGGAGTTGCACCGCGCGGTTGTGTTCTGTCTGCCCGGCGTGCCGCGCGAAATGGAGCGGATGTTCGAGCGACACGTGGCCCCGGAGCTGCGCCGGCGGTGTGATACGGCGCTGGCCGTTCGGGTGCTGCGGACGTTCGGCCAGGGCGAGTCGAACATCGGCGAACAGATCGCCGTGTTCATGGACCCGGCCCGCAATCCGTCGGTGGGTACGCAGGCGTCGGAGGGGCTGATCAGCGTGCGGATCGTCGGCCGGGCGGCGTCGGCCTCGGAGGCGCAGCAGCTCGTGGACGCGGATGCGCAGGCGATCCGCGCGGTGTTGGGCCGGATCGTGTTCGGCGAGGATGACGATACGTTGCCCGGCGCGGTGGGTCGGATGCTCGCGGAGCGCGGCCAGACGCTGGCCACTGCGGAAAGCTGCACGGGGGGGATGATCGCGGCGTCCATCACAGACGTTTCGGGCAGCAGCGGGTATTTCCGGCGCGGTTACGTGACGTATTCCAACGAGGCGAAATCCGAGCTGCTGGGTGTTCCGCCGGAGTTAATCGCCGCGCATGGAGCGGTCAGCGAGCCGGTGGCACAGGCCATGGCCGTCGGGTGCCTGCACCGGGCGAACGCGGATTTCGCGCTGTCGGCAACCGGCGTGGCGGGTCCGACCGGCGGCACGACGGACAAGCCGGTGGGTCTGGTGTTCATCGGGCTGGCGGACCGCGGCGAGTGTCGCGTTCACCGATTGCAGCTCAGCGATCATCTGAGTCGCTGGGCCATCCGCGACCGGACATGCAAGACAGCGCTGAACCTGCTGCGGTTACGACTGATGGAGTGAGTGAGGGCCGGTCCGGCGTTACGGCGCGGCGGATGGCTGGCGAACCCGGCACACATGGAAGTGGTAGTCGGTGTGTCGCTTCAACCGGAACTGGACAACGTCGCTGTCCGGGTTTCAGTGTCCACGCTCGAAACAGGTGTTTGCTTCCCCCAGACTCCTCATCCGCCTCTCGCAAGCGCTTGGCCAGGCCAGGACTCCCGGCAAATCCGGCACTACGACTACGGTATTGAAGTGGGTTGCATCGTCCGCCGCTGACGAGCGATGTCGGGAGGCGATGAAGTCCTCCGGGGCGGGTCGCGCCCTCTCGTGATGCCGCCACAGCCCCGTGTCGGCCTTTGCGGGTTCCGCTCAGAACAACAGCTCGCTATCGGACGCCGGGGGGTGGGGATCGGTGGCCGGGGGAGGCAGGTGGAGGTGTTCATAGGCCGGGCGGGTGGCTTGGCGGCCCTGGCGAGTGCGGATTACGAAGCCGATCTGAAGCAGGTACGGCTCGACCACATCTTCCAGCGTGTCGCGGTCTTCGCCCATGGTGGCGGCCAGGGCCTCGATGCCGGCCGGTCCGCCGCCGTACACGCTGATCAGCGCGCGCAGGTAGCCGCGGTCCAGTTCGTCGAGGCCCAGGGCGTCCACCTGCTGGATTTCCAGAGCCCGAGCCACGACCTGCGGCGTCAAGACGCCGTCGCCCTTGACCTGGGCATAGTCGCGCACGCGTCGGAGCAGCCGGTTGGCCACCCGCGGCGTGCCGCGGCTGCGGTGGGCGATCAAATCCAGCGCCCCGTCGCGATGCTTCAGCTCCAGTCGTGTCGACGAACGCCGCAGAATCTCAGACAGCTCCGCCTGTCCGTAGAAGTCCATATGGAAGTGGTGTCCGAACCGGTCGCGCATGGCCGACGAGAGCATCCCCGCGCGGGTGGTCGCCCCGATCAGGGTGAACCGCCGCAGAGCGAAGTTCACCGTTCGTCCCCCGATGCCGCCCTCGATGGTGAAATCCACGCGGAAGTCTTCCATCGCGGGGTAGAGAAACTCCTCCACCACCCGGGGCAATCGGTGGATTTCATCGATGAAGAGAATGTCGCCCGTCTCCAGGTTGGTCAGCAGTGCCATGAGGTCCGCCTGCTTGCCCAGGGCCGGCCCGGACGTGATTCGCGGCGGTCGGCCGTTCATCTCGTTGGCGATGACGAAGGCCAGGGTGGTTTTGCCCAGTCCGGGCGGTCCGTCCAGCAGGATGTGTTCGAGCGGCTCGTTTCGACGGCGAGCCGCCTGCATGGCGATCTCGAGCTTGTCGATCACGGCGCACTGGCCGACCATTTCCGCCAGCCGCTGCGGGCGCAGGGAAAACGCCGTCGCATCGTTGTCGGTGCCTTTCGGCTCCGCCGAGATCACCCGCTCCCGCGCCACCCGCGCTACCTCCTGTCTGCGGTCCTTGCGTCCCTTCGCGCTTTCCGCCTACCCCTCCATCCCCGTCTTTACCCGATACGCCCGCCGGACCCATTCGTCCGCCGCGGTCACGTCCGGATGAAGCTGGCCGGCCCGTTCCAGCCAGCGCTGGGCGTCCGCGCGAGAATCGCCCCAGGCAACCAGGATTTCCAGGGCGTCCCGTTGGGCGTGGGTAAGCTCGACCACTTCCGCCGGGGATTGCGCCGCCAGGGCCAGATCGTCCAGCTTGCCCTGAAGCTCCGCCACGATCAATTCCGCCGCACGTTTGCCGATGCCCGGCAGACGGGCCAGGGCCTTGCAGTCGCGATCCTGAATCCATCGGGCGATCCGGCCCGTCGGCTCGGCCAGGGCCTTGAGCGCCTTGCGCGGCCCGATGCCCTTCACCGAGATGAACCGCCGGAAGAACGATTTGTCTTGCGGATGAAGGAACCCGATGAGCCGCGGCGTCAGTTGGCCGGACGCCTGGTTGCCCTCGTAGAACTCCAGCGTGTGCAGCGTGATCTCGCGCCCGCGACAGGCGGCCAGTTCCCCCAGGGCGTATCGCGGGACGAGCACCTCCCGGGCCAGCCCGTCGCGATCGATCACGACGGTTTCTTCATCCAGATCAATCAACGAACCCGTCAGTCGGACGATCATCACGCCGCCATCCGTTCAGACCGGCCGTTCCGCGCATGGCCGGCGGCCCAGATCGTACGCGGCCGCCAGGGCAATGGCCAGCGCGTCAGCCACGTCGGCCGGTTCGGGCAGCTTCGGCAGGCCCAGGGCGGCCATGATCGCCCGTTGCACCTGCCGTTTGCCCGCCCGGCCGTTGCCCGTCAGGAATCGTTTGACCTGCGTCGCGCCATAGCTGCGGACTTCCGCCCCGAACCGCCCGGCCGTCACCAGCATCACGCCGCGGGCGTGTCCCATCAAAACGGCCGTCCGCGGGTGCTTGTAGTGGGCGTAGAGCTGTTCCACCGCCACGGCGGTCGGCCGCCACTGCTCAAACACGCTCGAAAAATCCGCTTCGATCTGGATCAGGCGTTGTCCGAGATCGGCCTGCGACTGCGTCCGACAGATGCCGGCATCGCACACGGTTACTGCCGGGCCATCCGCATCCAGCACGGCGTAGCCGGACGTGTTCAATCCCGGGTCGATTCCGCAGATACGCACCGCGCCGCTCCTACGAGCCGGTCCCCGCCAGAGAGTCTACCCGATCCGCCCGCCTTGTGTCGCTGGTTCCTGAAGGAGGGTCGACGGCGTTTCTACATGTTCCACCACGCCAGGTCGATCTGGGGGAACACGCTGTCGTGGATCTCTCCGTCACGGAGCTGGTGCTCTTCCAGGGGGGAAATCCGGTTGCCGTTCAGAATGCGGTCGATCACGTTGTTCACGATTTCGAACCGGTTGTCGTGCAGGGCGAACCGGCGAATGCCGTAATCCACCGCCTGTCCACGTGCCACCACGAACGGCCAGTCCGACGCCTGAAGCAGCAGCAGCTCGCGCGCCGCCTGCTCCAGCAGGCCGCGGATCCGTTCGTCTTTCTGCCAGGGCAGGTGGTACGTGTTTCGCCCGAATTTCGCCTCCGCCCGATACTCGACTTCCCACATCCATCGCGTCCGGTCGTTGATCCAGACCCGATGATCGCTTCCCTCGCCCCAGGAGAATTCCGGCAGCCGGTGGAACCGCTCGGGGGGTCGGCGGGTGAGTTCGTCGTTCACGGTCGAAACGCGAATCTCCGGGTCGTGGTGGAGGTTCAGCAGCAGGTCCCGCAGGAACCGCGGCCCCTCGAACCACCAGTGTCCGAACAACTCCGCGTCGAAGCTGGCGACCACGACCCCCGGTCGGCCGTATCGGTTGCGGTGGTCCCGCAGCGTCTGGCGGATGAGGTTCGTGAAGTGGTTGGCCTGCTGGTGAATCACGCCGGGCACGTCGTCGGGGTAGTACGGATCCTTCGAGCCGAGCCCCGACTGCGCATGGGTGACCTTCCAGTAGCGCAGGCCCCGTCGTTCGCCGTATTTTTTGTGGAACTCCAGGTACACGCCGGTGCCGGGATAACCGATCCAACCGGACCACACCTGCTCGCACACCTCTCGACAGCGGGCGTATGCCGCGAGCGTCGCTCCGTTGGACGGGCTGCGCAACCCGATCGGCCCGACGGTGGGCCGCCAGTCTCCGCACTCGTGGATGAACCGCTTGCGGTCGTCGGAAAGCTGGTCGTAAAACAGGCGGGCTTTCTCGTCGCCGATGTTCGTCGGAACCAGCGGATCCTCAACAAAAAAGTGCGTGATGCCTTCATCCCCCAGCATCTGCTCCACGGCCAGTCGATCCCGCGGACCGCCGAAATCCACGGCCGGATACCATCGACCCGCCGGTCGGTACGCACACTCCGGCAACCACAATCCGGTGGGCTCGATACCCAGGATTCGCCGGGTCGAGGCGATGCCCGCCCGAATCTGGGCCCGCACGCACGAATCTTCCAGAAGCAACGGCGTGTAGCCGTGCGTGGCGAACCCTGTGAGGATTTCGATGATCCCATCGCGGGCCCAGCGACCGAACGCGGAGGGAAGATCCCGCTTGATGCTCTCAAACTGTTCGGCGGTCCGGGCATACCACTCGCCCCACCGCGTGGCCAGGTAGGCGAAGTGCAGCTCATTGCGCGATTCGAAATCCTTCCGATCGTGCTCCGCCCGGTCGATACGCTCCTCCAGGTACTCACGGAAGCCCTGTTTGAACCGATCGTGCGCCATCTGCTCCAGCAGGATCGGCGTCAGGCCGATGGTGATGGCCGGTCGACCCCCCAGATGGTGAACCTCCGCGATCATGTCCAGAATGGGCAGGTAGGTTTCGGCGGCCGCTTCATACAGCCAGTCTTCGCCGTGCGGCCAGTAGCCGTGGTGCAGAACGTATGGCAGGTGCCCGTGGAGCACCAGACAGAAGCTGCCCAGGGGATCACTCACAGGAAATCCTTTCCGTATAGAAGGTTACGCGCCCAATGAATGCGCCGCGACCCTGGCTGCTTCCCCCACTCCTCGCACAAGACAGCGCGTTTACCGGTGGGGCCGCGGGCTGTCAAGACCGGCTCCCGGCGCGGCGGAGGCCGGGAGCTTCCACCACCGGCCTCCGATCGTGTTCGTTCGCCCGGGCTGTCGTCGGGACTATTTCGGCTTGGGCACGTGGCTCTTCAACATGCGGAAGCTCGCGTACTGTTTGGAGTTGGCGTACTTGATGGGCAGGCCCGGTTTCACTCCCGCCGCCTCGGCCGTGTAGATCACCATGTGGTAGACGTACACGAGTTCCGGGTCGGCCTTGCCCTCGAACGCCACCAGGATGTCCAGTGAGTACTGGGTCGGCTCCTGGGTCAGCGGAGCGCGCTTCCAGATTTCCCAGTCTTTGCCCTCCACGCACGCGGCGTAGGGGATGTGCTCATCGTCGTATTCCCGGGCGCTCCATTTCGGATGTTCCCTCAGATACTCCAGGGCGGCGGCCGCGATCTCGTCGGGCTTGCCCGCGCCGGCGTAGTCCTTGTTGTGGCCGGGCCAGGTAAGCTTCTCGAGCACTTCCTTCCACAGCGGCAGGGCCGCGGCCGCGGCCGCCTCCGCCTTGCGGATGGATTCCTCGTATTTGCCGTCCGGATTCCACAGTTGGGCGAGCTTGTAGTACTTGACGGCGCTTTCCGCCCGGACGTATTTCAGCTCCAGTTTTTCCTTGTTGTCGACGGGGATGCGGTCTGACACCTGCAGAGCGTCCTTGGCCCAGCCTTCCGCCCACTCCGCGATCTGGCGCTCGTGCTGGGCCAGGTCAATGCCGTACGCCACGTTGGCGGCCACGGCGGGCGGCATCTGCACGTCTTCCAGATTGGGCACCTGCTCGAACGCCGTGTACACCTTCATGTTCGTGTCGCCGTAGCGCTCGCGGAACCGGGTCCGGACGGGTTCGAACCGCGCCTTCCAGTCTTGCCAGTTCTGGTGAATCACGACCCCGTTTTTCTTGGCGTTGGATTCCGACAGGAAGCCGGCCTGGTATTCCTCGCACAGGGCGGCCAGGGCCCGCCAGTCTTCCTGGGCCTGGGCGATGTCGATGGCAACGCCGACCGGCTCGTCGGCCTTGGCTTGTTCTTCCGCTTTTTCCTTCAGGAACGCGGCCATGTCGGCCTTGACCTGCGCGAGCCGCTGGGGCTGGGCGTCGATGTACGCCTGCGCCTCGTCGAAGTCCGGATGGGACTCCACGCCTTTCTCCGCCGCCACCTGGCGGACTTTCTTGAGGGCCGCCTCCAGGGCCGGCAATTGTTTTTCGATGTCGGCGAAGTGCGCCTCCAGGGGTTTGGAGAGTTCCACGGTCTTGGAGTTCTCGATCATACGATACGAGCTTTCGATGCCGCGCTGCGCATTCTGAAACTCCTTCATCGCCTCCCGCACCGGGTAGGGCAACGCCGCCGGCGAATTGGATTTCGGCTTGCCCGAGGCGCCCGGCGTCGAGCCGGATGCAGGCGCCCCCGCGCCCGTCCGCCGCGCCAGGTCTTTCTGGAGTTTCTCGTATTTGTCCCGCAGGGGCTTGAGATCCTTATGTTCAGCGTCCGCCTCCTCGATCTTTTTCAGGAGCGCGTCCGCCGTCTTGAGCTGCTCGGCGGCCTCATCGGTTTTGCTGCTGAACATCGCGCGCTCCGCCGCGCGCAGCGCCTTGTCGGCCTCCTTCGCCCAGTCATTCACTTCTGCGGCCCTTGCCGGACCGGCAGCCCAGCCGGCCAGCAACGCCGCCAGAACCACCGCCATCACCGGTCGAATGATCGTTCGAGCCACTCTCTCGATCGACATGGCAACCCTTTCTTCTTTCTTGCAGAACGCGCGCAACTCCGTCCTCTTTCCAGTCGAACCTGACGCCGACCGGTCGGGTCTTCCGAGACCACGCGGGGCCGGAACAGACAGAGCTTCACCGTATACCACCGGGTAGATCGCGTCAACCGGCGCGGAGTCGTGAGGGGCTTGTCGAAAACCGACACCACAGAACGTTCCGCACCATGCAACGCCCCGCGTCTCCGAAGTGTCCATCCTGCCGCATCACAGACGATTCCAATCGCCCGCATGCCACGGCGCTGCCGCGCGGGATGTTCTGTCGCAAGAACGCGACGGGAGATCGAGGATGGTCAGTGCGGAGATGATGCTCCCGGCCACTCTCATTGCGGGCGGGCGCGGGCCCTGGCTTCGGACAGGCGCTGCTGCGTGTCCTGCACTTCCTCCAGAACCTTGGAATACGGACGGACAAACTCGGTGTGCCCGTCGGCGTAGAAAACATTGCCTCCTTCGCCCTTGTGGTTGTCCCGCTCGTAGACAAGCACCCAGTTGGGGCCCTCAATCTCGTCGACCAGGGCCTGGACCATTCCCGGGACGAGAACGTAACAGGCATAGGGGTCTGCCGACACGTCCTGCAGCGTCTTGCTGGACGATGGGCAGATCAGATGCTTCGGACTCATTTCTCCCGTGTCCATGAGCACCTGAAACGCATTGTCCGGCATGGCCTTATGCTCGCGTATGTAGATTTGCATACTCGTTCCGATGCATTTCAGGTTGAAAGCGCAGGTGATCCGCTTGGACCTCTCCCCTGCCCGGGAGAATGACGGAAAGAGAATGGCGATTACCACCAGAGGGATCATCACCAGGCCGATCGCCCCGGTGCAGATCCCCGCGATGGCCCGACGGCGCCCGCCGTACATCAACGGCTGGTCGTTGGTCCGCACCAGGGCGATGATTCCCAGCACCAGGCCGACAAGGGCCACCGGGAAAAAGCACGTCACCAAGCCCACGAGGCCGCACACCAGGGCGGCGGTGGCCATGCCCGTGCGGATCGGCAGGCCCGCACCGCCCGGGTGTGGAACCGGTCCCGGTACGATCGGCGGCGCGGAGGGCCCCGATACCGTCACCACCGCTTCACAGAACGGGCAGCGCACCGGCTGACCCGGTTCCTGATCCGATTCAATCATTCGACCACACGAGGAACATGGAAATTGCTGCGCCATGAACGTTCCTTTCAACAACGGCGATATGAACCCGCGTAAACGATTGCCCGGCGGTCACCCGTACCACCCGCCCGCCCGGGTGCGTCCTGAATATCACCGGCCGCGCGGCACAAATCAAGGATGAACCGTCAACCATGTCAACGCGGTCGGCGCGAGCGACGCCGACCATGCGCGGGCCGCGCTGACATCGAACCGCACCGCGGCGGATCGCCATCAATCCGACTCACGAAACCGAGGGGCTCTGAGGGCCGACGCTGCGAATTTCGACGGATGGGGCAGACACTTCCGGGAGTCACCTGCGAGCGTCCACCGCAGCCCGGATCGCCGCGATGTGCGCCGGCGTCGTTCCGCAGCAGCCGCCGATGATGGTTGTCCCCGCGTCCAGCAGGGCTGCAACCTGATCGGCCATGTCCTGCGGTGTCTCCCGAAACACTGTCCGGCCGTCCACCAGCTCCGGCATGCCGGCGTTGGCGTGAATGAGGATCGGGCGGTCGGTGAACCGGCGGAATTCACGGGCAATGTCCACCATGTTGCGGATGCCGTTGCCGCAGTTGGAGCCGACCACGTCCGCGCCGGCCCGGACCAGGGCCGAGGCCGCCTGCTCCGGTCCGATCCCCATCATGGTGCGGTAGCCGACCGGGGTTCTGTCGAACGTCATCGTCGCGATGACCTCGACGGCGGGGTCCAGCCGCTTGGCGGCCCGGATGGCGCAGACGGCTTCCTCCTCCGCCGTCATCGTTTCGACGCAGATCACGCGCAGGCCGGCGCCGATCATTGCGGCGATCTGTTCGGTGAACATTGCTTCCAGGTCCGACTCCGACAGCGTTCCCAGCGGTTCGACAAACTCGCCCGTGGGTCCGATGGAGCCGGCGATGATGGCCCCGGGCGCGGCTTCCAGGCTCAGCCGTGCGCCGGCCGCGTTCAGCTCCGCGACGCGGTCACCCAGCCCGCGTTTGCTCAGTTTCGCCCGGGAGCCGCCGAATGTGTTGGTCAGCACCAGGTCGCTGCCCGCGGCGGCGTAGGCGGCCGCCACGGCCCGTACCACGTCCGGGTGGGTCACGTTCCATTCTTCCGGGCACTCGCGAGCGGTCAGGCCCCTGGCCTGGAGCATGGTGCCCCACGCGCCGTCGGAAACCAGAACCCCTCTCTCGGCCAATCGCTGCAACAGGCTCATACGACGCTCTCCGTGAATCCACGCGCCGAGCAGGCTGCGCGGCTCTCATCTTAGCCATGCACCGGCCAATTCCCATCGGACGGGCGATTCGGGAGCGCGCCGGTCCGTGCGGCCAGCCGGCCCCTTGCCGTGACCGGAGAGGCCGGGTAGGAAACCACGTGGAAACCGTAACCGGAACCCAGGGCCTTGCCGGAAGGACGCGAAAGACATGGCCGAGACTGTTGACGTTGGAATTCTCATGGGCAGTCGTAACGACTGGGAGGCCATGCGGGCGGCGGCGGACGTGCTGGCCGAGTTCGGCGTGCCGCACGAGGTACGGGTGATCTCGGCGCATCGCACCCCGGACGCGGCGGCCGCGTATGCCGGGTCCGCCGAATCCCGCGGGCTCAAGGCGATTATCGCGGGTGCCGGCATGGCCGCCCACCTGGCCGGTGTGCTGGCGGCCCAGACGCCGGTGCCGGTGCTCGGCGTGCCGATGCAGTCCAAAGCGTTGCAGGGGCTGGATTCGCTTCTGTCCACCGTGCAGATGCCTATGGGGGTGCCGGTGGCCACGTTTGCCATCGGCTCGGCCGGGGCCGCCAACGCCGCCCTGTTCGCGGTGGCCATGCTGGCCAACGACCGCCCCGAGCTGCGGAAGAAGCTCATCGCGTTTCGCCAGCGCCAGACGCAGGAAGCCCTGGACAAGTCCGACCCGCGGGCTTGACGGCCTCGGCTTTGACCTCGAGCATCCCAGCCGCCTTCGGTTTGATCACACGACAGACCGTGTTCTCGATCCGCTTCGGATCGACCCGCTGGCCGGTCCGGCGTGGCGACGCAGCGACCGCCGATAGGAATCGGCGTCCGCGCCCGGATCCGTGCCACGCAGACAACAACGGCGCCGGACATCACGCCCGGCGCCGCTTGGGTTCCGTTCTTGTGTCGAGCTCAGGCGTCGTTGCCCGGCCTGGAGTCGGGCGAGGAACGGCCGGCCGACGAGTCCTTGCCGGTGGGCGCTTTCCCCCGCGATGCCGCGGGCTTGACGGTCTCGGCGGTGACCTGGGTGGCCTCGGCCAGTTTTCGCTCGATGACGCCGCGGACCGTGTTCTCGATCAGGTCCGGGTCGATCCGCTGGCCGGTGAACCGTTCGAGAATGCCGGACAGCGCTTCGCCGGTCCCGCTGAGGAACCGTGCGGCCGTCTCCCTGGCTTCCGGCGGCAGGGAGGCTCGCAGGCCGTTGAACGACTGGCCCCAACCGGCGGCGGTCATGAACCGGGAGGTCATGTTGGACAGCATGGTCGGGTCGCCGAAAATCTGCATGTTCGCCTGGGAGAGCATCTGTCCGATGGCCTGGGCGAACGCTTTCTGGATTTCGGTGCCGGCCTGGATCTCCAGCTTCTGCACCTCGAACTTCAGGGCGGCCTCGCTGAACTCCTGCTTGTTCTGAAGGGCCTGCCGCTCCACCTCGACGCGGGCGCTTTCCACCTCGACGCGTTCGCGGTCAACCGTGACCGGCACCATTTGCTCGGCCTGAGCGCCCTCGGCCCGTTTTTTGGCAGCCTCGGCCTCGGCGGTGGCGAGCACCATCTTGGCCTCTTTCTGCATCTGGGCCGCTTCCAGTTCCCCTTTGGCGACCTTGGCCAGCTCGTATGCCTTGATGTCGGCGTTGGTCTGATCGAGATACTTCTGGATATCGACCTCCTGTTTCTCCTTGATCATCTTCTGGGCCGCCGCGCGCTCCGCCGCGGTGGTCACCTTGATGGTTTCGATCCGCTGCGTCTCCTCTTCCCGCTTGGCTTCGGCGGCCCGGGTCTGGGCCTCGGCCACGGCCCGCTCGGTCTCCCGCTTGGCGACCTCGATCTCCTTGAGCCGCTGGGCCACTTCGACGGCCTGGGTCTTGCGCACCTCCGATTCCTGAACCGTGCGATCCGCCTCGACGGCCGCCGACTGGACCTCGCGCTGCCGGATCACGTCGGCGACCTGGACTGTCTGCTCCTTGGCGATTTCGGCCTTTTTCACCGCCTCGTCCTTGAGCACCGCCGCCAGTTCCACCTCCCGCCGCTGCTGGATCTGGTATTCCTCGCGCTCGCGCAACTTGGCGGCCTGGATGTTGGCCACCTCCGTGATCTGCTCCGCCTCCGCCTGGGCCTGGTCCTTCTCCAGATCGAGCACCTCCTTGCGGGTCTGGACGTTCTTGGCCTTGATCGCCCGCTCCGCGTCCCGGTCGATGCGGTTGCGCTCCACGTTCTGGGACTGGGTGATCTCCGTGATTTTGCGCAGGCCCTGGGCGTCGAACACGTTGCGCGGGTTGAGGTTTTCCGACGGCGTCTGGTCCAGCATGCTGATGGTGACGGTCTCGAGCGTCAGCCCGTTCTGGCGCAGGTCCGCGGCCAGGTTCTCCTGGACCGCCGAGGCGAACTCGTCGCGCTTGAGCTGCAACTCCATCAGGTCTTTGGTGGCCGCGACCGCCCGCAAGGCGGAGATGAGCTTCTCGCCCACCAGCTCCTTCACCGCCTCGGCGCGGACGCTTCGCTGGCCCAGCGACCGGGCGGCGGCGAGAATGTCTTCCGCGTTCGGCTGTACGCGGATGTAGAACTCGCTGTTGATGTCCACCCGCAGGTTGTCCTTGGTGATCAAGGCGTCCGCGCCGACCCGCTTGACGTCCAGCCGCATGGTCTCCAGCGAGACCTCCACCAGCTTGTGCAGCATGGGCACGACGAAGCCGCCCTTGTCCAGGATGACTCGGACACCCACTCCGCCCGTGCGGACGAAGGCCTGGTTCGCCGAGGTCCGACGGTAAAGCTTGGCGATGGCGGAAATCAGCCCGATCAGAAACAGGATGAGCAGCCCGGTCAGCACGGAGATGCCCATCTGCATCGAAGTCAGGTGGAGTTGTTCACCCACCAGCAGCGGGCCGAGGAGCAGGATCAGGCCGAGCAGCAACGCACCGATGAGTAGTGTCATGACTATTTCCCCCTTTCTTTCCGGAGTCCGCGCGTATGTCACTCGCCCTTGCCGGCCGCGGCGCGGTCGGCGGCGACGTAGTACAACCGGTCCTTCGCCACGTATTTGACGACGACGACGCTTCTGCCCTTGGGCACCGACGGAATCCCGGGCGCCACGCGGCAGCGAATCTGGTGCCGGGTGCCCGTGCGGTCGGTCACCTGCGCCCGGCCGGCGGTTTCCGTCACCGGCAGCCCGACGATGCCCCGCAGACCCACAAGCTGATGCGGCGCGGTGCCCGACACACCCCGGGTCGGCATGATACGGGCCAGAATGCCGCTCACCAGCCGCATGGAGGCCAGGCCGGCCGCCAGGCCTCCCGGCAGACTGACGGCCAGCGACGACACCGCCTCGGCGCTGCCGGGCGTCAGCCAGAGGTTCACCAGCCAGCCGATGCCGCCGAAGGCGTAGAAGAACGCCAGCAGCAGAATCGAGAGCGGGATCCGGCCGATCCCGAAGAAGTACAGAATGGCGCTGAGCGAGAAGCCTGCCGCGGCCGCCACCTCGGGACCGTGATCCGCCTGAGCCTCGACGTCGTGGTCCATGTCGTGGCTGGCGTCCAGATCCACGTCGGCGTCGTGATCGACATCCAGGCCCGCATCCGTTTCGACGTCGCCGTCGGCGTTGCCCAGGCCCAGCACGCTGAGGACCGTGAACAGGGCGGCCAGAAGCAACCCGGCCAGGAACGGCAGATCGGTTCCGCTGACCAGGGCTGACACCGAGCTGACCAGAAGTATCGCGGACATCATCCGTCCCTCACTGGCGTCCGCGCGACCCGCCCGTTGCTCGCGGTCCGGTCCGGCTGCCGACCTCACCGAGGCGAAGCGCGTTCGCGCCGGCGCGTTCCACTTCCAGACAGAACGTACTACAGGGCCGTCCCAGCAGCAATTATCGCAAACCCGGCGGTTTATAATCCGGTGAGCCGGTTCCTCGCCCGCCCGGGATTGCGTCCGGGCCGCATCCGCCGCGTTTTTGTCGCTTGACACCGCCGCCGCGCACGCGTCAGCCGCCTCCGGGTTCGCGGTTGCGGCCGAGCTGGAAAGGGGCCTACGTCTACCTCGCAGAAGGTCTCGCCGGAGCGCTCGTTCTGCACGTGCGGGCGACGATGCCGTGGCTGTTCTCCGGCCTGTTCACCCAGTACTGGCCGCTGGTCATCATGGCTGTGGCGTTTCCGGCCGTGGCGGCGGGGGAAATCTGCGATCGACGGGGATTGCAGGGTCTGGCACAGCCGCTCAGTCGCACGGGCATGTTTTTGTCGGCGCTCAGCATACTCGATCTGCTTCTCGCCTCGTCGCGGGTGCACTTCTCGGTTGTGCTCATGACGACGGGCGTGCTGTACGCGGTGCTCGCCGGGCTGCGAAAGTCGTTCCGGCTGGGCCTGCTCGCCGCGCTGGCGCTCAATGGAAGCCTGTGGTACCTGCTGGCGCACAGCCCGGGCCTGGGTCTCAGCCGGCATCCCCAGTTGTGGTTCATTCCGCCGGCGCTGGCGATGCTGGTCGCGAGTCATCTGAACCGCGCGCGTTTGACCGCCGATCAGCGGAAGGCGGCGCACTATGTCTGCGTCTTCGTCATTTATCTCTCCTCCACCGCCGACGTGTTTATCGTTGGCGTCGCGCAGGCCCCGTGGCTGCCGCTCGTGCTGGCGGGGCTGTCGCTGGCGGGAATCCTCGTCGGCTTCGTCTGGCGCATCCGGTCGTTCCTCTTCCTGGGGACGGGCTTTCTGTGCCTCTCGCTGCTGACGACGATCTGGCACGCCGCCGCCAATCTCGGCTGGACGTGGCTGTGGTACGTCTGCGGGATCGCCCTGGGCGTGGCGATCATCACCCTGTTCGCGCTGTTGGAGAAGAAACGGAAGGAACTGGACGCCTGGGTCGACGAAATCCGGCAGTGGAGCGATTGACCGGGCGCGGACGGGGGCCGGCCCACTCAATCCTCGGTTCCGCCGCGGGTACGCTCGGCGTAGGCCTCACGCCCGAACTGCGGCTCGGGCTTGGTGCGGAATCCGGTGATGGCCGGCATGTCGTCGGGCTTCTCCGCCGGGTGGACCGCGAAAACCTCGACCCGGGCAATGTCCTCGAAGGGAACCGCCACGACGAAGGCGCCCACCTTGTACTGGTCGTCCACCGGCTCACACTCGAAAGTGAAATGCGCTTTGCTCTCCACTTCTACGATGTTCTTCAGCTCGTAACTGAAGCCGTCCCGAAGGTAAATCAGCCGCCGAACCTCCAACTCCTCGAAAAACTTGCACGCCGCCTCGTCCGATTCGATCTTCTCCGGCTCCAGATCCGGAAAGTGGGCCATGACGCACCGCAGCCGGGCTTCAAACTGCTGCTGCTCAAAAGCTGGGCCGTGGAACCAGTCGTAATCGAACATGCGGAGTATCCTGCAATTCGGCGGTCTGCACGTCTGCCCGGCACCACAGGGGCAGACCCGTCACCGTAGGCGCGGCGCCCGGCGCTGTCAACCGAGCCGCCGGGGCTTTCTATCGGCAACTTCCGGCCGTACCATTGCTTAGGATGAGCCCGGCGGACAAATCCCGATGGATCAAAGACCTGGCCGGCCAGGCGGGTTTCGAGCGGGCGGGCATTGCGCCGGCCGCTCTCGTCTACCGGGCGGATCGTTATCGGCGCTGGCTGGCCGAAGGCCGGGCCGGACAAATGGACTACCTGCGCCGCAACGTCGAAACCCGGCTGGATCCGCGGCGACTGCTGCCCGGAGCCCGCAGCGTAATCATGGTGGCGCATTCGTATTATCAGCCGTGGCCCGCCCGACCCGAAGGCGACGGCCCGCACGGCCGGGTGGCCATGTATGCGTGGGGCCGAGATTACCACCGCGTCATGCGAAAAAAGCTGTACGCCCTGGTGGACCAGGCGCGGGCCGGGCTGGCCGAACCGTTTGAGGCACGTGTCTGCGTGGACACGGCCCCGCTTCTCGAGCGGCAGTGGGCGGCCGCGGCGGGCATCGGGTGGATCGGGAAGAACACGCTGGTGATCAACAGGGAGCTGGGCAGTTACTTCTTCCTCGGCGGAGTCGTCACCACGCTGGAGCTGGCGCCGGACGCTCCGGTCGCCGATCACTGTGGCCGATGCACGCGCTGTCTCCAGGCGTGTCCGACCGGCGCTCTGGATCGGCCGTACGAAATGGACGCCGGCAGGTGTATTTCGTACCTGACCATCGAGCATCGCCAGAACGTGTCCGAAGCCCTGCAACCGTTGATGGGAGACTGGGTCTACGGATGCGACGTCTGCCAGGAGGTCTGCCCGCACAACCGCGACCTTCCGATCGCCCGCCAGGCCGACTACGCCGTCCGTCCCCCCGCTCCGTACCCCTCGCTTGCGGAGCTGCTGAACTGGCGGCCCGAGGACTACGACGAGCGCCTTCGCGGCCGGGCCATGAGGCGGGCGTCGCTGTCCATGCTTCAGCGAAACGCGCGAATCGCACTGCAGAACGCCGCTACAACTGGCTGATCTCGTCGAGCCGGGTTGTCAGAGTGGCCCGGTCCAGTCGGTCGAAGTCCAGCGCCACGAGCCGTTCGATCTTCAGGGCAAGACGCTCGGCCACGCGCACGGCGGCCACCAGGCGGTCCTCATCGGTCCCCGGCGCGAAGGACGGATCGGGAGTGGACCAATGGGTGACGGGGCGGCGTTTCATCCAATCCGGAACGTTCCGGGCCGCGAAGTCACACAGGGTAATGACCCAATCGATGGGTCGTGTCTCAAACTCGTCCCAGCTTTTGGACCAGGCGCCTTCCAGCGCGGGTATTCCCAGAGGAGCCAGGGCAGCCTCCACGAGCGGATGAACCCATCCGGCCGGGTCGGAACCGGCGGAATGGGCCACAAAGCGGTCTCGACCCAGCCGGGCCAGGATGGCCTGGGCCATCTGCGACCGGCAGCAGTTTCCCGTGCAGACAAACAGAATGTGGCGTTTGCGCTTCACGCCGGAGGCCTCCCAAGTTCCGCCATCCTATTCGACGAAGCGTTCCGCCGGAAACCCCGATCGCTCGTTGGGCCGGCCCTCCGCAGGCGCGTGACTCCTCCGGCGGAGAGTCAACTCGACTCGAACGGGGCGGTGAAAGCGCGTGGAAGGCAGTCTCTTCCATCCCTGCCGGGACCGCGGCGCTCCGCCGGAAGTGTCCTGGATCCGGCCGCCCTCCGACACGCGGTTCCCTTGATTTGGCCCGAACTCGGGTCTACCTTGGGCGGTCCGGGTCGAGGAGGTTGCACGTGGCCGCAGACTGCCCCTGGCGAGTCGGGGTCGGATACGATGTCCACCGGCTGGTGGAGGGCCGCCCCCTGGTGCTGGGCGGGGTGGAGATTCCCCACCCTTGCGGGCTGCTGGGCCACAGCGACGCGGACGTGGTGCTGCACGCGATCATCGACGCGGTGACGGGGGCGGCCGGCCTGCCGGACATCGGCGAGCAGTTCCCGGATTCCTGCGCAGACTGGATGGATGCCGACAGCCGCGAGCTGCTGTCCGCTGTCATGCGCAAGGTGGCGGCGGCGGGATTTGACCCGGTGAATGTGGACTGCGTAATCCACGCGGAGGCGCCGCGCATGTCGGCCTACAAACGGCGGATGGCCGCCGTGATCGCCGAACGGATGGGGCTGACGCCCGACCGCGTCAGCGTCAAGGCCACCAGCCACGAGAAGCTCGGAGCGATCGGCGCGGGTGAGGGCATTGCGTGCACGGCCGTCGTGCTGGTGCGGCGGGTGTAAGGTCCGGTCCGGCGGACCGGAACCAACGGAATCACAGGCAGGGACGGATCATGGCCATCCGGGTATACAACACGCTGAGCGGCGAGAAGGAAGAGTTCGTACCGGTCCAGCCCGGCAAGGTGGGCATGTACCTTTGCGGACCGACGGTGTACAAGCCGAGCCACATCGGTCACGCCGTGGGGCCGGTCATTTTCGATGCGATCAAGCGCTACCTGACATACCGGGGCTACCAGGTGACGTGGGTGGTGAACATCACCGACGTCGAGGACAAGCTGATCGCCGAAGCCGCGGCCCAGAACCTGCCCGTATTCACCCTGGCCGAGCGAATCACGGCGAACTACAACGACGCGATGCGCCGGCTGGGCGTCACGGGCATCGACCACATGCCCAAGGCGTCGGAGTACATTCCGGACATCATCGCGTATGTGCAACGGCTGATCGACAAAGGAGCGGCCTATGCCTCCGGCGGGGACGTGTATTTCGACGTGACCGCCGATCGCGATTACGGCAAGCTCTCGAACCGATCGCCCGACGAGCAGTTCGGCCAGCGCGAGCTCCAGAGCGGCCAGAAGCGCCACCCGGGCGACTTCGCGCTCTGGAAGGAGGCCAAGCCCGACGAGCCGGACGAGGTGAGGTTCGCGTCGCCCTGGGGCCGGGGCCGGCCCGGCTGGCACATCGAGTGCTCTGTCATGAGCATGAAGCTGCTGGGCGAGACGTTCGACATCCACGGCGGCGGCATGGATCTGATCTTCCCGCACCACGAAAACGAAATCGCCCAGTCGGAGACGGCCACCGACAAACCGTTCGCCAGATACTGGCTGCACAACGGCCTGACGCGCTTCAACACCAAGAAAATCGCCAAATCCGACCCGGAGATGGCCAGGTTCATGGAGAAAATGGTGCTCACGCGGCTTCTGGATGAGCACGGCGGCGAACTGCTGCGCTACCTCATCCTCAGCACGCATTACCGCAGCCCCATCGATTTCTCCGACGCGGAGGTGGCCGCCAAGACCAAAGCTCTGTCCACCTTCCATCGACTGTTCGAACGCATCGAACGGATCACCGGCCGCAGCGCGTACGGCGACCTGCCCACGCTGGAGGAGACCCCGGCGGCGGGGCTGGAAGGCTTCGTAGAGGAAATCGGCGGCTTCCGCGAGCGCTTCGTGCAGGCCATGGATGACGATTTCAACACTGCGGCTGCCATCGCCGTGCTGTTTGAACTGGCGGCCCGGATCAATCGGTTCATCGACGAAAACAAGGTGGAATCGGCCCCGCAGGACACCACGTGCGCCGCCGCGCTGGGCGCGGGGCGCAGCCTGGTGGAGTTGGGCCGGCTGCTGGGCCTGTTTCTGACGCCGCCGGCCCAGCGGGGGGCGGGCGATCAGACGCTCGACGCGGTAATGGGGGTGCTTATCGACATTCGCCAGCATTGTCGCCAAAGCCGGGACTTCGCCACCGCCGACCTCATCCGGGACAAGCTGGGCGACGTCGGGATCACTCTGGTCGACCGGCCCGGCGGCACGGAGTGGCAGATGTCGCAGTGACGCCGGCCGGCGCGGGTGCCGTCCAATCCGCCGGCGCAAGATCCGACAGCGTGGCGCGGGCTCATGTCATTGTCTCTTGATCGCGATTCAGATCGTCTCCCGGCGCGCGGCTTTTATGAAGAAGCCCCGCTGGAGCGGTGGTGGTGCGGCTGGCACCTGGTCGAGCTGCTGGGGGTGTTTCTGCTGGGCATGGCCATCGTGGCTTTTCTGTACACCCAGCCGGGCCAGCCGCCGGAAGAATGGGGCATTCCGGGCAACGATGCGTTCTATCACACCAAGATGGCCGTCCTGATGCCCCAGATCGGCCTGCCGGATCGGTTTCCCTGGCTGCAGGCCACCATCTTCTGGAAAGACCGTTTCGTCAGCCATCATTGGGGGTTCCACGTTTTTCTGATGCCGTTCGTGCACGCGGCGCACGCCCTGGGGTACGAGTATTACATCGGCGCCCAATGGGCCATGATGCTCTGCTTCGGCGGCACAATGGCCCTTTTCACGTTGCTCTTGATGATCGAGCGGATTCCGTTCCGCTGGCTGTGGATCGGGCTTTTCCTGGCCATGCCGGATCAGTTCTTCACCCGCCACTGCATGATCCGGGCGATCGATCCGTCGCTGTTCTGCATGTTGCTGCTGCTTCTCTTCCTGTTCCGCCGACGGTATGTGGCCGCCGCGCTGACCGTGGCCGCTTATGTTCACGTTTACATGGGGGGGCTGATCTACGCGCCTATCGTGTTGATCGCATACTTCCTGGGCGGATTGCTTTCGCCGCGCGGCGACCGCGTGTCCTGGAAACTGCCCCTGTGGACGTTCACGGGCTGGCTGGTCGGCCTGCTCACGCACCCCTACGTCCGCGGCGCCATCCCGTTCCTGCGCATCCAGATCTTCGGCAGCGGCCTGACGCCGGACATCCCGGTCGGCAACGAATGGAAGTCCTACGAGGGCACGTTGTGGTGGTTCGCGGGGTTCACGGGCGTCATGTGGGTGACCCTCGCCGCGGCCATCGGCGTACGGCTGCGCAGCGGCCGCCGGATCGGCCCCCGGGAATGGGCGATGCTGCTGATCAGCATTGCCTTTCTGGTCCTGATGTGCAAAGCGCGGCGGTTCGTGGAATACTGGCCGATCTTCTGCCTGCTGACATCGGCGTATCTGGCCGCTCCGACACTGCGATCGGCCCTGCCGGATTTCTGGACGTCGGAGGCGGACCGCAAGAATCCCAATCTGCGATTG
Organism: Planctomycetota bacterium; assembly: GCA_052034525.1. Taxonomy (GTDB): domain Bacteria; phylum Planctomycetota; class Phycisphaerae; order UBA1845; family UBA1845; genus JAFGJQ01. The sequence continues at coordinate 62,881 of JBPOIK010000053.1, forward strand.
GCGGTCTGCGCCTTGACGGTTGTCACAATGATCGTGCTGGGCGGCGCAGGGTGGTACATGCTGGGCCACCTGGGCATCGAGACCACGATCGCCGAATGGCGGGTCTGGCTGGCCGTGGGCGCCGTGTATTTCCTGGCGCCGGTCGGTCGATGGCTGACCCTCACACAGCCGCCTCCGTCCGGCCGGGCGGCCGGGCTGTTCACTGCGGGAACGGCGGTGTTGCTGGGAGTCTTGTTCGCCGGTCTGTCGTACGCGATCCTGCGGGCGGCGCAAGGCGGCAGGGGGCTGGGTTCACCATTGCTGCCGATGCCGGCGTGGCTGTGGGCGTGTGTGGGCGCGCTATACGTTCTGGCCGTTACCCTCGGTCTGCGCCGGGGCCATCGCGGGGCGGAGCCGCCGAAAGGACGGGCGATCACGGCCGCGTCCATGCTGGCCTGCGGTGTCGGCTATTTGACACTTCTTTTCCTGACCTGCGCGGCCCAGTTGACGAACCTGCAGAAGTCCGTGCGCTGCGGCTACGACCTGCCCGCGACCCGGCGGGCGATGGCGTGGCTCCAGGCGAACTCGGCGCCGGGATCGGTCGTTTTCACGGACGACTGGGACATCTTTCCGCTCTATTTCTACTACAACCATCACAATCACTATATCGTGGGCCTGGACCCGAAATTCACTGACGAGGCGGACCCGGAATTGTGGAAACGGTATGTGAAGCTGTCCCGCGGAGAGTTCCCGTCCGAGATCGTCGTCCGGCGGCCGGATGATCGGGGCCGCATGCGAGAGACCATCGACAAGGTGACGATCGACGATTTCACCCATGTGTTCGGCTGCCGCTACGTCATCGTCGATCGAAACCACGACCACCTGGCCCGCAAGCTGGAACGCTCCCCCTCCCACGCCCGGCGCGTCTGGCCGCCCGAAGGGTCGGTTGACGATTCGGCCTCACCGGCGTACAGAGTCTTCCAACTTCCGGAGCCGGGGGGTGTCTTTCCGAACGGGCAGGCCCACGCCCCGATCCCCTGATCTGTTCCACGATTGAGTCAGGAGACCCTATGTTTCGACCGACATTCTTCACTCCACGGTGGTTATGGTTGCCTGTGGCGATTGCTATCGTGATCGCGGCCGGATCGGCTGGATGCAGTCACGATCATTCGCCGCGGACATTCTTGCAGCCCCACGTCCAGCGGCCGGAGACTGCGGTTGTGCTGATCAGCGTGGACGGATTGAATACGGCCACGCTGGACGCCATGCTGGCCGCGGGAGAGTTGCCGGCCATCCAGCGTCTGATCGACGAGGGGGTGCGCGTGGAGACGGCGGTCAGCGGCTATCCCACCATCACATACGCGCAGTTCACCAGCATCCAGACGGGCCTGTACGCCGGCCACCACGGAATCCTCGGCAACAAGTGGTTCGACCGGCATCAGTTGCGCTATCGCAGTTACGGCACGATGTTCACCTACCGCGACGTGAACGACGATTTCCGGGCGCCTACTCTGTACGAGCGGCTGTCGGACCGGGTGACGATGAACATCCAGAACGCCGTTTTCCGCGGCGTGACCCGCACCATTGACAACTGGGCCAGAGCGGGAATCCGCTGGTTCTTCGGCCTGCTGCTGGATGTGGACCGGCTCATGCCCAGCCGATTCGAGGTGGTGCGGGACGTGGCGAACCAGATCGGACAGTGGCCGGTGTTGATTCACGCTTATCATCCGGCCGTGGACGAGATCGGCCATCGGCATGGACCGCGGTCAGAGCAGTACCGTCGGGCCATCCGCAACGTCGACCGGCAGGTCGCACGCATTCGAGAGGCAATCGAGACGGCCGGGATGACCGAGCGGACCTGCGTGGTGTTTCTGAGCGACCACGGCTTCGAGGCGGTCGACCATCACTTCGACATCCCCCGATGGCTGCGACGCGAACGCGGCCTGAGGGTCACCGATCGAGCTCTCGAAAACGAGTGGTTCGAGCAGCGGTTTCGACATTTCTCCCGGTTTGACGCCGTCGTTATCAATGGCGGAAACCGTCGGGCGGCGATCCACCTTCCGGGCCCGGACGGATGGTTCCAGCGACCGACCCCGCAAGCCATCCAGAGTCTGCTTCATCCGGATCCCGCCACGGGCCGGCCCGGGCTCATCCAGCATCCCGGCGTGGAACTCGTCGCCCGGCCGATCGACCTGGACGGCGACGAGCGTGTCATCGAGCTTCTTTCGCGGACCGGTCGCTCCCGGATTCGACGGCGTTGGCACGATGACACCAAAGTCTACCGCTACGATCGCATCGATCACGATGCCCTGGGAGACTGGACGACCGGGCCGCTGGAAACCGTGATTGCCGAGGGCTGGCATGACGGCGATACGTGGTTGAAGGCCACCATCGACTCACCGTACCCGGACCTGATGGTCCGGATGGTGGAAATGTTCGACTCGCCTCGGGCGGGCGATATCGTGCTGTTTGCCGAGGACGGGTGGGACTTCGGCTCCCGCAACCGCGGCGGACACGGCAGCATTACTCGCTCCGATATGGTGATTCCGATGATCTTCGTTGGGCCGGGGATCCCCGCGGGAGAAACCATTCCGTACGCCCGACTGGTGGACATCGCTCCGACCCTGCTTCACCTGTTGCGCGGCCGGCCCGCCGACCCGACCGAGCCGCCGTTCGACGGCACCGACCGCACGGCCCAACTGCTGCGCCCCTGACGAATGCGGGACACGGCGACCGGGCGTGCGGCGGAGGACTCCGCTGCGGCACACGATGATTCCCCCGGAGGGAACGATACAATGCTCCGGCCATGAACAGTGTCCGGATCATCGCCGTTCTGATCGCGGTCGCCGTTGGAGTGGCCGTCTGGGAGGCGGATCGAAAGCCGCCCGCCGCGGACCCCGCCCGCGCGGAGGCGGCCTCGTCCAGACCGCAGCCGGCCGTTGCCAGGCCGGCGACAACGCGACCGAACCAGACCACCCGACCCCTGCTGCGCAGCCTGCCGTCCCCGGATCCGCCCTACCACGGCGTGGCGATTCAGGTGTACTCGGCGGACCGCGTGGTCGCCCGCTACGGGCAGATGATCCGGGAAATCGCGGCGCTGGGCGCCGACACGGTCATGTTCAGTCCGGACGGCTTCCAGAAACACGTGGAATCCACCGACATCCGGACCGACCCGAAGCGCACGCCCACCGACGACGAGTGGCTCGAGTTGTTCGACCTGGCACACGAGCAGGGGCTGCGCATCGTGCTGATGCCCAAGATCCTGCTGTCCGATCCGCGCGGCAATGAATGGCGGGGCAAGATCCAGCCGACCAGTTGGGACGCGTGGTTCGAGGCGTACCGCAAGCTCGTCGTTCATTACGCCACGCTGGCCGAGCGCGGACACGTGGAAGTGTTCATCGTCGGCTCCGAACTGGTCAGCACGGAGAAGATGACGGACGAGTGGCGACGCGTGATCGCGGCGGTGCGTGACTGTTACCACGGCCGACTAAGCTACTCGGCCAACTGGGACCACTATCGGGGAATCCAGTTCTGGGCCGATCTCGACCTGATCGGCATGACCAGCTATCACCGGCTGTCCGACGACCCGGGCCCGAGCCAGGCCTCCCTGCGCGAAAGCTGGTTGCCGATCAAGCGACGCATCCTGGAGTGGCAGAAGGGCGTGGGCAAGCCGCTCCTGTTTACCGAGGTCGGCTGGTGCAGTCAGGAAGGGTGCTCCGTCGAGGCGTGGAACTACTACCGCCACGAAAAGGCCACCCCCGCCGGAATGCGGGAGCAGGCCGACTGCTACCAGGCGTTCATCGATATCTGGTCGGATGAGCCGGCCGTCGGGGGAATTCTCTGGTGGGAGTGGTCATACGAAAATCGGGGCGAAACGGATTTCGGATACACCCCCAAAGGCAAGCCCGCCGAGCGCCTGTTGGGCGAGTTCTTCCGCCAACGCCGTCGGATGGCCGGCGGGTGATCCGCCTCGAATTCAATTCTTGCATTTCCATTGACATAACGCGACAATTCGGCCTTCGTTTCTGGCAGGGGCGCGGTCGGTACGTTCCACACGCAAACGTCTTCGCGCGCCCGATTTCAAATCATGGGAGGAAAGGGAACATAATGCGAAACCACATGTGTATTGCGGGGGCCGGTATGCTGTTGTCGTGCCTGGCGACGCCCGCGTTGGCCGTCGGGTTTGAGAATCATCGGATTGTCGCTCACGCGGCGATGGAGTGTCTGCCGCAACCTATCGCCCCGCTGTTTGTGTCGCAGCGCCTGGCGTTTCTGGAACGCTCGCTGGAGCCGGCAACAATTTGGCCGCGAGACTCCGAGCTGCGCCGTCGCGAATGCTGGCACTATGTTCCGCTGGACCTGGCGGCGACCGGGCAGACCCGGACGGCCCGCCTGGAAGCAGCGGCCCGCTTCCCGCGCACGCCGGCCGGTGCTCGTGCCCTCTACAACGAGCACCACGTTCGCCTGGGTGGACGACTGCCCTGGGCCGTCGAAGAGCTGTACCAGGATCTGGTGGAAGCCTTTCGCAAAGGCGACGAGCAGGCCGTGCTGCGCGCCGCCGGGCACCTGACGCACTTCGTCGGTCAGTGCGCCTCACCCTTCAGCGCGACGGCCAACGCGGACGGACAGTTGACGGGCAACCTGCAGTTTGGCGCGCGACAGCTCGGGGAGGAACTGCACCCTCACCAGAACGTGCAGTATCGATTCGACATGGAACTGGTCAACCGGAACGGGTGCCGCTATCGCGAGCGGATCCGCCTCGGTCCGAACGACTATGAGCCGATGGACGCCCCGTTGGACCGGGCTTTTCTGGTGCTTCTCGATTCGCTGGCCTGCCTGGACGAGCTTCTGACGGCCGACCGGGAGATTTTGTCGCAGTTGGCCGTAACCGATGCCACGAGCTTCATTCGCCGGGCAAACGAGTATTACGTCCTGCTCGACGAACGGTGCGGCGACGTCCTCGTCGACCGGTTGCGGGCGGCCGCTCGGCTTGCCGGCGGGCTGATCGGAGGCGCCTGGGAGGCCGCGGGGCGCCCGGACGTGAATGCCATCCGGTCGCGCGGTCTGCCCGACGCGGCGGCGACCACGACGGGAGAGCCGTCGACGGACGAGGCGGTCCGTCCGGCCGCGCCGCCGGCTCCGGAGGTCACGTTCGTCGGGAGCAAAGGGTCAAAAGTGTTTCATCGAAGCGATTGCCCCCACGCGGCACGCATCAAGAGCCAGAACCGCGTGGAGTTCCGAACGGCTGAGGAAGCCAGGCGGCAGGGCCGACACCCCTGCCGTACGTGCATGCCCGACGGCTGATCCGCCTGCCGCCGGCCCGGGGCGACCCCCCGCCTCGCAAAGCGCAAAAACGAATGAGATGGAAGATCGCCGTGGCGCTACGGCTCTTCCATCTCATTTCGTTTGCAGTCTTGTAGACAAGACTGATCGGAGGCGATCCCTGTCTCCACTTACCGTGGCGCGTACCGGAGACCGGGCTCACCTCGCCGCAAGTGAGGTACGCCCGTCACTTCGCGGCTTTCTTTTTGCGTTTCTTCGCGGCCTTCTTTGCCTTTGCGGCGCCTTTCTTCTTGGCAGCCTTGCGCTTTTTCGCCATGAACATCACCTCCTTTCTGATCGGAAATGGTAGCAGGCCAAAAGCACCTGTCAAAATAATTCTGCAGATTGTCTCCAGTTTTGTATCGGCTGCGCCCCGGCCGTTTCTTCAGTTTTCGCGCCGAACGGCGCCGCGGGCGACATCGCGCACGCCGCAAATCCGCCGCGCGGAAAGCGGCGGACGCAACCCACGGGAGATGACGGAACCCGGCACCCCACTTTTCATTCACGCTTCCTTACGGCGGTCCGAAACCCGTGCGCGGCCGCGCGGCGGAACGGGCGACGCCCCGCTTGCGGACTCCTGTAAGTGCCGAACCATGACACTTACGATTTTGAGGAAATGCCCGTTTCCAGCGTGAATTTCGCACTCTCTGCCGAATGCGGAATCTGGATTGCATGCCGCTCGATCGCGCGGCGGATGCTGTCTGATGTGCGATGACATGGTATCCGGAAACGCCGTCGTTGCCGCCGTTCCGCCGCCCGGACGCGCGTCGTACGGAGCGCCGCGTTCGCTGCAGAAGGAAATCGACATCACGCTTCTCCGTCCGTTGCGGCGGAACCGTCGCCATGGCCGCGAACGTCGCGCGCGGGGGGTTCCACTCGCCGGATCGCACCGGCGAAAAAAAACGGGAATTTTCCCCGCCGCGGGGCACGGCAGGGTCGAAATCCCGCGCAACGGCGAGTCCCGGCCCCGCGCGGCGATCCCGCGCTGCCTTCGCCGGAATCATTGTTCGGATCATCCGCCGTCCCGGATGGACACTCGCGCCGATGCCGAACGACTCGCTGCCCTGTGTTCCGGCATTCAACCCGGCCGATACCTCGGACAAGACGCAAACGATGGAGACAATTCGCACGATTCCGGCCGGCGGCCCCCGCAACTGCTTACCGGTCCTCGCCCTCTCCGGGCTCGATCCACGGCGGCCAGGCGGGGTCGGCGTGCAGCCGCGCCTGAAGAACCTCGGCGAATCGGTAGTGGATGAACACGAACACCCCCGTGCCTTTGCACGCCTGCAGCGCCAATCGGGCCTCGGACCGTCGCCCCAGGCCAAGCTCGCGCAGGGCGATCAGCAACGTCATCGCGCAGCGCACGCCGGGCGTCACCCGCGGCAGATCCAGCAGCGCGGTCGCGTGCATCCGACCGCTCAGGTACTCCAGGCACGGGCGGGTGAACGGATCGTCGGTTGGATCGGGTTGGGCGTCGTCCAGCCGCTGCCGCACCGCGTCCAGCGCCGCCAGCGCGGCGGCGGAGTCCCCCAGCAGCTCGGCCACCCCCGCCGCAATCAGGATGGCGGTGGTGTTCGTCTGGTGCTGTCGCAGGGTTTCGCGGCAGACCGTGCGGGCCTCATCGAGTCGGCCAACCTCCGCCAGCAGGATGGCCCGCTGCAGGGCCAGCGGGAAGAAGCTCGGCATGTCCGCACAGGCCGGCGTGATTTCCGCCAGGGCCGTCTGCAGGTCGCCCGCCTCGTGCAGGGCGATGACGCGGTGGTGGACGAATCCGGGGTGTTCGGTGCCGGCGGCGGCACGGTCGAGTTCAATGGCGCGGGAGAGGTCTTCCGCGGCGCCCGCGTAATCGCCGACATAACGCCGCAAAATGCCTCGACGGCCGTAAACGTCGGCCAGGCGATCGCCGCCGATCTCCAGCGCGCGGTCCAGGTCCTCGCTGCAATGAGCCAGCCATTTGGCCGGATACTCGCGCAGGTCCGGCTGCGTCGCGGCGTATGCGGCGGCGAACAGGTAGCCGGTGGCCCGCGCGGCATAGGCGCGGGCGGACTTGGGGCGGAAGATCACCCACGCGTCGAAGTCGTCCAGCATCGGCTGGAGAGCCGCTCGATCGCCCTCGATCAGCAGTCGATGGCGGCGGAAGGTGGCTCGTGCTTCGATGGCCGGCGTGAAATCCGGCTGGATATCCAGCGCCCGGTCGTAGCAGGCGACGGGGTCCGCTCCGTCCAGATGCGTGAAAGCGTGGCCGCGGAGCAGCCAGCCCAGAGCGGTCTGAATGTGAGACTCGTCGTGCCGACGCAGAAAGCGCATGGCGTTCACGTCGTCGGTCATCTCGAAGTAGGCATAGGCCAGGCCCTGGCACGCTTCGACGTTGTTCGGGCTGCGGCGCAGGGCCTCGGTGAGCGGTTCGATGGCGCGCTGCGGCTGCGCCGTCAGCAGGGGAATCAGCCCGCGATAGAGGTACAGCTCCGCCGTACGCACGCCCAGGGCGTCGGCACGATCCAGGTGCTTCGCGGCCGCGGACGGGTTGAAGTCCAGGAGCATGGCCGCCAATCCGTCCTGAAGACTGCGCCGGCCTTCCGCCCGCCGCATCTGTGTGCGAAGCACGATCGTTGTCGTCAGCAGGGCCGCCATTACGAGGACTGCCGCAACGCGAACACGATGCCGCCGCACGAAGCGGCCGATCCTCACGTGCAACGGCGTGCGGCGGGCCAGGATCGGTTCGCCGACCAGGAACCGTCGGCAGTCTTCCGCCACGTCGGCCGCCCGGGCGTAGCGATGGTCGGGATTCTTCCGCATGCACTTGCCGATGATGGTCTCCAGGTCGCGCGGAATGCCCGGTTGGACCTGGCCGAGCGGCTTCGGATCGGAAAACGCGATGCGGGTCAGAACGGCCTCGCGCGAGTCTCCGTCAAACGCCGGCCGCAGGGCGAGCAGTTCGTACAGGGTGGCCCCGAGCGAGTAGATGTCGGTGCGCCCGTCCAGTTGGGCGCGGCCGCCGCGGGCCTGCTCCGGCGACATGTATCGCGCGGTGCCGATGACGTCGCCGGAAAGGGTGATGGTCAATCGGGCGTCCGCCCGGGCCAGGCCGAAGTCGGTGATCCAGACATTGTCGCGTGCGTCGAGCAGGAGGTTTGACGGCTTCACGTCGCGGTGGATGATGCCCTCGCGATGGGCGTATTCCAGGGCGTCGGCCACCTGCCGGCCCCAGCGGGCGACGCGGCGGCAATAGTCGTGCCCGGGCCGCGTCCCTTCGGCGGCCAGACGTCGCAGATGATCCGCGAGCGACCGGCCCTCGATGTACTGCATCACGTAGAACCGGACGCCCTGTTCCTCTCCGACCGCGTGCACGGGCACGATGTTGGTGTGGTGCAGCCGGCCGGCTGTCTCGGCCTCGCGAAGGAATCGTTCCGGAGCGTTCGGCGAAAGCAGGGCGCCGGGCGGAAGAACCTTCAGCGCCACGCGGCGGTGCAGCGAGGTCTGCACGGCCTCGTAGACCACGCCCATGCCGCCCCGGCCGATCTCCCGCACGATGCGGTACTCGCCGAGCATGTGGCCGGACTCAAGCTTGCCCGCGTTCAGCGAACGGCTGGTAGCCTCGACGAACTCGAGGGTTTTGAAGACGCCGCGCAGCGCGTCGGCCAGGGACGGGTGTTCGCGGATGTACCGCTCCGGGTCCGGGCTGCCGCCCCGGGCCAGCTCCTCCAGGTATTCGTCCAGCACGGTCTCCAACGAGTCGCCGGGAACCGCCGCCGAGGGCGGGTCGGTCTGGGACGCATTCGGATCGGAAGGATCAGATGGCATCGCCCAGCAGCTCCCGCAGACGGATCAGCGCCCGCACGCACAGACTGCGCACGGCACGCTCCGACCGGTCCATCTTCGCGGCTGCTTCGGCGACATTCAACTGATGGAAATACCGCAGCGAAATGGCTTCGCGCTGATCGGCACTGAGCCGATCGAGGGCCCGCTTGAGCAGACGCTCCCGTTCGGCCAGATCCACAACCTGACTGGGGCTGGCGGACGTGGCGGCCAGGGCCTCGAACAGGCGGGTCATGGACGCGTCGCCGCCCAGATCGCCGGCACGCACTTCACGCCCGCGTTTGAGCGTCTGAAACGCCCGCCGGTCCGCGTCGCAGATGCGATGAACGGCGATCCGGCGCAACCACGCGAAGAAACTGTCATGCCCGCGGTCAACGAACTGATCGATGCTGCCCAAAGCATCCAGGTAAACCTGCTGCATGATGTCCTGCGACTCCAGCCGCTGACGGAGTTTGTCGCCCAGCTCCGCCCGGACAGACTCCAGAAGTCGCCGGCTGTGGATTTCCAGCAGTTGGCTCATGGCGGATTCATCCCGGGCCCGGGCTCGGTCGATCAGGCAACGAAGCTCGCATGAATCGTCGGTCGCCACAATGGCACCTCCTGCTTCTTCAGCGGCTTGCCGGTGACCGCGCTTCGGAGCCGATGGCTTGACCGACGGCTCGCCGCCGTCGACTGCCCGGGCGGCCTGCCAGACAAAGGGCCGGGTGGGGTGTTCGCCCCGGCCCGGCCCTGGTTTCCGTCTGGTTGGACGCGGCCCTCTACCGTCCGCGCGACCGGTAGCAGTCGCGGCAGTACACCGGCCGACCGCTCGTGGGCTTGAACGGCACAGTCGTCACCGCGCCGCACTCCGCGCACGTGACCTCATACGATTCACGCTGCGGACGGCCAAAGCCGCTCCGACCGCCGCCGCCACCACCGCCACCGCCCGAGCGGCCACCGCCGCCACCGCCTTGCGTTTTGCGCTTCTCGCGGCACTGACGGCACCGCTTCGGCTCATTGGTGAAGCCGCGTTCCGCATACCGCTGCTGGTCTGCCGCCGAGTGAACAAACTCCGCGCCGCAGTCCGCGCACACAATCACCTTGTCTTCGTACGACACGCCTGGATCCTCCCTTTGGATGGGCCATACACCGGCCCCGGACCGTGCGGAATGCCCGATGGGAAAGGAAGCGAGAAGTGGGACGGTCCTGTTTGAGGAGGATCGGCCATGCTCCTGCGATGACCCTTTTTACCCGGGCGACCCGCATATACCTGTTGGCCCTCAATCCGCTATTACGGGCCCCAGCGCAGTATCCACGAGCGGCTTGCCCCGGTCAATAGAGTGCCGAAGCCCCTTCTTCCACCGCGATTTGCATATAATCGATAGCATGTGGCATATTATGAACCGAGATTTCCGCAAATCTCCGGTTCTGAGCGCTCGATCGGGCTTGGCTCATGCGGCATGTCTGGCATAAAAGCAACCGGGAGCGTGGGCCGGAATAACCTCATGAAACCGCCAGACGATTGTGCGGGATCTCGGCATGAGAAAACGGCTGGTGAGGGATGGAGGACGACGACCAAAGCAAGGGCGGGCGATACGGGAACGCGCACCTCGTTCCACCTCCCTCCGCGACCCAACAGCATCTCGTCAATCGAGGCGGACCACCACGCGGGAAATGAGATTCCGCAATTCGTCCAGATCCCGACGGACGGCTTCCAGATCGCCGGAGACGCTGTCCCGTTCCATCTGGGCGGCCAACTCGGAGAGAATTGCGTATCCGTGTCCGCCGCCGCTGCCTTTGAGCCGGTGGGCGGCCGTCTGGAGAGCCTGGATATCCCCGGCGGCCAGAGCTTGCTCCATGGATTCCAGCCGCTGACCGAGGCCGGCGACGAACTCATGCACGATCTTCTCAAAGGACGCATCCTCCCGCACCAGGTCGGAGGGAATGGGATCGTCCGGTCTTCTGCTCTCGTCCGTCACAGCGCATCCTCCAGCACGGGCTCTACGCGAGATTATCGACACATTCGCACGCCCGCTTGCCTTCCCACTGCTCGCTCGTAGAACAGGGCACCCCTCGCCGTGCGCGCCGCACCCGGCGCGGAACAGATCCGCCATGCCCCTTTCGAGGCACGCGGGAGGCGAGTACGATCTCCCGGCCAGGAGTCCGGGAGGGACGGACCCCGCCGTCCGCACTGGATGGATTGGCCGGAAAACGGACTCCCGTCAGGCTGATTATCGGCCGGATACGGCTTGAGACACGGTTGGTCAGCGGTCGAGCGTAAGACAGGAATTCCCGCCATGACGCTCAGCGGCATCACAATCGAGTCCGGCGACGGCGGCGGAGAGTCGCTGGCGGCGGCGCTACAGGCCGTGTTGCGCTGGGGCGGATTGGAGCTGGATGAATACACCCTCAGCGCAATTCTGGGACTGTCCTTTCTGGTGGCCGTTCCGCGCGACGGCGAAACACCCGAAGGGGGTGAGACGCTGGCCCGGGACTGGAATCTGCCGGCGGCGGCCCGACTGGTCGGCCTGGAGCTGCGGCCGCTCCATCCTCCGGAGGCGGCCTGCGGACTGGCGGACGTGGAGGCGTTTGCCGGGCATTTTCTGGACAGCTACGTGCCGCTGATCCGCGATGCGCTGAACCACGGCCAGCCCGTTCTGGCCTGGCAGGGCTGGCCGGAGGACTTGGCCCGACAATGGGGAATCATCACCGCGTCGGGCCGCGAGGGCTTGGGCCTGTCGGGCGTGGTGCTGCGTGGCGAAGGAGACGTTCTGCCGCTGACCGCGCCGGCCGTGCAGTGCTACGTGGTGGAGTCCGCCTCGGGCGTGCGGGAGCCTCCTGTGGTGGAAGCGGTCCGATTCGCCGTCGAGGCGGCGGAGACGGCGATGTTCGATCGCATCGATCCCGGTTTTGGCGTAGTGTCGGGGCCTGCGGCGTACGAGGCATGGTCGGCGTGGCTGCGGCGGACGGACCCGCCCATCCGCGATACCCGGGCGGCGGCGATTCTGGTAGCCCGCCTGGCCCGCACGGTGACCAACGCCCGGCGGTTGGCCCAAGGATACCTGGAACTCTGCCGCGATCGGCTGGATGTCCGGGTCCATCCGGCCCTGGATGAAATCGTGGAGCGGTTACGATCGCCCATCGCGATCCTGTCGGTACACCGGGTGATCACGGGCAATGAAGAGTTGATTCGCTCGGCGTCCGGTCGTGAAATGCTGGCGGAGGACATTCGGGCCGCCCAACAGGCGGAGCGGGCGGTCGCCGACGCGTTGCGGCTCTTCCGGGCGGAGTTGGGCTCGTGACGAGGCCGATGCGGCACCCCGTCGCGCCCGACCAAAGAAAAAGCCAGCAGTCCACGATTCGTCTTTTCATGCACGATGGCAAATGACGTTTGAGAGAATCGTGAATCCCGCTGGCTGATGGTAGTATCGGCGGACGCCGGAATGAACTTGAGCCGGTTCGCGTAGACTCTGTTACGCCGTGCGTGCGGTCCGGACCGTGCGAGAAGAAGAGGGCGCGCCATGTGGATTCGAGCTGGACGGTACGGGTGGACGGTGGTGCTGGCGGCGGCCGTCAGCGGGTGTGCGACAACGAACGATCCGTCGCGAGTGGCTCCGAGCCCATTCCCGCGGCAACCGATTACCGAAATGAGCCCACCGCAGGCGCTGGCCGGACTGCCGGGCGTGTATCTCTACGTGTACCTGCCGGACAACCTGCTGGCCGTGGGCCTGCGCACAGAGCCGATCGCGGCGGAGGTGCGCACGCGACTGGCGCAATGGGGCATACGCGAGCTCAGCCACGCCCAGATGCTCGAGCTTGCCGCGATGCCGTCGCTGGACATCAACATCAACGGAGTGGTGGACGCATCCGGAGACGGCGTGTTGTTCAACGTGCGGGTCAGCCTTTCGGAAAAAGTGCGGCTGCTGCGCAGCCCGTGGGCCGTCGTGAACACGCGCATGTGGGACGCCGCCACCGTAGGTCAGGCGCCGTTGAACCGGCTGGAAGAAGTCTATTCCGTCGCCTGCGACACCGTGGACCTCTTCATCGCTGATTACCTTGCCGCCAACGGCCGGCCGGTCATGGTTGCGGAACGCAACGGGCAGGCCCACCCCGCCCCGACGCTGCCGGCAACGCGGACGTCGCCGGACAAACGCGGCGGATTCTGACGCACCGCGCGACGATCTGCATCCGGCGGGAAAAAAGGAGCATTTGAAGGGTTGCCGGTCTCGGATACGGCCAGTAGACTTCCGACTTTTGCAGTCGTTTTTCGGGAGAAACAGTCTATGTGCATTACCTGTCTTCTGTACCCGTTGCTGGCCATCTTCGCCGCGTTTTTCGGCTTGTTCGGGATCAACCTTGGGGTTTAGGAAAACCACGGCTCTGCTTGGCAGAGCATGCGATCACGAACACCGGCGCTGCCGGATCGGCCAGACCAGACTCGCTTGTGGGCTGCAGCCCGGGCGGTCTGTGGAACGGACGTGAAGCGGGGGCGGACCGTCACCGGACGATCCCGCCCCCGCTTTCATTCCCGGTTGATGCCGTGCGGACGCGCGGTTTTACGACGCGACCGTCGCCGCCGCCGTCACGATCGTCTTGATCTTCTGCATCGCGGTGATGATGCTCTCCGGCGAGCAGCACGTTACCGGCCGGTCTTTGCAAGCCTCTTGACAGGCTTCCGAGCACGCGCATTCGGACTTCGCCGACCCGCACTTCGCTTGACCGGCACAGCCCGGCTTGCCCTCGGCGGATGCCGTCTGGGCCTTCAGGTTCTCGGAACCGCAGCCACACTTGCCTTCACACTTGCCGGCGCACTTGCCTTCACACTTGCCATCGCACTTGCCGGCGCACTTGCCTTCACACGGTCCGGAGCAACCGGCTTTGCCTTCATGCGATGCCGTCTTGGCCCGGCCAGCGCAATCGGACGCACAACCGGCCTTGCCTTCCGCCGACGCGGTCTGGGCCTTGCCGCATGTGGACGCGCAGTTGCCGTCGGCCTTCTTGGCCGTGCACGACGCCGAGCAGCCCGCCTGGCCGGTCGCCTTGCCTTCAGCCAGCGCTACCAGCGCATCCGAAACCACCTGAGCGGCCTTGTCCGCCTCCTCCTGTGTTTCGAACGTGTAGCCGGCCACGGAGTACTTCAACGCCGCGCCATTGGCCGCCCGGGCCGCCTCGCCGAAGCTGGCATAGCAATTCTCACCCGCCACATAACGGACGCTTGCCAGCCGGGCCGCCGTGCTCTCCAACTGCTCCACCACGCGGGCGATTGCAGCGTCCTCGGTCCCGAAGGTCTCCTCGCCGACCGCATAGACGATCGGACTGCCCGTCTCCTGTGACTTCTTCGTCGCCTGCACCCTGCAACGGGTCGTGAAATCGCCGACGTGGTACGTCAGTCGGGGCAGTTCCTTGACCAGCTTGGTCAAAGCAGCCGGACAGCCGCTGCCATCACAGCCTTGCTTCGTCCCACACGCCGCTTTCGATCCGCAGTTCGGTCCGGCCTGTACCGCCGACGCCGCAACCGTAAACACCAGCGCCAGCCCAAAAACAAACAAACCCTTTCTCATGCTGAATACTCCTTCCTCTTGAAACGGTCAGTTCTGCCCGATACGGCCCTGTCCCCCGCGGGACACCTTCCTCCGCCGCAAACGACGCGGAGAAAGGAAACAACATTCGGACGCGTCAGTCGGTTCCATCTTATTCGCTTGAACGACCCGAATCCGATTTTCCTGCGTAATTTGTTTTTGTTCGGAAACGCATATGTCACCCTCTTGAGACATCCACAGACGGGCAGTGGACGGGACGTATGCCGCACGCCCGTCGTGTATCAAACACGATGCGCGCCTGAACGGATTGGAAGGTGTGGACTACTCGTTCGAGCCGTGAGGGCTCGAATCCTCCTCCAGGCCCAGCGGATCAAATCCCTGGATCGTAAACGGAGAGGATCGCCAGATTTCGCCGTCGAAATACGGTTCGGTAATCGCCTCGCGAAGAGCCGATTCGTCCGTTCGCGCCGGATCGTAGGTGATCCGCACCGGCACGTACCCCGGCCCCGGCCAGGCCTCCACGGAGATGTACCCGGGAACCTCGTACTCATCATCGCGCTCGACGAAGTACATGAACAGCGATGCCCGGCCACGACACGTCAGGTCGTTCACCCTCAATTCCAGGGTTGCGGTTTGGGCCGGTTCCTCGCCGCGACCGGCCGCGATCGCCCGGTACGACGGCAGTGGAAAGGCGTACGCGGCGCCGACCGCCGCGGCCAGCGACAGTAGCAGGATGCCGATAAGAGCCGCCTGCGGCCACGACCGACCGAGAAACCGGGGAGGCCCCCATGTCAGGGCCCCTTCCTTCTCCCGCGGACAGACCTCGAGGCAGTTCAGACACGACAGGCACCGGGCGGCCGTCACCTGCTGGACCTTGTCCACTTTGATGCCCGTCGGACACACCTTGGCGCACAACCCGCAATCGATGCAGGCGTCCGGGTGCCGCCGCACGCGCGTCAGCCCGAGCCGGGAAAGCGGGTGCATTACCGCGGCCATGGGACAGAACCAGCGGCAGAACGGCATCACGATGAACAGCGATGCAAGCACGATCGCGCCGGCGACGATGTATGCCCAGTATGTGATGTCTTCACCGTGCCGACTGATCAGCGCGTAGCAGGGATCCGCCCGGCGGAACTCCAGCTCCGCCGCCGACCACGTGAAATAGAGGATGATTCCCAGCACAACGTATTTCAACACGGCCAGTCCGCGATCCAGCGTATACGGCACGCGAACCGGACGGATGCCGATTCGCTTCATCCCGGCCTGCAACCATTCCGACATCGCGCCGATGGGGCAGGCGTACCCGCAGAACGCCCGTCGCAACAGGAACGCCGTCAGCAGCACCGCGCCCAGCACGTAGAGGTTCGACACCCCCAGCGAGCAGAGCATATTCCCTTCACTGATGTAGTTGTAGATCGCCTCCACGCCGCCGAACGGGCAGTATGCCTCCGCGTTGCCCTTGACCACAAAGACACCGATCAAGGTCAACGCCACGAAGGCAAACTGCACCAAGCGCCTGGTCCGTTTCATGAGACTGAGCCCCCCCGAGGAAAACGCGCCTGACTATCCGGCATCGACAGTGTTGGACGGGCGATCGCGCCCTTGGCGGGCGCGATCGCTCCGTCCGATCCTGTTCCGCTCCGGCCGGGACTATTTCTTCTCGTTGTCGCCGCACGGCGTCGCGGTCCCGCTGCTGCACTTGGCGCGGCTCGGGCAGCTCCCGCAGCTCGTGCCGCCGCTGCATCCGGATTCCTTGACCTTCGATTCGGTCTTGAGAGCCGCGGCGAACCCCGGGTGCGTCGTCAGCGAAGCGAGATCCTTGTCGGCGGACGCCCGTGCCTTGACGGCCTCCAGCCGACTGGGAGGGATGTTCTCAAACGCCTGAACCAGCCACTTCAGGGCGGCTTCGGCATCCCCCGCCTGCGCATAAGCACAAGCCATGTTGTAACACACGCCGGGGGAGGGGTTTTCCGGCGCCTGGATGTCCGACAGCAGCGCCCCGGCTTCTTCGGTCCGCCCCTGGCGAGCCATCGCAATGGCCTTCAGAAGCCGCAACTCAAACGTCGTCTGGTCCGCGGCGATCTGTGCGATGGTGGCTTCCGCTTCGGTGTTCTGGCCCAGCTCCAACTGGGTCTGCGCCAGATGGGCGGCCGCGTCGGCAGACTTCTCCCGCTCGAAGGTTTTCTGGTCCAGCGCGAGCGCTTCACCGTATATCTCGTGCTCAAGGTAAAACGCCCGAAGGGCCGCACTGGCGGCAGCCAGCCGCTCCGGGTTCGTCTCCTTCGCGACCGTCTCGCGCATCTTGATCACACGGCGGAGTACCGCATACGCCTCGCGGCACTCGGTGTTGCTCGTGTCCGCCTTGGCGGCGTTGCCGTACACCGCCAGAGCCCCATCGAAGTCCGCCTTGGCCAGCAACGCCTCGGCCTGGGCTTTGTAATCGGCGACCGGTTGGGCGTTGTCCGCCCAGGCCCATCCAACCACGCAGAACACGATCCCCAGAGAACAGACAACTCGACGGGTGCTCATTTTGCTCTCCTTGGCAAACCACGAAACCGCAGAAGCCGCGATCCGATCGCCCCGAGCCAGCGCCAACGGGGCCCCATGACTCCCCAAAAAAGGCGATCGGACGCTCATCTGTTTGAACGGCCACCAGCCGTCCTGTCCTGCGGACAGTCTGTGAATCCATGATACCGCCAAACCCGTCCGCAGGTCAGTAGTGCGGGGCCGGTCGGGAGCACAAGCAATACGCCCCTGGGTCGCTTTACGTTTTGACTGTATTTGCTCGTCTATTGGTGTAAATGGCCCGATGGCTCAACCCCCGGCCGCCGGCAGAGTGCCGGTGGCCGGGGTCAATTTCGCGCCTCGCAGAGCGGCGAGACGGTTTGCTGCCGGGCCACGGCGCACCCCCGCGCAAAACGGGCGAGCCGCGCCGCAGCGGCGGCCGGCGATTGATCGCGGCGCTTTGCTACTGCGCCGTTATTTCGGCGGCGCGGATGTCTTGAACGCGCATTCCCTCGGGGATTTCAAACAACGCTTCGTCGAGCGGCGTGTT
This sequence comes from Planctomycetota bacterium, assembly GCA_052034525.1. GTDB lineage: Bacteria > Planctomycetota > Phycisphaerae > UBA1845 > UBA1845 > JAFGJQ01. Next base: position 80,572 of record JBPOIK010000053.1, read on the forward strand.
GACCTCGGCGCTCAGGAGCCGGGTATCCAGGCGGAAGGTAACCTGCCCCTGATCGTCGTGGCGGCGAACACACGTCTTGAAAGGCAGCCACACGCCGTTCACACAACGATAGTCTTCGAAGCTCTGGTCCTCCGCGAGTTGCCCGTTGTCATGATACGTTTTCCATTGCTCGATGCGATATCCCCGCTCCGGACGAACGCGAAACCGGAGCACGTCGGCCTTCTTGTCCGTGAACCGGCAATTGACGTCCACGAACGGTCCGTCGGCATCCTTTCCCGAGCGGGCCACACGGACAAGACGTTCATCCGCGAAGAACCATCCGGGGATGAGACCCAGGGAATGGTGCTCCATATCGGCGTTGAATTGCGGCATCTCGGAGATTACGACCAAGCCGTCTTCTTCTTCGGGCATGTGCTTGCACCCATCCAGACTCGTGATGCAGACTCTTGTGCGGCTCAGTGATCTTCGGAACTGCGGCTCCAGATTGTTGACCGCGAGAAGCGCGTCAACATCACGGCAATCTTCTTCCTCCATGCGTGCCCGCTGACCGGTGAAGTCCAACAGCAAACGACGCCCGAATACGGTTGAAGCATTTAGTTCATGCACTCTGGCAAGAGAATCGGCCATGGCCAGGCAGTTGCTCAACGACGCCTCCAGCGAGGTGAGTACCGTTTCACCGCTGCCCTCTGCGAGTGCTCGCTGTGTGATCTCATCTCTTGCCTGCAGAATTCGTTCCACATGCCTTTCGCGATAGTCCACCACCGGCGTGTAGGTTTCGCTCACCTCCTGTCGCAGAATTGCGGTCTTGGGGCGTGCCACGTCGGCCTGAGTCTGTCTCCGCAAGTCCTCGGTCCATTTGCTGGTTTCCGATGCCTGCATGAGCGACGCGCACGACGCAAGCACCAGCCCCCAGGTCACCACGGTTTCGGCAATGCGACAACTCTTGCTTTCATGCGATTTCACGGTTGTGCTCCTCGTTCTCAGTCGACTTTGGTTCCAGTTGACACAAGATGCGCCGGTCATTGCCCACTGGCGATTGTCCGAATCACGGAGCATCTGTTCTCTTCAAACACTCACATTTGACAGGCCCCGGTCCTTCAATAATGACTGGCAGCCCGATTGTGCGACAACTGAAGGGTAGGTTCTTGCAGTGTCCCTCGCATCCCCAAGATGAATAGATCAGACGCGGCTGTTGCCCAGTTGCCGCGCAAACGAGGTTGTCGGGGCACGCGCCTACGCAGGTCCAGGCGTAAGCGATTCTGTCATCACCCGGGCATACGGAAACCCTCAGGCAGCAAGCCGAGGAGATCACGAGAGGGATTGCCGTGAGGGTGCATGCCGGTTGGGTTGTGGGTGGTTTCGGCGCGGGAGGCGGATCCGCGAATGCCACGAGGCCGTTCGGGTCATAACCCGTTGCGTATTCCGGGATCGTTCCCGCCAGCCGGCTGATCTCGGCCCTGGCGATGGCGCGGGCGTTCGTGCGAAGCCGGAGAATCTTGAACCCGCGGACCCATGGGCGGGCGACAGTGAAGTCGGCCAACGTGTCCTCGCGAACGGCGGGTGGTACGCTGTGAATGAGCGTAATGGCATCGGGCGTCGGTTTGTGGAATACGCCCATGTGGTCGCTGTCGTACCAGGGTTTCAGGCCCGGTGCGCTGCGTTCGCGGACCACGAGCCAGATGTCACCGTCCTGCACCTTCGCGACGGCGTCTTCAAGTACCTCCACGGGAACATAGGTCTCAGAACGGACGACCCGGTCCGGAAGCGATTCGATCTTCGTGGCCTTCGCGGCCGCCTTCGCCTGCCCGAGCGGCGTCTCATCCTCACCGAAATCCAGCGTCGCATAGAAGCGTTTCGGGTAGACGACGTGGTCGAACGACGTGACGGGCACGCCCAGTTCGGCGGTCACGTCGGAGAGAAGCCAGGCGTTATTGGGCGCCCAGTCGTGGAGCATGAAGAAGTTCCGCTCGAGGAACGTCGGAACGCCTTCCCGGTGGCGCAAGCGGAGCGTGAGTTTGTAGTGAGCATCCCAGTCCGCTGCGCAGGCCAGAGCAACACACCGCTCCGTAAACGTGACGCAGTTGCTGGCACTGAGTTGAAAGATGCCTGCCGCTCCATGGAACGGCTGCCCCAGCCCCTGATGCGCGAAGAACGCCACCTCATTGCCGGGGGCTGTCTTCGTTTGACGTCGTCGATGAAGATCAAGAAACGTCGCGAGTTCGGGGTGAGTCCAGGCACAAATGGGACGCGCGAGTAACACTTGGTAGCTCGCTTCTTCAGCCGCAGTCAGTCCCCCCCCCCCCCGCGCGGCACCTGCCACTGCGCATAGACCCATCAGCGACAGGGCGACTTGTCTGGCCGTGATGTTCATGCTGTCACACCTTTTGCAAAGCTGCCTTGAGAACCGGGCCCGGATAAGGCAATTGGCATTTATTAGCACTTTTGGGGGCTCGCGTCAAGCAAAATAAGCCGCAATGCGATACGCCCAGTTCTACTTGGGCGGGTTGAAGATGCAGGGCAAGCGTTGAGCGTAACACTTTGTGTAGCATAGCGTTGCGCGTCATTTTGCTGCCTGCCGCGTTGTTGACTGGCGGGGGATGTCGTCGGGCGTCCGGGCACCGCTCGGAGGTGCTCAAGAGAACGGGCGCGGCGGGAGAATGGAAGGCATCCCACGGGTTTAGCCGGGGGCGGCGGGAACCCAAGCGCACGAGCGGGACGCGGGCAAAAGCTGCAAACAGGAGGGCTCCACGGTGCTTCGCGCCAAAGCCGAGTGGGAAATACTTGCTCGACGTGGATTGGTGGTTTAAGATCGGCCCGGCGCGGAGTCAATCACGATCAAGTGTCGCCGCGCGCCGGCCGGACGCCGCCCCCGTGGCCGGCGGTTGCGGAAGGGTGAGGGGGCGGAAGCCGTCTGGTTTTCTCAGGCAGAACGTGCCGCCTCCGGCGTTCGGCGGATCAAAGCGGCATCGTTCCGGGACACAGGCTCATGAAGCGGTTGCGCGATCCGCATCACCTGGCAGGTATTCAGATTCCCGGCGATTGTCACAGGCGCTCACGCCGCAGCGGACGCGGCGTGTTCATCCGGCAGCCCACCGCCCGCCGTCCGTGGTCCGCCGCCAGCCTTCGTAGCGCGGATTCCGCCTTCACGCTGATCGAGCTGCTGGTGGTGGTTTCCATTATCGCGCTGCTGATGGCGATGCTGCTGCCGGGGCTGAAGCGGGCGCGATGGCAGGCCCAGTCGGTCCGGTGCGGCGCCAGCGTTCGGCAGCTTGGGGTGGGGATGAACATGTACCAGAACGAGTACGGCATGTTCCCGGCCCACCAGTGGATACTCACGGACGGTTCGGACACCCGGATCCGGTGGTTCAACGTCATGGCCAGCTACCTGGGCGGATTCAAGGTGCAGAGCTGCCCGTCCGTGTCGCATTGGGAGGTCGGCCGGAACAACTCGTATGGGTACAACTACAAGTACCTCGGCAGCGCCCGGGACAACGAGCTGAGTCCGACTTGCCCGCTGGAGAACTTCCCGGTGCAATTGGTTCGCGCGCCGTCGCAGACGATCGCGTTCGGCGATTCGGACGGCACCGGCTGGAAGAAAGACCACGTCAACGGCGTGAACGACGTGGACATGTACGGCAACCACGGCTACACGCTGGACCCGACCTACATTCCGGAATACAGCGTGCAAACGTTCAGCGGCGGGGATTTGGAGCCGTATGCGTGGCATGCGTACCGCACGTACATCTCCACCCGCCACCTCGGCGGCTCAAATATCTGTTTCGCCGACGGCCACGTGGGAACGCTCACCCCGCAGAAGGTGTACGTGGACAATCGGTACTGGAACGGGTGCGGCCGGGAGGATCCCGTCCGGGATCCGCACGTGGACTACAAGTTCCAGGGCGGCGAATGGCGATTCCCCGACATCGTTGCCAAGTAGACCCGTCTCGGACCGGCAAACCGGCGCCTACGGACGCGCGAGCCGTTCGGCGATCTGGATGCTGTTCAGGGCGGCGCCCTTGCGGAGCTGGTCGCCGGAGAGGAACAGCTCGATGCCGCGGCCGTCCGTCTGGCTGAGATCCTGACGAATGCGCCCGACCAGCACGTCGTCCGTGCCGTCGGCCTCGATGGGCATGGGGAAATGCTGCGGATCTCGCTGATCCACCACTCGCACGCCGGGGGCCGCCGCGAGAATCTCGCGCACTTCGTCCGGGCTGATCGGGCGCGAGAAGGTCAGGTTCACCGACTCGCTGTGGGCACGCAGCACCGGAACCCGCACGCAGGTGGCCGTGATCGCCAGGTCCGGAACGTGGAAGATTTTCCGAGTCTCCCGGACCATTTTGACCTCCTCCTCGTTGTATCCGTCCGGTCCGATGGCGGAGTTGTGCGAGAAGAGGTTGAATGCGATGGGGAACGGGAAGACTTCCGGCCTGGCTTCCCGGCCGGCCAGCACGTCGCGCGTCTGTTCTTGGAGTTCCCGCATGGCCGAGAATCCGGCCCCGCTGGCAGCCTGGTACGTGCTGACCACGATCCGCCGGAGCGGATTGGCCCGGTGCAGCGGCCAGACCGGCACGTTCATGATGATGGTGGAACAATTGGGATTGGCGATGATGCCCCGATGCGTCCGGAGGTCCTGGGGGTTCACCTCCGGCACCACCAGCGGCACGTTCGGGTCCATGCGGAAGGCGGATGAGTTGTCGATGACCACCGCTCCGGCCGCCGCTGCCTTGGGCGCGAACTCCAGGCTTCGCCTGCCACCGGCGCTGAAGAAGGCAAGGTCTACTCCCTCGAATGCCGTGGTTGCCAGATCCTGTATGGTGTGGGGCCGGCCCCGCAGCTCGAGGGTCTGACCCGCGCTGCGGGCGGATGCGACGAGAACGAATCGGTCGGCCGGAAACCTCCGCTGCTCGATGAGAGTGATGAGCTCCTTGCCCACGGCTCCGGTGGCCCCGACGATGGCGACGGTTCGAAACATCGTTGTTCAACCCGCGTATCAGTATTGAGACGGCGGCCGGCGTGTGCGGCGCACTGCCGCCTGGCTCGCCGATGCCGCCCGATCACGAAGACGGATCAACGGGATATTATCGGCGAAGGATGACCGCTGTCAGCAGCGGTGGGGCGGGCTTGACGGACGGCGCGAGGCATTGCTAGACTGCCCCTCTCTGACGGGCGAACGGAACAGGCGTCGTACGATCCGGGTCTCGCGGCGTGGCGCGCGGATGCGGGATCCCCGGGTCGAGCGACGGTGAAGGGCGGAAGGTCGAGGCGGTGTTCTGGTAATGAATCACCCGCCACCGGACAAAACACCGACGTGGGCCCGTTTCAGTGGAATCGGGATTGAATACGCGGCCACGCTGGCGGGGTTTGCGCTGGTGGGGTACTGGATTGACCGCCGCTACGACACAAGTCCCTGGGGAATCGTGATCGGGTCGGGTCTGGGGCTGATCGGCGGTACGTATAACCTTGTTCGCCAGTCGCTGGTCGCGTTCAAGAAACTCGGTCGCGGTAACCGAAATTCACGGGACGATCAGGCGCGGCACGGATCGAATCGTCAGTGAAATGCTTCACCCGAAGGTATGCGCGGCTGATGCTGGCCAGTCTCGGCGTGGCCGGGCTGGTTGGGTGGATCGGGTATTTTCCTACGGTGCGGCTGTCCGGTCCGGAGGCAGTCGGCGCGATGGTGGTCGGTATCGCCATCAGCCTGGTTTCCGGGTGTCTGGGCGCGGTGCCGATCTGTCTGGCCGGTGCGGATGATCCGGTCCGCACGCCGCCGGCGATTCTGATGGCCACCGCGATTCGCTTCGTGGCGGTGTTGGCGTTGGCGGCCCCTTTGCTGTTGACGGGCTGGTTCCCGCGGACGGTACTGGGGGTTTGGGTGGGCATTTCCTACCTCGCCATGCTGGCGGTGGATTCGGTTTATGCCGTACGTGTCGTTCGGCGCATGAAGGGCGGTTCTTCATGACGGTGATGCTGCTGGCCGCCGCGGATCCGCTGGATCACGTCGTACAATGGACGTATGTCGACAGCGGCCCTTCCCTGCTGCAACCCATCCTTTTCTCGAATCAGATCGCGATGCAGATTCTTGCCGCGCTGCTGCTGATTCTGCTGCTGCCCCGATTCGCGCGGCTCAGACACACGGGCGACATCACCGCGGACCTGACCCCCCGTGGCTTCGGCAATTTCATCGAAACCATCTGCAATTACCTGCGGAACGAGGTGGCCCGACCGGCCCTGGGCGAGCACACGGACCGGTTTGTCACCTACGTCTGGTCCGCCTTCTTCTACGTCCTGACCTGCAACCTGCTGGGGCTTCTGCCCCTGGAGCCCCTGACCCGCCCCCTGGTCCAGAGTGTGTTTCCGCATGCCCACCACGGCATCGGCGGTTCCGCCACCGGCAACATCTGGGTGACGGGCACCCTTTCCCTCTGCACGCTCGCAATGATCGTGGTGAACGGGCTGCGGATCGGTGGGTTTCAGTACATCGCGCACTTCTGCCCCGGTCCGCTCTGGCTGGCTCCGCTGCTGGTGCCGGTCGAGTTGATCGGACTGGTCGCGAAGATCTTCGCCCTGACGGTTCGTCTGTTCGCCAACATGGTGGCCGGCCATGTGCTGCTGGCCGTTCTGCTGAGTTTCATCTTTCTGGTCGGGTCGCAGAGTTTCGCGGGGGGGCTGGGCGTGGGGATCGTGGTGGTGGTCGTCAGCGTGGCGTTCAATCTGCTGGAGATTTTCGTGGCCTTTCTGCAGGCGTTCATCTTCACGTTTCTGACCACGCTGTTCATCGGCCAGGCCGTCGTGTTCCATCACGAAGGGCACCAGGAAGAAGGAGAACACGGCCACGAGCCGGCCGGGCCTGTGCAGCCGGCTCGCGGATGATCTTGTCTGAAGAATTCGCCATGCCCGGAGCCGTGGGGCAAACGGGCCGCGAGGCGTGACTGCGATGGCGAAACCGACGCGATCCGACCCCACCGGATCGCACCAGCGGAGAAAGGTTTGAACATGCAATCCAAGCGAGGAACCGTGGCTCTGATCCTGATCGCGGCTGGGTGTGTGCTTCTGACACCGTCGGCGGTCTGGGCGGCCGATGGGCCGGCGGCGGATACGCCGGCGGTCTCGGCCGACAACGCCATTCTGGACTGGATGGGTTTCAAGACGCTCGGCGGCAGCATCGGTGCCGGTCTGGTGGTCATGGGCGGCGCAGCGGGCATTGCCCGGATCGGCACCAGCGCTGTGGAATCCATGGCCCGCCAGCCGGAGGTGGCCGGCCAGATTTCGACGGCCATGATCATCACCGCGGCCATGATCGAAGGGGCCACCCTGTTCGCCGTGCTGGGCTGCTTCCTCGCGGCAATTGCGAGCAAGTAGGGCGCGGATTCTGGCCCCATGAAATGGTTCTGCGACCGCCGTGGCCGGTGCCGCGGACGGCGGTCGCAGGCGGTGGAGTGCTGACAGCGGAGCTTGGCCCCCATGAACGAGCGATCATCGCGATTCGGGTGCTGGCGCGGTCCCGTCCTGGGGTTGCTCTGGTCGTCCGTGGCGTCGGCGGCGGAAAGCGGAGAATCCCCCGGGTTGTTTTCCGGCGATCTGGGCAACGTCATCTGGACGCTGCTGACGTTCCTGGCCGTCGTCTTCGTGCTGGGCAGGTATGCCTGGAAGCCCATTCTCTCGGCGTTGCAGAAGCGGGAGGAGTTCATCCGGGCGTCGCTCCAGCAGGCGAAGGAAGATCGGGAAAAAGCCGAAGCGCAGCTCCAGGAACACGCCCGGAGGCTGGATCAGGCCCGAGAGGAAGCGTCGGCCATCGTGGATGAAGGCCGCCGCAGCGCCGAGGTCGTGCGACGCAAGATCGAAGGGCAGGCCCGCCAGGAGGCCGAAGCCCTCCTGGAGCGGGCCAAGCGGGAGATCGGAACGGCCCGCGATTCAGCCGTCAAAGACCTGTATGCGCTGACGGCGCAACTCTCGACCGAGGTCGCCGCGCGGGTGATCCGGGCCGAACTGGACGAGAAGGCCCACGAACGGCTGATCGAGGAGTCCATCGAGGAACTGTCGCGACTCCATCGCAACGAGCAGAACTGAGCGGGACGCCCGGCCAGCCGTTGTGATGCCGGCGTCTTTGTCGGCCGCAGCGCACGGCCCATCGCGGTTTTCGAGGCGGGTTCTGCCGGGGGCGGCGGGCTTCGCGGGGATGCTGGAAGATGCCGACGGGAGATGACATCCGGATCGCCGTCGCTCGGATTTATGCCAAGGCCATGCTGGATTCGGCCGAAGCCGCCGGTGAGGCCGACGCCCATATGGCCGAGCTGACCGCTCTTCTGGCCGCGCTGGATCGCACGCGCGACCTGGCGGACCTGTTTCTGAGCCGGTCCATCGATGACGAGGCGCGGCGGGCCATTCTGGAGAAGCTCCGGGGGAAAATGAGCGATCGGATGCTGAACACTCTCCAGGTGCTCAACGGCAAGGGGCGGCTGAACCTTTTCCGCCACATCTGTGAGGAATACCGGCTGGAGTTGCAGCGCCGGCGCGAGGAGATCGACGTCCACGTCACCACGGCTGTGCCCCTGCCCGACCGGCTGCGAAGCCGTCTGGAGCAAATGGCGGCCGACCTGTCCGGCCGTCGACCGCGTCTGGTGGAGGCGGTGGACGCGAGCCTGATCGGCGGCATGATGGTGCAGATCGAGGACGACAAGTACGACGTCACCGTGCGTCGGCAGTTGCGGCAGTTGCGGGCCGAGCTGCTGGAGCGGGCCGCTCGCGAGATTCACAGCGGCAAGCCCTATTTCGAGGACGTGCGCAGTTGAAGGATCACCCATGAAGATCAAGGTCGATGAAATCTCGTCGGTCATCCGGCAGGAGATCGAAAACTACCGCAGCGAAGTGGACGTCTCCGAAGTGGGCAAGGTCCTGGAGGTGGGCGACGGCATCGCCCGCGTCTACGGCCTGAGCAACTGCATGGCCGGCGAGCTGGTCGAGTTTCAGGACGGGGCGCGCGGGCAGGTGCTCAATCTCGAGGAGACGTCGGCCGGCGTGGTCATCCTCGGCGAATACCTGCACATCCGCGAGGGCGACGAGGTCCGGCGAACGGGCCAACTGCTTTCCGTCCCCGTGGGCGACGTCATGATCGGGCGCGTGGTGGACCCGCTGGGCCGGCCGCTGGACGGCAAGGGCGCCATCGAATCCCCCCATCACCGGGCGCTGGAGTTCAAGGCCCCCGGCATCGCCGAACGCCAGCCGGTGAACCAGCCCCTCCAGACCGGCATCAAGGCGATCGACAGCATGATCCCCATCGGCCGCGGGCAGCGCGAGCTGATCATCGGAGACCGCAAGACGGGCAAGACGGCCATCGCCATCGACACCATCATCAATCAGCGCGGCGGCGACGTGATCTGCGTCTACGTGGCCATCGGGCAGAAGGAATCGACGGTCGCCAGCGTGCTGGAAACGCTCCGGGAACACGGAGCGATGGACTACACCATCATCGTGTGCGCGCCCAGCTCCACGTCGGCGCCGTTGCAGTACGTCGCCCCCTATGCCGGCGCCGCCATGGCGGAGTATTTCATGTACGAGCACGGCCGGCACACGCTCTGCGTCTACGACGACCTGAGCAAGCAGGCCGCCGCCTACCGGCAGCTCTCCCTGCTGCTGCGCCGACCGCCCGGCCGCGAGGCCTATCCCGGCGACGTGTTCTACCTGCACAGCCGTCTGCTGGAGCGGGCCTGCAAGCTGGCCGAAGTGCGGGCCGTGGTCCGAAAGGGCGAGGGCTACCGCAAGGGCGGCGTCAACGGCAAGACGTATGTCGGCGTCCCCGGCAAGTGGGAGGCTGACAAGGACCTCCAGGCGCTGGGCGAAGCCCACCACGAGATCGTCGTGGACCCCAAGAGCGGGGGTTCCCTCACGGCCCTGCCCATCATCGAGACGCTGGAGGGCGAAGTCTCCGCCTACATCCCCACCAACGTCATCAGCATCACCGACGGGCAGATTTACCTGGAGCCGGACCTCTTCTTCGCGGGCGTCCGGCCGGCGGTCAACGTGGGCATCAGCGTCTCCCGCGTCGGCGGCAATGCCCAGGTGAAGGCCATGAAGAAGATCGCGGGCTCGTTGCGGCTGGACCTGGCGGCCTATCGCGAGCTGGAGGCGTTCGCTCAGTTGGGGACCGAACTGGACGCCGCCACCCAGCGGCAACTGGACCGGGGCCGCCGGATGGTGGAGCTGCTCAAACAGCCGCAGTACGCGCCGTACGAAGTCACCAACCAGATCCTCAGCATCATGGCGGGTACGCTGGGCTTTCTGGACGATTTGCCGTTGAACAAGGTGCTGACGTTCGAAAAACAGATGCTCCAGCACCTGCACGACGAGCGACCGGAAATCGGCGAGGAGCTCAAACGCACCGGGACGCTGACGGACGAACTGACCGAGAAGTTCCGCACGGTGCTCAGAAACTTCAAGCCGCGGTTTGTCGCCGGGATGGCGGAACCCGCCAAGGCGTAAGCGCGTCGGACGGAGACCATGGCCAAGGCACGGGCAATCGACAAGCGACGCAAGGCGGTCCGCAACATCCGCAAGATCACGCGGACGATGCAGCTCATCGCCACGTCCAAATATCAGCAGTCGCTGAGCCGGGCGACGGCCGGCCGGCCGTACACCAACGGCATCGCCGACCTGGTGCGGAAGCTGGCCGCGGCCGCGGGCGAACAGATCCAACACCCGTTGCTCCAGGTGAACCAGGAGACGGGCAGGGCCGTGCTGCTGGTCATCACGTCCAACCGCGGCCTGTGTGGCGGATACAACGCCTCCCTGCTTCGGACGGCCCAGGCCCGATACCAGGCCAATCGCGAAGCGGGGTTGGAGACAGAACTGCACGTGGTGGGCAAAAAAGGGGTGGGGTACTTCACGTTCCTCAAGCAGCCCCTGGCTCAGAAATACACCCGGCTGGGAGATACGCCCCGGTTCGCGGAGATCGACCCCATCGCCATGGGGTTCATCCGCGACTATCTGGATCGGAAGGCGGACTGGATCGATGTCGTCTATATGAAGTTCGTGTCGGTGGGCCGGCAGGAGCCGACCTGCGCCCGCCTGCTGCCCTTCCCGGGATTGTCCGCGGCAGGCGAAGCGACGGAGCCGGAGGGGGCGGGCGTGCAATACGATTTCACCCCGCCGGCGCCGGAACTCCTGGGCGAACTGCTGCCGGCGGCGGTCAAGGCGGAGGTTTTTCAGTATTTCCTGGACGCCGTGGTGAGTGAGAACGTCGCACGCATGGTGGCCATGAAAGCCGCCACCGATGCCGCCGGTGACATGATCCGCAGCCTCTCCCAGCAGTTCAACCGGGCCCGGCAGACCCAGATCACCATGGATCTGCTGGACATCGTCGGCGGAGCGGCGGCGATATCGTAGGAATTGCGACGGACGGATTCAGAACTGTCGATTGCGGATTGCGAATGTCGAATCGCGAATGGAACGCGGCCAGAAAAGCGAGTGGGTAAGACCCATGACCCCCGAGACGAGCGAATACCGTTTGAAGCCGGGAACGGCTCATCAGCTGGACGAGATGCGGGAGCGGACGTTCCGATGCGCCGCCGGAGGGACGCGCCGCGGGAACACCATGCCGCGATCGGCTCCGGTTGCTGCGGGAAGCGAACGGGATCGTCCGCGTGCGGACGGCCATCGTTCGGGGCGCCCGGCGGCGCGACGGCGCGGTCGGCGTTCGCCACTCATTGTCTGCGATTCGCAGTTCCACACGGTTGGAGACCCCGTATGGCTCAGGATCATCACAACATCGGCCGCGTGACCCAGGTCATCGGATCGACGCTGGACGCGGAGTTTGCCGAGGATCGACTACCGGCGCTATACAACGCCCTGAAGGTCGAGGTGACCCGGCCCGTGCTGGGGGCCACGGAAACGGAAACCCTCTGGTGCGAGGTCGCCCAGCATCTGGGCGGCGGGCACGTGCGGGCCGTGGCCCTCGGCTCCACCGACGGCCTGCCCCGCGGGGCGGAAATCCTCGACACCGGCGAGCCGGTCAGCGTGCCCGTCGGCCCCGCCACGCTCGGCCGGGTCTTCAACCTGATCGGCGAACCGGTGGACGGACGCGGGCCCGTGCAGGCCGCGGAGCGCCGACCCATCCACCATCCTCCGCCCGCCTTTCCCGACCTGACGCCCAAAACGGAGATCATGGAAACCGGCATCAAGGTGATCGATCTGCTGGCTCCCTTCGTTCGCGGCGGCAAGATCGGGCTGTTCGGCGGCGCGGGACTGGGCAAGACCGTGGTCATCCAGGAGATGATTGCCCGGATCGCCCGCGAGCACAGCGGATTCTCCGTCTTCGCCGGCGTCGGCGAACGCACCCGCGAAGGCAACGACCTGTGGCTGGAAATGCAGGAGGCCGAGTTCAAGGACGACAAGGGCAACGTCAAGAAGGTCATCGAGCATACGGCCATGGTCTTCGGGCAGATGAACGAGCCGCCGGGCGCCCGCCTGCGGGCGGCCCTGGCCGCCTTGACCATGGCGGAATACTTCCGCGACCAGTCTGGAGCGGACACGCTGCTTTTCGTGGACAACATCTTCCGCTTTTCCCAGGCGGGCTCCGAAGTGTCGGCGCTGCTGGGCCGGATGCCCTCCGCGGTCGGGTATCAGCCGACCCTGGCCACGGAAATGGGCGAACTGCAGGAGCGGATCACCTCCACGCGACAGGGAGCCGTGACCAGCGTGCAGGCCATCTACGTGCCGGCGGACGACCTGACGGACCCGGCCCCGGCCACCACCTTCACCCACCTGGATGCGTTCATCGTGCTCGAGCGGAGCATCAGCGAAAAGGGCATCTACCCGGCCATTGACCCGCTGGCCTCCTCGTCGCGGCTGTTGGATCCGCAGTACGTGGGAGAAGACCATTACCGCATCGCACGGCGGGTGCAGACGATCCTCCAGCGATACAAGGAATTGCAGGATATCATCGCGATTCTCGGCGTGGACGAGTTGAGCGAAGAGGACAAGCTGGTTGTGTCGCGGGCCCGCAAGATCGAACGTTTCCTGTCACAGCCGTTCTACCTGGCCGAGCAGTTCACCGGCTTCCCCGGCAACTACACCCGGCTGGAAGACACGATCCGGTCGTTCGACGAGCTGTGTGACGGAAAATGGGACCACCTGCCCGAGCAGGCGTTCATGTATGTCGGCGGCATTGAGGAGGCGGCGGCCAAGGCGGAACGGTTGAAGGAGTCATAGCCCGAGCCGATCGCCGGCGTCGGGCCGGCGCCCGGGACAGGCGGGGGTGAATCGCATGCGTCTCAGACGGGTCGATTTCCAGTGTACGGTGACCACGCCGGACCGGCAGGTGTTTGATGCTCCCGTCGCGTTCGTTGCGCTGCCCGCGCACGACGGCGAGATCGGCCTGCTGCCCAACCGCGCGGCCCTGGTTTGCAAGCTGGGCATCGGCATTCTGCGCCTGGAAACCCGCGAAGGCCGCCTCGAGCGGGTGTTCGTCGACGGCGGTTTTGCCCAGATGCTGGACAATCACCTGGTCGTCCTGACTCAGCATGCCTGCAGGCCGGACGAAATCGACGCGGCGGCCGAACGGACCGCGCTGGAGCAGGCCCGCAACACGCGCGCCGTCGATCTCCGGGCCCAGGAGGACCGCCGCCGAACCATCGATCGAGCCACCGCCCGGCTGAAGTTGACGCAATAGCCGTTTCTGCGGTACGGTCACGGCGCCGGGCGTCCCGATCCGAAGGAAATCGGGCAGCCGGTCTCGGCGACAGGATCCATGTCCCCTTCTACGATAGCGCGGATCACTCCCCGTCACCGCCACGGGTATCTCGCCTTCGCGATTGCCTGCATCGCGATCGGAGCGGTTTTTCGCATTGCGCTCGCGATTCGATGCGGGGTGGGCTACGACGAAGTCCTTGTCATGGCGACCGGACTGGAGGAATTGTCCGGCTCCGTCCGCGCGTTCCTGATCGATGTCCCCGTGCGGCGCAGCAATGCGATCACGCCGCTGTGGTGGTGGCTGCAGGCCGCCGCGGCCGCGCCGCTGGGTCCGGGATCGTTGCTCAGCCTTCGCCTGGCGCCCGTCATCCTGGGAGTGGCGACCCTCGTGCTGATTGCCTGGAAGGCGCCGCGCCGGCTGGGGCGCCGGTCGGCCGCCGTTCTTCTGCTGATCGTCTCCACGTCCGATGTGATGGCGCTCTGCAACGCCCGGGGGGAGTTTGCCGAATCGCTGCTCATGCTTCTGCTCTGGCCGGCCCTGCTTGGCGTGGGTGACCCTCGGAAACCCGTTCGCAAGGGCCTGCTCTGGCTTGTCATGTTGATGACGCATCTGGGAAAGGGGTTGTTCCTGGTGGGCGGGCTGGCGGCGGCGGAGCTCATACACCTGACGCTGCAACGCCCTCAGGCCCGATCGACGCGATCCTTCGGCTGTTCACTGGCCGTGGCGTTCCTGCCGACGGCGGCGTGGCTCTGGCTCGTTAACGCGCTGGCGTTCGCCGCCGGTCCGGTGAAAACCGACGCTGGGACCGCAACTGATATCTGGCACGCCCTGACCAGAATCACAACGGACTACCAGACGACCAAGACCCATATGGTGGTCGACCCGTTCGCGGCCATGCAGGTGTATCTGGACGGCATGGTGTGGCCCGCAACCGTCCTGTGGGCCGTGCCCCTCCTGGCGGGCGCGGCGGCTTCTGTCATGCCCGTATTCCGCGGCGCCCGGCAGAGTCGTCGCTCTGTGTTCGCTGCCGGCCTCGTTCCGTGGATCGCGGTTGGCGCAGGACTCGTTATTGGCGGCGGAATGGTGGGCGCGCGGTTTCACTTGCTGTACTGGCCGGTCTTGTGGGTGATGGCCTCCATGGGACTGCAACGCATATGGCGGCGGCGCGGAGCCATCGTCGTTGCCGCGATAGCCTGGTCGCTGCACGTAACGCTTGCTTTTTCCTGGCGAAGCTGGATCGATCACACGCTTGGAGTGAGCGTCACCGGCATGGCGCTCGGTGCGGTGGTTCTGGCGGCGGCGATTCTGCAGGCAGTAACGATCCCGCAATTCCGCTTGTCCGCGAACCGATTCTCGTGTCAGGTTGCCGGCGCAGCGCTGCTGGCGATCGTGGCGGCGGCGAGTCTGCTGTGCTACGGCCCGGTTGCCTGGGGACCGGCCGCCCGATTCGAGCCCATGTGCACGGCCCAGCCCACCGCGGAGATGCTGTTGCTGGCGAGCATCGACGCATATCGCGGCCAGGGGCGGCCATGGCCGGGTCCGCACGGGCGCACACTCCGCGTGGATCTGGCCAACTTTCATCTGTTTTGCGAGAACCGGCAACCGCTTGACGTGGAACGGGCCATCGCATACCTCCGACAGGAGCTTCGCCACCGGCCGGACGATCCGCGGGCGTGGTTCTACCTCGGCCTGGGTTACCAGGAGGCCGGTGCCCCGGTCGATTGGGTTCGCCAGGCGTGGCAGCGAAGCTACGCGCTGGAACCGACCCCGATGGTCGCCGAGCGCTTGTCCGCCCTGCCGCCGGAGTAACTCCCCGGGTCGTCGTGCACGAGCTGCGGCCGCCGGAAGCGTGGGGCCTTTCCGACGGGATTACCGTACGTCAGACGACGATGATTCGGACGACGCTGCGTGATTCCTCGACTGTCATTGCCGTAGTGCAAACCGCTCCCGGTACCGCGTGCGCCCGCGTCGGCCCGCGCGGACGGCGGTTGGCTCCGGCACCGTTCCGCTCATCCACGGGGCCCCGCGCGTTCTGTGGGCTTTGGCATGGTCATCCGTTCCGCCATGACGGCCGGGGGCGACCGCGACCGAGAACGCACGAACCGGGGTCGGAGACTTCGCGTTTGGGCGGCCCTCCGCCGATGACTCGCGGCGGCGGCGTTCCGGGTGGCCGTCTCGGGCGGTTCCTTCCGCGGACGGGTCGCTCCGGTTGCCATCCGGCGGTCTTACGGGTACCGTCTATTGCCGTCGGTTTCGTCTCGAAGCCGCCCGCCACTGTAGCTCAGCCGGTAGAGCAGCGGTTTTGTAAACCGCAGGTCGTCGGTTCGAATCCGACCGGTGGCTGTTACGACAAACCCAGCCGACCCCGTGGGTTACGGGAACCTGCCGACCGTCGGCAGTGCTGCCTGAAACGCGTTTTCGCGCGGTTTTACACCGCGCAACGCCGAACAGGACGCACTTCCGATGCCTAGGAAAGCAGGTACTCCGGCCTACCGTCAGCGCGATTCTCAAGCACTGGTGACCCTGACGGATGCCGTTTCGCGGCGCCGCCGTGATTATCGTCTTGGAGCCTACGTCACGCTGCGGAACCGGGAACAATACCACTGTCTCACCGCCGAGTGGGAGGCGGCCGGCCGGCGCTTTCCCGCCGCCTTCATCGAAGATCCCGGTGCGGCCAACCCACACGCCCTCACCATCGCAGAGGTCGTCCGCGACTCCTGCCGGTGGGCCGAGCAGTCATATGACGAGGGCGAGTACCGCTCGTTCGTGCTGCGCCTCCGCCTGCTTCTGAAGTTCTACGGCCGCCCGCGGCCCAGGAGCTGGTGTCCGTGACTGTCCACCTGGTACTGTGCGCGCTCGAGCCCCTGAAGCGAGGTCACACGTCTGCCCGCGAGCATCCGAGAGTGGGTCCAGCGCCAGCGGACATGGTCGACGCGGTGCGGCCCTTCCTCAGCAAGTCGGCCCGAGAGTTTGCCGAGTTGCAACTGGTCACAGGCGCTCGGGCCGGGGAGTTGATTGAGCAGCGTGTGTGCGACATCGAGGTCGACGAGCAGACCGGCGTGTGGTCCTACTGGCCGCCGAAGCACAAGAACGCTCATCGTGAACACGAGCGGGTCATCTACTTCGGCCCTCGGGCTCAGGATATCCTCCAGCCGTTCCGGACGGAACGGGCCGAGACGGACCACCTATTCAGCCCGGCCGAGGCGGAGGCGGATCGGCGTGAGGAGCGACGTGCACAGCGGACCACGCCCACCGCTGGATGGGGAAGGAGGGAAGAGTCTGAGGGGGGAACCTTGGGGCTATGGTTCCCCCCTCAGGGGCCCCCGACAAACCGTCACGATACCGGAACGCCTGATTGTCTCACGTGCTGTGAAACAGTATACCTCGCGCCTTCGTGATGACTGAACAAACCCCTCGGAATTGCTCCCGTTGCAATGTTCTCCGAAGATGCCCTGCGTCGACTCCAAGACAACGAGATCCAGAAGCCACTCTGGTACCTGTTGGAGGGGGCGTTTCAGCCGTCGGGGCCGGAGAAAATTCGGAATGATGATTGGCGCAAAAGAAAGGGTGGGTGGCGCGACTATAATATTGAACCACCGTCCGGCGGCACAGCCAGGTGGAGGTCAAATGGGAAATCTCGGTTAACCGGCCCAATCAGGCCACAGGAAAGATGAAGATGAAGCAAATGCTGATAAGCCTCGGAGCGGTATTGGCGGCGGCCGGCCTCTGGACCCACTCACAGTCGGCGCCCCAGAAGGCGGACAATGATTCTGTTGAAGCCCGGCCGAAGGCTCGCCACTCTGCCGGCACGGCCGAAGGATTCATCACCGATTTCGAGCGTGCCCGGAAGGAGGCCGCCACGCTCAAGCGGCCGATTTTTGCGTTATTTACGGGCAGCGACTGGTGCCCGCTGTGCGCGAAGCTTCAGGAGCAGATCATCAATACCGACGCGTTCAGGAAGTATGCCGCCGCGAATCTCGTTTTGTTTGAGGCCGATTTCCCCCGGCAGCGGCAATTGTCCGAAGAGCTGCGGAAACAGAACGAGGCACTGGCTGAAAAGTACGAGATTGCCGGCTTTCCAACCGTCTTGCTGCTGGACGCTTCGGGCGCGATCAAGGCAACGACCGGCTATCGTTTGGAGGATGCGGAGAGCTATGTCGCGGAGCTCAAGCGCGCGGTGGAACTCGGGGAAGCTCAGGGATCGTCGGGCCCGCCCCTGGTTTGCGGCTACGCCGCGAAGCAGCGTATCGACTACCAGTCCGTCGCACCGGGCGGCTTTGAGGCCATGCTCGGGTTGGAGGAGTATGTGCGTCAGTCCGGGCTCGAACACAACCTGGTCGAGCTTGTGAGGGCGCGCGTATCGCAGATTAACGGCTGCGCGTACTGTCTCGACATGCACACCAAGGATGCGCGGGCCAACGCGGAGACCGAGCAGCGTCTCTTCCTGCTGCCGGTGTGGCGTGAGGCGCCCTGTTATACTGACCGCGAACGGGCGGCGCTGGCATGGGCCGAGGCGGTCACCGTGATTTCACAAAACGAAGTTCCCGACAAGTTGTATACCGAAATGCGCCGCTACTTCAGTGAGAAGGAGCTGGTGGATCTCACCTTCGCGATTGTCTCCATCAATGGATGGAATCGTCTGTCCGTGACCACGCGCGCGCCCGTTGGGACCTACCAGCCGGCGGCCGCGAAATCTCAGTGATTAGGAGCACTGCGTCAAAGGGCTATTCAGTTGAGTCCAGTGAATCCCTGCTTCTTGTGGTGCGATCCGGCGCGGACGTGCTTGATCAGGTTCTTATACGGCACAGGCTCCACGACAACGGTCTGCTGCTTCCGCAGGTACTCCCGACAGGCATTCTCGCTGCGGAGCCGCCGCCCGAACTCCAGCCGCTTGCGCGGGGAATCTCCGTCCATTCCGCGATACACTGCGATGGCCCTACTGGAGTCAAACGAATAGCCCTTCTACGTTATGGACCGTCAGGAACAGATCAACCAGGCGATTCGCTTCCGGGCGCTACACGACCGCCGGCAGGTCCTGCTGCTGCCCAATGCCTGGGACGCGGGCAGCGCGCGGGTCTTCGCCGAGCTGGGCTTTGCGGCCATCGCCACGACCAGCGGCGGGGTGGCCTGGTCGCTGGGATACCCCGATGGCGAGCGAGCGCCGCTGGGCGAGGTTATCGCGGCCATACGACGGATCGTCCGGGTGACCCGGTTGCCGGTTACGGCGGATATGGAGGCCGGTTACGGGGATACGCCGGAGGCGGTGGCCACCTGTACGCGAGCCGCCATTGACGCAGGGGTAGCCGGCATCAACCTCGAAGATGGCATTCGGCATCTGGCGTTGCGCGATGTCGAAGACGCGGCGCGGCGGATTGCGGCCGCCCGCGAAACGGCGATGGCGACAGGCGTACCGATCGTGATCAATGCCCGCATCGATGTCTGGGTCGTCAATCAGCGGATGCCTGGGGCGGATCGGCTCGACGAGGCGGTTCGCCGGGCCCGTGCCTACCTGGCTGCCGGCGCGGACTGCGTTTATCCGATCGGCCTGGCCGACGTTGATACCATTGCGGCTTTCGTTGCCGCCATCAACGCCCCGCTCAATATCGGCGCGCGGCCTGGCCTGCCCGACCTTGCCGAGCTCGGCCGGATTGGGGTGGCGCGAGTCAGCATGGCCACTCGCTTGGCTTCGCTGGCGCTATCAGCCGTGCGCGACGCGGCCGACGCCGCGCTCCGCACCGGTCGCTTCGAGACTCTCGCCGCGCCATTCGGCTATCCCGACATACAACGACTTTTCACGCCGCAGTGACGGGCCTCGGGCCGGAAGGTCCGCCGGCCTGGGCGCGAAGAAAACCGGGCAGCGCGGTGAATTGCACCTGGCGCCGAATGGTGGCGGCGCTGGAGGCAGGCGGCCTGAACGGGAGGCCATATTGCCGGCGACCACCCGAGTTCGGGCCGGCGGTTCGGCTTTTCCGATCACGCGAGGAATCGGGCTGGCCCCGTTCGTCCACCTGCGCGACGTCATCGCCCGCCTTCCCCGCGGCGAGCATCCCGCCTCGCTCCTGCCCGCGCTCTGGAAGGCCGAGCAACTCGCCTGCGGCGCCCCCGTCTCCTGATCCCTTCCACGGCCCTTCGCCCACTCACACCGGGCAGATTGTCCCGGTCTACACGACGAAGCGCTTACAATCGACCGCCACAGGCACGGAGGGAGGCCGTGGGATGTGGGGGGACCGGTCGGGCGAGTCCTACCTGTCCCGCGGGTCCGATCCGCCGCTTCCGCCCCCCGCGCCTGCCCTGCGCCTTTGGCGCTGGCGGTACATCCGCTCGGTGAATCCGCCTTCCGACGAGAACTGTTCTTCCAGTGTCTGCAACTGCCGGCCAAGCAGATAGCTCGCCTGCTGAATCAGGCAGATCAGGGTGTTCGCGGCCGCCTCCGCAGATGCCTGCCGCACGGCGTAGGGGTCTTGCAACTCCAGTTGGCCCAGTTCTTCCGCGCGGTACTTTGTCCGGACGGCCAGCGCTTGCGGCGCGTTTTTGTGCCAGACGGGCAGGCCGCGCTGCCGCAGGAAGTCTTCGTAGTCCAGCAGCAGTTCTTCCAGGCTGGCCCGGGCCACGCCCGTGAGCTTCAGTTCGGTTTTCTTCGACGTGGCGGAGGCCATGCTGCCCTCCGCGATGTTCTGCACGCCGCTGCGTGCGGCCTGCACCATCTGGTCGTGCGTGCGCGATCGCTTGTCGATGAAGCGGTCGCAGAACACGATGGTGGCGTCGTAGACGATCCTGGCCGTCTGGAAGCTGCGCAGCTTGCGGTAGCCCCCGTGCGGCTGGATCAGGTCGCCCTTTCCGTGCATTCGATGGCTCCTTCGGCGGTTGTCTTGTTTCGGGACCCGTCTGACCGGTCGGACCCGTCGGACAAGTCTGACGCTTCTGACACGTTCGACCCGTCCAACCCGTCTGACCCGTGGGCCAGGTCTGACCCGTCCGACACGTTGCCTCACCGGCTCCCATGGTCTGCTGCTCTGCCGTCCTGGCCGGAGGCCGGCGGCTCCGGCCGGCTCACAATTCTCCCTTGAACGCGCGATCCAGAATGGCCGGCAGCAGGGCGTCGAGTTCGGCGGCGGTCTGGGCCTGGAGGGCCTTGAGGCGGTCCACCTTGGCCTGGAGATCGTCTAGATAGGCGACGATGCGGCGCTGCTGCTGAATTGCGGGGATCAGCACTTCGTATCGCTTGAGCCGAACACCTGTCAGGTGGTGAAAAGTAGTGGTCATCGTTATGTCAGCGAAATGTCCCGCTTCACCGGCCCAGATCATGTGGTGCATCAGGAAGCGAGGATCGATGCGTCGTTGATCTACGCGCACCCGATGGAGCGATTTCTGGTAGAAGCATTCCTTGATCTCTCCTTGCCAAACCGCACATCTTCCAACGCCATAACCTCCTTCGTTGATCAGAACGTCACCGGGAACCAGGCGGAATCGGTCGCGTTCACGATCCTCAAAGTCCATCTCGTAAACGCTCGCAAGGTCGATTCTGTCATTGTGGATATTGGCGTTGCGCAGGTAAGGTTTGGCAAACAGTCCGGATTGATGGCTCTTCGAAAGCATCTTTCCCAGCCGGCAGTCAGCTATGCGAGCCAGCGCCAGCGGAACGACCTGCCGCTTAATGGCCTCGAAGCATTGCGCACGTGCCGACGTAGTCAACACATCTCGTGTCCTCTCCGCTCTGAATCGGATGCCCGTGGCCTCGTCGATTCTGGCGGCGAGTTGGTCGATCTTGGCCACGATCCGCCGCTGCTCGGCCAGCGAGGGAAGGGGGATGGTCATGCGCAGCAGATTCTCCTGCTTAAGGCGGTTGCGACTCGTCGGCGTTGCGCCGAAACTCAGACCCAGCGCCTCGTTCCAGGCTGCTTCGCGGCTGAAGTACCATTGAAGATAGTGCGGTTCCAGGGCATCCGCCCTGACATCAAAGCAGGGAAACTCGTTGGATACGTAGCAGCCATCGTCCGCCGACGTGGCAATTGCAAAGGAGCCTTTCCACGCGAAGAGTCGGTTGTAGACAAAATCACCTTCTCGCACGCGAAAGAGCTTCTGCGCGCGCACTTGTGTGCCCAGCTTGATTTCTTTGGTGTAAAGACCTTGAGCATACCATCGGGCACCCAAGAGCGCATACTCGCGATGGGGGTCGACAGCCTCTTCGCGGCACACTGGCCGAAGGAGTTGATCGAGCGGCACGCTTGACGATGAATGGGACACCACAGATCGCTACTCGTTCACCAGCCGCGTTCGATGACGTGATCCAAGTTCTCGCTCGTAACGATTCGCCGTTGAAGCACCTTGATCTCCTGATCGTTGAAACAGAATGTAGCGACTTCGGAGCCGGATTCGAGGTCACCGACAGCCACCTCAAACGAAGTGATTTCTCCTGCTCCGAGACCCCATTTCTTGCGCGCGTACTCAAGAAGCGTTCCGCGATCAAGGAAGGCAAGGCTAGAGCCGCTCACAGTATAGATGCTTCTGCTCAGGTTCACGTGTTTCAGTTGCATCCCACTTCTCCTTTAAGAACAGTCTTGATCTCCCCCATAATCTCCACGATCCGCCGTTCCTTGGCCAGGATATCCTCCACAAGCTGCTCCGGGGGGAGGTGCTCGAGGGAGTCGACGGCGTTGGGGTTCTTGATGTCGAGGTTGCACGAAGTCAGCCGGCCGTCGCCGTTGTACTTCAGCAGGTCCTTCGCGGAGACCTTCCACGCCCGGTCGTTCTCCTTGCGCTTCTTCCACCACGCGAGGCAGTCGGCGAACTCCTCGTACTGGAGCGGCTTTGTCTTGGTGTAGTTCTTCCGGCCATCGGGCAGCGGCTGGTCGTAGTACCAGATCGTCTTCGTCGGGCCGCTGCGGTCGAAGAACAGCAGGTTCGTCGGGATGCTCGTGTACGGGGCGAACACGCCGTTGGGCAGCCGGACGATGGTGTGCAGGTTGAACTCGGTAAGTAGCTGCTCCTTGATGCGGGCGCACACGCCGTCGCCGAACAGGGTGCCGTTCGGCACGACCACCGCGGCCCGGCCGCCCTTTTCCGAGCCGGCCTCGCCCGGCTTGCGCAGCCGACGCATGATCAACTGGAGGAACAGCAGGGCGGTTTCGGCCGTCTGCTTGTCTTCCGGGAAGTTGCCCTTGATGCCGGCCTCCTCCTCCCCGCCGAACGGCGGGTTGGTGAGGATGACGTCCACCCGGTCCTTCACGCCCAGGTCCGTCAGCTTGACGCGCAGGCTGTTGCCCGGGTCGATCTGGGGGAACTCCAGGCCGTGCAGCAGCAGGTTCATCTGGCACAGCAGGTACGGCAGGGGTTTCGCCTCGCCGCCGTACAGGGTCTTCTCCTGGAGGGTGCGGCGGTGCTGGACGGTCTGGCACTGTTTGGCCAGGTGCTGGTACGCCTCCACCAGAAAGCCGCCGGTGCCGCAGGCCGGGTCCAGGACGGTTTCGCCCAGACGGGGGTCTGTCACCGTAACCATGAAGCGGACGACCGGCCGGGGCGTGTAGAACTCGCCGGAATCGCCCGCGGCGTCGCGCATCTCGCGGAGCATGGTCTCGTAGAGGTGGCCGAGGGTGTGGATTTCCTCCGACGACGTGAAGTGGATCTGGTTCACCTTGTTGATGACGTCGCGGAGGAGGTAGCCGTTGATCATCCGGTTGACCACGCCGGCGAAGACGGTGGCGACCACGTCGCGCCGGTCGCGGCCGTTGGCGCTGCGGAGGGCGCGGAGGCAGGCGAACAGGCCGGGGCCGCGGGTGCCGTCCGGGCGGACGGCCTCGTCCTGGTTGACGAAGCGGATGAGGTCGTCGCCGGTGATGCCGCCCTCGTCGGCGGCCCAGTCGCGCCAGCGGTAGGGGCGTTCGATGGCGGGCCGGTACTTTTTGCCGGCCAGCTTCGCCCGGGACTCCTCGATCTGCTCCATGTCGTCGAGGAACTTGAGGAACATGACCCAGGTGAGCATAGGCAGCCGGTCCAGGTCGCCGGATAGCCCCTTGTCTTTGCGCATGATGTCCCGCGCGGACTTGACGACGGACCCAAGCTGCTGGGCGGTGGTAAGGGTGGCTTCGACTATGCGTTTTTCCATAGTGGTCTTCGCGGCGTCGTGGTCGGTTTGCCTCTTTACAACTGCGGCCAAGTCGCCCAATCCCCTAAATAAAGTTGCGCTGTAATGAGGCCGCGCGTAAGATGGGCGTTCCCAGATAATTACGAACGCCGGTCCATCCGGCAGAAAGGGAACGCCCATGAAACCCAGTGTCATTCAACTGTCGCGACAA
>JBPOIK010000048.1:0-6888 GCA_052034525.1 Planctomycetota bacterium
GGTAGGCCGTTCTCGTGGCGGCCCAGGGGTTTCGTTTCTCTGGGAAACCGCCCCGGGGAAACGACAGGCTGTCCCGATTCACCCGATTCGGCCCCGGGCAGGCGTGTCACGGGTACGAGTCGGGTACCCGCAACCACCCCGTCAACAGCCCCCTGATCCGCCCGCCGCCGGGGATGGCTGGCACTCTATGCTGCAACATGGTATAAGATGCATCGCGAGGCTCGGCGGGACACCCGTCTTGTGTTTTCTTGCCCGCCAGTCAGAAGGAACCCGCTACTTGGCCAACAGGCCACACAGGAGGTGCTCGCTGTGCTAATCCCATTCCACAACGAACCTTACGTCGATTTCTCCAAGGACGGCCCCCGTGCAAACATGCTCGATGCCATCACGGAGGTATCGAAAAACCTCGGGCAATCGTATCCCCTGCGGATCGGCAACCAGAAGATCGAAACCCGCGATCGGATCACCTCGGTCTGCCCCGCCGCCCATTCGCAGGTCATCGGGCACGTGGGCAAGGCCACGGTGGACCACGCCGAGCAGGCCATCAAGACGGCCGCCGAGACTTTCAAAACGTGGAGCCGGGTAGATTCGGACGCGCGGGCTCGCATCCTGATCAAGGCAGCCGCGATCATGCGCCGCCGCATCTACGAGATGGCCGCCTGGATGTGTTTCGAGGTCAGCAAAAGCTGGATCGAGGCGTACGCCGACGCGGCCGAGGCCATCGATTTCCTGGAGTTCTATGCTCGCGAGATGATGCGTCTGGGCGGCAGCCAGCCGGTGGTGCCGTATCCCGGCGAGGAGAATGAACTGCGGTACATCCCGCTGGGCGTCACCGTGGTCATTCCCCCCTGGAACTTCCCACTGGCCATCGCCCTGGGTATGACCACGGCGGCCATCGTGACGGGCAACACCGTGGTTCTCAAGCCGGCCAGCACGGCCCCGGTCATCGCCGCCAAGTTCGTGGAGATTCTCGAAGAGGCCGGTCTGCCGCCGGGCGTGCTGAACTTCGTGCCCGGTCCGGGATCTGCCGTGGGCGATCACCTGGTCTGCCACCCGCTGACCCGCAACATCGCGTTCACCGGATCGATGGAGGTCGGCAAGGGCATCTTCGAGAAGGCCGCCAAGGTTCAGCCGGGGCAGATCTGGCTGAAGCGCACGATCCTCGAGATGGGCGGCAAGGACTGCATGGTCGTGGACGAAACCGCCGACCTCGACTCCGCCGCCGATGCCGTCGTGGCCGCCGCTTTCGGCTTCCAGGGCCAGAAGTGCTCGGCGTGCTCGCGGCTGATCGCGCACCGCGACGTGTACGATTCATTGCTCGAAAAGGTGGTGGACCGGGCGAAGATGCTGACCATCGGGCACACGGCCAGCCAGGAGAACCTTTTCATGGGCGGCGTGATTGACGAGACCGCCTACAAGAACATCAACGGCTACATCGACATCGGCAAGAAGGAGGGCCGGACGGTGCTCGCCGGCGGCCGCGTGCCGGACGGCGGCTGGTTCGTCCCGCCGACCATCATCGCCGACGTGGATCGCAATGCCCGCATCGCGCAGGAGGAGATCTTCGGACCGGTGCTGGCGGTGATCAAAGCCCGCGACTTTGATGACGCACTGGACATCGCCAACGGAACGCAGTTCGGCCTGACCGGCGCGCTGTGCTCCAACGACCGCTCGCGGCTGGAGCGCGCGCGGCACGAGTTCCACGTGGGGAATCTGTACCTCAACCGCAAATGCACGGGAGCCCTGGTCGGCGTGCAGCCGTTCGGCGGCTTCAACCTGTCCGGCACGGACTCCAAGGCCGGCGGCGGCGATTACCTGCTCCTGTTCATGCAGGGTAAGAGCATCGCCGAGAGATTCTGAGAAACCGCGTTGCGGCCGGCGCGGAGTCAGCCGGTGCTGACCCGCGCCGCCGGCAGCGCGTCACCGAAAGACACCTGATCGGCATCGCCGTGGAGCCAGTCGTCCGCCTGCGCCGCTCGAGTGCGCGCGTGGATCTCCCGCATGGCGATGCGCTGCAGACAGGTCGGCATCGCCAGAATCCACCAGAGGGACTCCGTGTAGAATCGCTCCGTGAACTGGCCGGCCGTAAGATAGATGACCAGCGACACGAATACCGCGAAGGCCCAGATGCGGGTCTGGCGGGGGTCGTCCGTCTCATCCGAGCGCCGGTACACACTGTGGAGCTGCCACAACGACACCAGAACGATCAGGACATAGACGATCAGCCCCGGCACGCCGAGTTCCACCGCGCAGAGCAACAGCGTGTTGTGGGCCGCCCGACCGTGGAGCTCCGGGTTCCATTCGCCGATCCGAAACCCGAACGCCCCGATGCCCACGCCCATCGGTTCGGCCGCCACCATGGACAGGCCGGCCTCCCAGATCTCGTAGCGCAGGCTGATGGCCGCGTCTGCCTGTCGGGATTCCGGCGTCTTCATGGTCTCCATGCGTTCGACGAAATGCGGATCGATCAGGAAATACGCGCCCGCCACGGCGACAATCAATCCGGGGTACAGCTTCCATCGCCAGGATCGCGGCGCCATCAGGGCGGCCGTCAGGACGCCGGCGGCCAGACCGAGGAACGCCGATCGCGTGCGACAGAGCACGACGGCGTTGAAACTCAGGACCGCGGCAATCAAAGGAATGATCCGCACCCACCACGTCCGCGTGGCCAGAAAGGCGGCCCCGATAAACGGAAGCATGGCGGACATATGGGCCGCGAATCCCGAAGAGGCCCGGAAGTCCGTGCCGCCGATGCTCTGCAGACGACCCAGCACGAACTCCTGCGGCGGAATGTGATACGCTTCATGCCCCAGCAGCAGACTGCCTACCACGAACACCCACACGACGGTCATGAAGCCCGACCACTTCGTCGCCAGCCGGACAAAACAGAAGACAAACAGCATCATCTTCAGAAACTTGTCCAGCATCTGCGTCTGCACCGGCACGACCGAATCGGCCGTGTAATAGCTCAGGACGGCCAGCACCACGAGGCCGGCCGCCAGCATCTCCCACAACGTGAGTGCGGGGCGGTTCTCCGGAAGACGGCGGGTGACCGCGCCGATCGTCATGCCCACAAGCATGGAAACGGCCGCCCACAGCGAATAACGGATGCCCAGCGGCAGCAGGGGCCGACCCCACCAGTGACTCTCCGGATACAAGTGATAAATGGCCACGTAGTTGGCAAGCCCGATGATGGGGTAATATGCCGCCGCCACACAGGCAGTGAGGAAGATGCCCAGAAATCCGATGGTGCGCAGTGGCCACATATCGCCGTATCGTCGCCGCCGCCCGTGCGATCCGGCTGCGGGCCGGCCCGGTCGCCCGCCCGGATTCGCGTCGGGAATCGTGCGTTGCCCAAGGCATCGGTTCTTGGCGACGGAGAATTGACCTTATTATCGGCGGGGTCCGGACCGATCCCCGGGACGCCGGCGGGAGGCGGAGCAATATCGGACCTGGCCCGAGCGGCACGCGCATCGCGCCCCGGGCGTCCGGACGGTCGCGGTCGAAACCGGTCGCTCAGCGAACGGAGAGTTCCTTCCAGAGTGCGGATTCCGCTTGTGTGAATCGCGCGAAGGTTTCCTGAAGCCGGGCCTTGATGGCCAGCAGGTCCGGATCGTCGGCGGCGACCTGCCCGCCGTAAGCGTCCAGCAGGGCCCGTAACTGCGCGGACGAGTCCTCCAGATGAGCTGCGGCCGTAGCGAACTCCCGCGACGCATCGAAGATGTTCAGCTCCCGCGTCTCCTCCAGCGTCGGCCGGTACAGCAGCCGCCACGGGCTGCGGCGGATTTCCTTGGATGCAGCCTTCAGGTGGGCGCTCGTCTCGTTCACGTTGGCGAATATGCCGTTGAGCCGCTCCTTGTTCAGCACCAGCACCTGCCGGGTCTCGCCCGTCACAACGGTCAGGTCCGCGAGCGACCGGTTGAGCCGGTCGAAAGAAACGTGCAGTTTGTTCAACAGGCTGGCATCAACCGCCGTGTCCAACTGCTCGGCCAGCGGCGCAGCGATGCCATGCTGCACCGTGTCCACCGTCTGTCGCAGGCCGGCCAGCGTGTCGTCGATGGTGGGCCGGTTGTCCTGAATCAGGGCCCGGACGGCCTCCAGGTCCGCGTTGAGCGTATCCAGCCCTTTGTGCAACTTGCCCAGGACCACCTCGTCCGACCTCAGAGTGAGCTGGTCGCGCAGGGAGCCGGTGGCCTCGTTGACGTAGTCGAGAATCAGCCCCAGTTTGGCCAGCAGGGCCTCGCGGTCGCGCGCGTCCGTCTGGCGGGCCAGGTTCTTCGTGATGAGGTTCAAATCCTCGACGGACCGGTGGATTTTCGCCATCACGGAGCGGGCGTTGTCCGCGTCGAGCTCCGTTTTCACGAGCGTCACCAGCCCGGCCGGGTTGTGCGGATCCAGCTCGCCCGCCAGCGCATCGAGAGCGGCATCGAACGTGCCGGCCGGCATCCCGTCGATCACGCTTCCGGGCGTCACCGGCCGCCCGTGCAGTCCCGGATCCACAATCACCAGCTTGCCGCCGCCGCCCAGCAGCGGCCCGCGGGCGACGATTCGGCAATCGCTTCGCAGCGGCACTCGCCGATCCACACGGATGTCCAGCCGCACAAACAGCCTGGCGGACCGGTCATCCGCGCCGCGTTCGGTTTCATGCGACACGCGGTCCACCGAGCCGACCTGCAACAGGCCGCAGAAGACCGGGGCGCCGGCCGCCATCTCATCCGGCAGGGGCGCCGAAGCGGGGAAGCGCACGGCGTATGCGTTCCGGGCGGGCCCGAACAGGCCGCTGCCCCCGATGAACACCAACGTGCCGAAAAACAGAACCAGCATGACGATCACGGTCAGCCCCAGCGCGAAGGTGTTCGTCGGTTTGGCCATGGCCCGAAGCGCTCCCCACGCCGTCAGCCGGCGGTAATCAGCCGTTCAAATTCGCTCGTTCCCGTCGCATCCGTCAACGGACCGCGACTGTATCCGTTGAGAAATTGGTTCATCAGCCTGTCTTCGTACTGCGACAGGGTCTCCGGGGCGGCGTCCCGCAGGATCTCGAAGTCCCGCCGGGAGCCGATCTTGAGCACCCGACCCCGATCCAACATCACCATCCGATCCGCGATGCGAAACGCCGAATCCATCTCGTGCGTCACCACCACGCTGGTGACCAGGAGCTTCCTGGACAGGTCCATGATCAGTTCGTCGATGGCCGCAGAGGTCACCGGGTCCAGTCCGGCCGACGGCTCGTCATAAAACAGGATCTCCGGATCCAGGGCCGTTGCCCGGGCCAGGCCCACCCGCTTCTTCTGGCCGCCCGAAAGCTGGCTGGGCATCTTGTCGCGGTGTTCCAGCATCCGCACCTGCTCCAGCTTCAGCGTGACGATGGTCTCGATCAGCCGGGCGGGCACGCGGGAGTGCTCGCGGATCGGCAGCGCGATGTTGTCCGCCACGGACATCGAGTTGAACAGCGCGCCGCTCTGGAACAGAATGCCGAAATGCTTGCGCAGCTCGTTCTGCTCCGACTCGCTCATAGCGGCAAGATCCCGCGGCGCCGGCATCCGCGCCGTCCGGTAGAGAATGCGCCCGGCGTCCACCGGAAACTCGCCGATCAGGCAGTTCAGCAGCGTACTCTTGCCGCAGCCGCTGCCTCCCATGATCACGATCGTCTCGCCGCGATGCACGTCGAAGGTGACGCCGTCCAGCACGCGCGCCGGGGTGCCGTCCAGCCGCGGGAAGGTCTTTACGACCTCCTGCACCGAGATGACCACATCCGATGCCATCGCCCGCCCCGCCGGAGCCCGCGTCCCTCAAATCCCGAACACATAGAACACGGTCGTGAACACGGCGTCCACGCCGATCAGCGCCACGATGGATTTCACCACGGTGGACGTTGTGGCCCGGCCCACGCCCTCCGCGCCGCCCGTCACGCCAAGCCCCTCGCAACAGGCGATCAGTGCGATCAACATGCCGAATACGCCCGCCTTGAACAGGCCCGTCAGGTAATCCGCGTGATCCAGCGCCCCCCGCGTGATGTCCAGGTAGGTCTGCGGCGGAATGTCCAGAACCAGCCAACTGGTCAGAAACCCGCCGCACACGCCGACCACGTCCGCAATCACCGCCAGGCCGCCCGTCATGATCATCGTGGCCAGAAAACGCGGCATGATCAGGAAATGGTAGGGATTCAGCGCGTGGGCCCGCAGCGCCTTGATCTCCTCCGTCTCCTTCATCGCCCCGATCTCCGCCGCAATCGAGGCGCCCGCGAAGCCGCTCAGCACGATCGCCGTGATCAGCGGACCCAGCTCCCGCACCGTGGCGACCGCCACCACCGTCGCCACCTGCTCGATCTGCCCGTAGCTCTCGAGCGTCGGCGCCAGCTGCAGCACCAGAATGATCCCGATGAAAAGCTGCACCAGCACGACAATGCCGATGCTGCGCACCCCCACACGCACCATCTGGGCCGCCAGCGCATCGCCCCGAAGGCGCACCTGCGGTCGCAGCAGGCTGCGGCCGATCCAGCGGGCCGTCTCCCGCAGCACCACCGTCATTTCGCCCGTGAAATGCACGGTCCGCACGCCGCTCCTGCCCATCGCCAAGACCGCGTCTCCGACCGCTTCCACCGCCCTGCGCAACGGAGAACCGGACGTGATCGGCCCTTCGCTGGACGGCGGATCAGCCATCGTGCAGCGCCTCTTCCTCGGACTCGACTATCGTGAAGAACCGGTCCAGCTTGGCGATCTGGAACATGCCTCGCACCCGGTCGGTGGGCGACAGAAGCAGCAGCGCGCCCCCGTACGCATGCACACTCCGGAATACCTCCACCAGCGCGCTGACGCCCGATGAATCCATATAACCAACCTGGCGAAGATCCACCACCAGTCGCGGCGGCTTCGTCCGACAAATCGCCAT
>JBPOIK010000036.1:0-30006 GCA_052034525.1 Planctomycetota bacterium
TGATCTTCCTGCCTCGATCGGTTGTATTGCCCATGGGGGCTCCTCCTTTCAAAGTGCTTTCGCAAAAAACACTTATGGAGGATGCCCCTCGCCTTTTCAAATTCCACAGGAAGTGAGACTACCTCCAGTCGGAGTGCGGAAGATGCCGCTGCCGATCATGACGCCAACCATGATGGCGGCGCCGCCCCAGACTCCGATGCTGCGCGGCAGATCCTGCGTCGTCATCGTTCACGCCCGTCCGTGACTACGGCTCGGAACGTACCATAACCGAAGCCGGGGCCTCGAGGCAGGAAGAAATCCTGGCGTCGGCCGGGCATTCGACCCCGGCTGGCGCAGCACAGACGGGCATAAGCCGCCCCGCGCGCGGGCAAGCCGCTTGCTTCGTTTCCAGCCGTCACCGTGCGTCCAGCCCGCTTACCAGATCAGAATGCCCGAGAGAAGCTGGAAATCCCTCAGGTCCACATCGCCGTCGCCGTCGGCGTCCGCCGCCCGGCACTCCGACCCGACCGTGACGTTGGGGCCGTGGAAGCAGTCCGCCCAAAGCGGATAATCGTTCATATCCACGTCGCCGTCCCCGTCCATATCGCCGAACGCAGGCTTGCCGCACAGCAGGTCGACATCATCGATGTACACCGTGATCGGGCCCGCCGAATCCACGAGGGAAAACGCAATGTGCTCCAGCACACCCTTGTTGGAGGGCGTGTAGAGCGTCCCGTCGCCGGTCATGCCGTGGATGGGATCGGTCAGCGGGTCGAAAATGAAGGTCTGCCAAACTCCCGGCTGGGGTTCCACAAGCACCCCCTGCGGAGCGCCGTTCACATCCGATGCCGCGCCCACCCATTCGATGGCGCCGGCCGCCCCGCCGTCCTCGCCGATTTCCGCCGACGTGCCCGTTTCCCGGATGCCGATGGCCAGTCGGAACCGCCCGGCCTCCGCCCGCAGCCGCACGCGGATCGGCCGATCGAGCGTGATGGTGGGGTTGGGCACGTGCGGGGCGTTGTGCGTCGTCAGCCGCATCCAGCGTTGGGGGTCGGTGTCAATCCACTGCCATTGCACCTTGAGGGACTGGTTGCCGCTGAAGGCCGGTGGGTCCGTGCTAACTGCCGCGACGTTCGGGGTGTCGGCCAGATCCTCCGACGTGCTTCCGCTGTATCGCGGAACGTTGAACAGGACCCGCGTTCCAGGAGCATACCCCTCGAAGTCAGTGATTTGCCGGATCGTGCACGGCGGCGCGCTGACCACCTGCACGGACCAATCCGCCGTATCGGACCCGGCCGCGTTGGCGGCCTGCACGGAAAACGCGAACGTTCGTCCCAGGTCCGTCATTGCCGGAGTCCAGCCATACACCCGCCCCGTCGCATCCACCTGGGCGCCGAATGGACCCTCCAGCAGCGTCCAGCTCTCGGCATCTCCCGCGACTAATGTCAGTTGCCGTATGTACTCCACCCCGGCGGTGGCCGGGTCCGGATCCGGCTCGACCTCGGCGATGACGGGAGCCAGCAGATTGGTCAACGAGATGTCGCGGCGAACGACGTCACCCGCGGCGACCACGATGTTCGTTGCGGTCGTCGGGGCGTAGCCGCTGTGCGAGACGTTCAGGCTGTGTGTGCCGGGCGGCACCAGCAGAAACGAGTAGAACCCGTCACCCGTGGAGAGGGCGACATAATCCGAGCCGGACCGGACGAGGTTCGCGTCGGCCAGCGGCTGACCGCCGGTCCCGGTGACGAATCCGTAGATGATGCCTGTCGTGGGCGAGGTCTTCCACGCCATGTCCGGTACGCTGACCGGCGTCTGGTACACGTTGGCCACGTAGGAAGGCCAGCCGGTGAAGGAAGAGTAGGAGAAAACGGAGTTCCCGTGTCCGCCGCGCAGACGCGTCAATTCCACCTGTTCCAGCAGGGAGGCCGTGCCCTGGCTGGTGATGTGGCCGGCCACCACCTGGCGGGCCGGGGCTCCGGAGAGCCACAACTGCAACCGGGTATCCCACGTGGAGCCGGCACCGCCCGCCGAGTACATCATGGGCACCAGCATGTCCAGGCCGCCGGTGTTCGCCCAGGCCAGCGCGTCCTGGTGTTGGGCGGTCGGTGCGGACAGCGGGTTGGCGTACACGGCGGCGCTGACCACGACCTCCGGCCGAACGGCCATGACAGCGGCGTAGATGTCGCGCACGTTCCGGGTGATCTGGTCGGCCGTCCACTGCGTGAAGTTCAGGCCCTCCGGGTTGCTCCAGGGGCTGTTGTACCGGGCCAGGCTGATCGGATCGTACGACGGCTGACCCGACCAGGGCGTCCGGATGCGGTCGAAGTGCACGCCGTCTACGTCGTAGTTCTCCACCACGTAGAGAATCTGTCGGCGAACATATGCCTGGAAGTCCGGCACGCCGGGCGCCATCCACACGTAGTCGCTTTCACTGAACTGTACGGGATTGTCCGGCACGTTGTGGTGCAGCCAGTCGCGATGCGCCGGGTCCGCGGCGTTGCAATGCGCGTAAAACAGGTGATTCGGATTCGGCGGAGGAGAGTGCGTTCCCGACGCCCAGCACGGGTGCGTGTTGATGTAAGCGTGAAACGCAATGCCCCGGCTGTGGGCCGCCGCGATGGCGTACGCCAGCGGATCCCAGCCCGGGTCCGCGCCGCCGATCAGGACGGACCAGACCTCTTCCGGCGATGGATAGAGCGTGTCGGCCTGCCCGCGAATCTGGAAGAAAACCGCGTTGAAATTCGCGTCGGCCAGGTTCTGCATGATGGCGTCGATCGTGGCCTTGCAGGTGGTCGGGTTGGTGTGAGGCCACTCATAACGGGAGGCCCACATGGCCCGGACCTCGGGATCCTGGGCCGCGCAGGGGATCGCGATCAACGCGATCGCGAACGCCACCACTACAGACGGCATCCTTCGATGTCGTGATGAGAACCGCATTCTGCCTCCTCCTGTGGATCTGGACGGTGAAACCGGCGCTTGGCCCCCGGCGAGGATCCGGGGGACTCGATCGCGCGAGACGTTCCATTCCCTCCTGGCCGATCGCCCCCGCGGCCCACGCGGGCCGGCGACCCGGCACTCTCTGGATTGTATCAGGACGCTCGCGCGACTTCAGCCCTGAATTGTGCGACAGGCGGCCAGAAACGTCCGAAAAAGCCGCTCGCTGGAATCGCCCTCGGAATACCGCTCGGGATGCCATTGGACGGCCAGGCAGAAAGGATGCTCCGGAAGCTCCAGGGCCTCCACAATGCCGTCACCCGGGCAACGGGCCGTCACGCGGAGGCCGGCGCCAAGCCGATCAACGGCCTGGTGATGGGCGGAATTGATTGTCCGACGCCCCGGACCCAGGATTTCCGCAAGCCGGCTGCCCGGTTCCAAGTCGACCTCATGCGTGGCGTCAACCTGCGTGCCGCTGCGGTGGCGAACGGAGACCCCCACCAGCGACGGAATGTCCTGGATCAGCGTCCCGCCCAGAAACACATTCAGCACCTGAAGCCCGCCGCAGATGAGCAGCGCAGGCACCTCGCGATCGATCGCCAGCCGGATCAGAGCGGACCATGTCTCGTATTGCGCGTCGGGCATGGGTTTTTCCGTGGGATGGGGGGGGGCCCCGTATCGCGCGGGAGGAATGTCGTCCGAACCGGGAACCAGCAACCCGTCCAGCCGCCCAATGACGTCCGGCAGGTGCGCCACATCGTCGACCACGGGAATGACCAGCGGAATGCCGCCCCGTGAGCGAATGGCGTCACTGTATCCACGAGAAACCGTGTTCTGATCCCGGATGGCGACGTGTGCGTGGCGGATTCGTTCGTTCGGGATGCCGATGATGGGTGGTCTGGACAATTCAAAGTACTCCTGCAGCCGGACGCAAGGCGCCGGGGCGGAATTGTAACGATCGCCGCCGGACCGCTCCAGCTCACGTGCGGCCGGGTCCGAAAACCTCTGGATTCTGGAAGCCCCTCGCCTTGACCCGCCTCCATCCGCTATAATACTCTCGACGTGCCGAGGGGAAGGTTCCACCCGGCCTCGACTCGGTCCATGGCTTACGGACCGTCCGGGGCCTTCGTGCTGGGAGATGCAATCATGATCGAAATCCGCCGTGCGAATCCGCTGTCACGCCCGGACTCCGCCCTGGTGGGCGTTTGCGTTCTGGCATTGGTCTTTGCCCTGGCGTCCGGCCCGGCTTGGGCGGATGAACCGTTGCAGCGGGAGGCCTCCGCCCGGATGCAGGTCTGGGTAGCCGAGGCCGCTCTGCGCGCGGTGGATCCCTTCGCCACGTCGCTTCCGGCCGGCACTACGCTGGATCGCGTGGACGAGATGGAAGGGTACGTGGCGGCGTATATGCAGATGCCCGCGGCGTTTCTGGACACCCTCACCGATGAGGACTGCGAGCAGATCATCCGTGAGCAGGTCAGCATTCTCAAGCCGCTCGACGGCGTTCGGGGCTTCGGCGTCTTTGTCAAGCCTCTGGGAGCGCCCCTGGCCGAGTATCAACCGCTGCCGGAGTACCTCCCACCGCCGGAAGGTCCACTGGACAAGCCGGAGGACATGGACGCCGGCCAGCGGGCGGGCGGGCTGCCGACGTACAACCCGGGACGCCCCCAGGGCGCCCTTTCCGGCAAGACGGTGTTCCTGAGCCCGGGCCACGGGTGGGTATACAGCTCTGCGCTGAATCGCTGGGCGACGCAGCGGGGCAACAGCTATGGCCTGATCGAGGACCACAGCAACGGGGAAGCCGTCTTCCTGCACCTGGCCCGCTATCTGCACAACGCCGGGGCGAACGTCTGGCCGTGCCGCGAGCGCGACATGAACCCCCACATGGTGATTATCGACAATACGGACGCCGCGCCGGATTTCAGCGTCAGCGGCACGTGGACCAACAGCACCGGGGCCGGCACGTGGTACGGCACGAACTACAAATATGCCGCCACCAGCACGACCGAGACGGCCGTCGCCACATATGCGCCGTCGTTCCCGACGGACGATGAATACGCGGTGTACGTCTGGACGCCGAGCGCCGGCAACCGCTCCACCGCGGCGACGGTCCGGGTGAACCACACCGGCGGCACCACCACGCACCTGATCAACATGCAGCAGGACGGCAACACATGGCGCTTCCTGGGCCTGTATCACTTCGCCGCCGGTCGAGACGTTCCCAGAGGTTCCGTGCAGATATCGAACGTCGGCTCGGACCCCAGCACGTACGTGATCGCCGACGCGGTCCGGTTTGGCGGCGGCATGGGCGATTACGTCGACGGCGGCAAGGTCAGCGGGTTCCCGCGCTGGGAGGAATCCGGCATGTACTACGGCGTCTTCATGGGGCATGTCACCACGCCGCTGGGCTCCGTGAACGCGATGCCTCGCTACGCCAAATGGGAAAACGAAAGCTGGGAGGACTCCATCTACATTTCCTGGCACAGCAACGCGACGGGGAGCTCCGCCGTGGGACACGGGACCGACGTGTACGTCTACGGCCCCAACGGACCGCCCAGCCCGTTCAGCCAGTTCAGCGGCGTAGCGGGCAGCAACACGCTGGCGGTTCGAATTCGCGATGAGATCGTCAACGATCTGCGGATCGCCTGGAACGATCCGAACTGGCCCGGCCGACTGTACACCGCGTGGTTCGGCGAGTTGAACCCCAGCAACAACGACGAAATGCCGGGCGTGCTGATCGAGGTGGCCTACCACGACAACGAGCTGGACGCCAACTCTCTCGTCGATCCGCGGTTCCGGGACATGGTGTCCCGGGCCGTGTACCAGGCAGTCGTCAAATGGTGGTACCACGATCACGACGGGCCCAGCTCCACGCCGGCGATCAATGCCACGCTGCTGCCCGAGCCGCCCACCCATCTGGCCGTTCGAAACCTGGGCGACGGAACCGTGCGCGTCTCCTGGCGGCCGCCGCCTTCGAATTCCGGCAACGGCCTGCTGGGGGATCCGGCGACGGGCTACCGGGTTCAGGTCAGCCAGGACGGACTTGGTTTTGACGAGGGCACGCCCACCACGTCCACCCAGATGGATCTGACCGGCCTGCCGGTCGGGGCCATCCGGTACGTCCGGGTCGTCGCGACCAACCAGGGCGGGCAGTCGTTCCCGTCGGAGATCGGGGCGGTGCGCGTCAGCGCCAGCGGAACCAGTCCGCTGCTGATCGTCAACGGCTTCGACCGGATGGACCGCTGGATGCTGCTGGAGGAAGACGATCCGTACAGCGCTAATCCGATGCGGCGTGAACGCCCCAAGCGGATGAATCATTACGGTTATTCCCGCACGTACGCCGCGGCCCTGCAGCCGACCGGGCTGGCGTTCGACTATTGCGCCAATGAGGCCGTGCGCGACAATGACGTGACCCTGCCCCCCTATACGGCCGTCATCTGGCAGTTGGGCAAGGAGTCCGTTGCCGACGCGACGTTTGAGCCGCTGGAGCAGACGCGGGTGGGGGTCTACCTGCTCGGCGGTGGAAAGCTCTTCGTTTCCGGATCTGAGATTGGTTACGATCTGGTGGGCTACGGCAACGGGGTCGGGTTCTACAACAACATCCTGAAGGCCGCCTATGTGGCCGATTCGGCCGGCACATACTTCGTGGAGCCGGCGGCGGGTTCGATTTTCGACGGGATCGGCGAGTTCAGTTTCGACAACGGTTCGACCATCTACAACGTCAATTCGCCCGACGTGGTGGCCGCCAATGGCGGCAGCGTCGTCTCCATGAACTACGTGGGCGGCGTGGGCGGCGGCGCGGCCGTGGTCTACGACGGCACGTACCAGATGGTATACCTGGGATTCCCGTTCGAAGCCATCACCAGCGACACCAGTCGGCTGGCGGTGATGATTTGCGTGCTGAATTTCTTCGGGTTCGAAGCCGGAGAGCCGCCGCTTCCGCCCCCGCCGGACATCATTCTGGAATCCCGCACGGCGGGCGGTGCGGTGACGCCCGCCCCGGCCTACCAGGAGTTCGGGGCCTGGGCGGACAGCATCATCAAGAGCTCGGTCCCGGGCCTTGTGGGTTCGGGCAGCCGTTTCATCACGTACGAAGTGCCCAACGCGGGGACCGACCATGCCCGGTTCGTTCCCGAGATCGTGACGCCGGGTCGCTACGAAGTGTTCGTCACCTGGGCGAACGGCGCCAACTGCTACGATTCGCGGCATCGGGTGAAACACCACCTCGGCCAGACGGATCTGCTCGTGGACCAGATATCCAGCGGCGCTGCCGAACCGGGCAACTACGACCAGTGGATTTCCCTCGGCGAGTTCTGGTTCGCCGCCGGACAGAGCGAGGCGAACGGCTCCCTGGACGTCTCGGAAGAAACGGTGACCGGTCGTCCCAGCCCGACCTGGAACTACCGGGTGTACACCGACGCCGCCAAGTGGGTCTTTGTGAAGCCCTGGCCGAACGGAGACGCGGACGGCAACGGCATTCTCACGATGGCCGATTTCGCGTTGTTCCCCGCGTGCGTCAGCGGTCCCGGCGGCGGGTATCCGCAGGCGGAATGCGAGGTCTTTGACTTTGCCCTGGACGGCGACGTGGACCTGGACGATTTTGCGGAGTTCCAGGCGCGTTACGGACAATGAAACCGAGGGCGGTGGACGTCACCGAAGCTCCACGAGGCCCTGGCCTCGCTTGACTTTCCCGATGACGAACGGGGCTTCCCCCGCACGACGGAGGTTGCGCTGTACACCCGCGACGAACGCGGGCCGGACGGCCAGTACGTAGCCGATCCCCATGTTGAATACGCGGTACATCTCGTTGTGATCCACTCCGAGATCCCGCAGAAAAGTGAAGATCCGCGGCGGCCTCCACGCCTGGCGGTCGATGACGGCGTTGCAGCGGGGCGGCAGAATGCGGGCCACGTTCTCGGGCAATCCGCCGCCGGTGATGTGGGCCATCCCGGTGATCACCCGCTTGCGCCGGTATCGCTTCAACGTGGACAGCACGGATCGGACGTAGATGCGGGTGGGCGTCAACAGCGCCTCGCCGAGCGTTCGCCCGGTCTCGTCGAACGGCCGGTGCGGATCCACCCCGTTGTGTTGCAGCAGGCGGCGCACGAGCGTGAACCCGTTGGAATGCACGCCGCTGGAGGGCAGGGCCACCAGGCAGTCGCCCGGACTGACCCGCTCGCGGGCGACGACCCGGCTGGATTCCACCACCCCCACCGCGAACCCGGCCAGGTCGATATGGCCCTCCCGGTAAAGGTCGGGCATCTCGGCGGTCTCGCCGCCCAGCAGGGCGCAGCCGGCCTCGCGGCAGCCGGCGGCAATGCTGTCGATCACCACGACCAGACGATCGGGATCGAGCTTGTGCGCGGCCAGGTAGTCGAGGAAGAACAGCGGCTCGGCCCCGCACGTGATCAGGTCGTTGACGTTCATGGCCACCAGATCGACGCCGATGCCTTCGAGCCGGTTGAGTTCCACGGCCAGCAGAACCTTGGTGCCCACGCCGTCGGCGCAGCCGACGAGCGAAGCGCTGCGATACTCCTTGCGGAACAGCGTCTCGGCATAATCCAGCCGGAACAGCCCGGCGAACCCGCCGTGGTTGCGCCAGACCCGCGGCGAGAAGGTGCTGGTCATCGCGGTGCGGATGCGGTTGACCCAGGCCGCGTTGGCATCGATGTCGACGCCGGCGTCTTTGTATGTCAGCTTCTCTCGGGCCATAGTGCGCAGCGTACGCAGTCTACAGGGTGCGAATCACGATCCCCGGAGCGGAACCGGACCCGCCGGATTCCGCACGAGTGCTCCCGCGGCTATCGGAACATGCGGAGCTGCCGGCGCTCCATCGCGTGCTCGCTCACCGGGTGATCCACGTCCACCGGGTAGTCGCCCGTGAAGCAGGCGGTGCAGTACTTGTCCTTCGGCATGTTCACCGCGCTGAGCATCCCCTCTACGGACAGATAGTGCAAGGAGTCCACCTCCAGGTAATCCCGGATGTCCTCCACCGAGCGCCCGGGCGCCACCAGGTGGGACGGGTCCGGAAAGTCGATCCCGAAATAGCACGGATGCCGGATCGGCGGACTGGCGACGCGAAGGTGGATTTCCCTGGCTCCGGCCCGGCGCAGGGCGCTCATCTTGCTCCGCGTGGTGGTGCCCCGGACCACCGAGTCTTCGATCACGACCAGCCGACGGTCCTTCACGGCCTCCTTGATCACCCGGAGCTTCATCTTCACCGTCCAGTCCCGGTCCCTCTGGTTGGGCAGGATGAACGACCGACCGAAGAAATGGCTGGTGGTGAACGCCCGCCCGAAGGGAATCCCGCTGCGCTGAGAATACCCGATCGATGCACAGCGGGCGCAGTTGGGCACGGGCACC
Source organism: Planctomycetota bacterium (assembly GCA_052034525.1). Lineage (GTDB taxonomy): Bacteria > Planctomycetota > Phycisphaerae > UBA1845 > UBA1845 > JAFGJQ01. The sequence goes on from JBPOIK010000036.1 coordinate 9,274, forward strand.
ACCAGGTCCGCCTCCACCGGCGCCTCCTCCGCCAGGCGACGCCCCATGGCCACCCGCACAAGATGGACATTCTGGCCGAAAACCGTGCTGGACGGGTCGGCGAAATAAACCTGCTCGAAGATACAGGCCGCGCCGCGACCGTTGACCGGGGCAAACCGCTTCGATGCCACGCCCTCGGCCGTGATCTTGATCATCTCGCCGGGCTCAATGTCCCGGACATACTCCGCGTCCAGAATGTCGAACGCGCAGGTCTCCGAGGCCACCACCCAGGCGTCTCCCAGCCGACCCAGCGAAAGCGGCCGAAAGCCGTAGGGGTCGCGCGCGGCCACGAGCCGATCCGCGGACAGAACCAGCAGGCAGTACGCGCCCTGGAGATGCCCCAGCACGTGAGCCAGCGGGTCGGATTTGGCCTGATGCACCGGCTTGGCCAGCAGGTGGACGATGACCTCCGTGTCGCACGTGGTCTGGAAGATATGCCCGTCATCCTCGAACTGTCGGCGCAGCAGCGCTGCGTTGCAGAGGTTGCCGTTGTGGGCCGTAGCCACCTGGCCGCCCGCGAACTCGAACAGCAGTGGCTGCACGTTCAGATCACTGTTGGGACCGGTGGTCGAATACCGCACATGCCCGATGGCGACCGGGTTGCGAATCGCCTCCAGCGTGCGGGAGCTGAACACGTTCCCCACCAGCCCCATGCCCGCCGCCCGTCGGATGCGCGTTCCGTCCGTCGTACAGATGCCGGCGGCCTCCTGCCCTCGATGCTGCTGGGCGTACAACCCCAGCTGGGTCAGGTAGGCGGCCTCGGGATGACCGTAGATTCCGAACAAACCACAATGATGCCTGATCGTCGGGCGGCTGGCTGCGGGCAAGGACTCTCTCCAATGCGGGACACCGTGCGCTGGCAAAAGCTCAGGGTAGGATTACGGCCAGTTTTCCGCAATGGTCGGAACGGCGGATTCGTGAACATTGTTCCCGGCGGGCGGGGCCATGCGGCAAGGGCGAGTCAACGGTCCACGACCGCCCAGGGGGCGGGTGGGACCGCATCCAACTCGATCGGGTCGGCAAATACCTGGACCCAGTATACGCCATGCGGGCCTCCCATGCGGACGGAAATGCCCGTCTCGCGCCAAGTGGCGTCCAGGATGTTGTCCCGGTGCCCCTGGCTGCTCATCCACTGCTGCAGCACTTCATCCACGGTCCGCTGGCCGGCGGCAAGGTTCTCCCCCACCGTAAGGAAGTCGTATCCGGCCTCCAGCACGCGCAACCCGGGGGATGAACCCGTTTCCGGATCCACGTGCGAAAAGAACCCGCCGTTAATCATCCGGCAGGCATAATCGTCCGCCACCGCGTTGAGAACCGGGTTCACCACCAGAGGAGGCAGGCCCTCGCGATCGCGTGCGGCCTGGATTCGGGCGGCAAGGTATTCAATCACCCCGTCCACGTTTTCCGGAGTAACGCACGCGACGCCCGCCGCGGAGGCGTGGGCTTCGTCCTCGCTGCTGTCCGGCGCGCGGACCAGGCTGCCGGGCGCTGTGGACGAGCAGCCGACGGCCAGACCGACCAGCAAGGCCGGCAGCCACAGCCGCAGAACAGCACCGATCCGATTCAACCTTACCACGCCAGATCTCTCATTAGCCGGCATCGCCAGCCTGTGCTCGTAGTTTACCCGAAGTCGAGAGCCCGACAACGTAACAAATCCGTAACTCGCCCGGCGCGTTTGTCTCTACTTATTTTATCGGATCACACTCTCAATCCGGTTAATCCCGGATGGCCTGTCATAACCCCATTTTGTACCAATGGTTGTGACCCCATTTGGCCGGAAAGGCGTCATGCACCCGTTCGGTGCATGAAGACGAAGGTGATATCGTCCGGCTGCCGACCCTGCTTGAAATAGCCGCCCAGATCCCCGAGCAGGTTGTTCAGTGCGTCCGACGCGGGAATCCCGAAGCCGTCGCACAGGGCCTCCGTGAGGCGATCCTGTCCGAGGGGCTCGCCCTGCTCGTTTCGCACGACCAACGCCCCCGGCGTATAGAGAACCAGCGTTTCTTCCGGCATGATTCGCAGAGACTTGGACGCATAGGCGAAATTTCTGACGGTGCCCAGTTCCGGCAGAGCCGGGTCGGCCAGGGGCCTGGGTTCACCACGCTCGTCAACCACGAGGGCCCCGATACCGCCGGCCGTCGCGTATTCGGCGGCCCCCGTCTTGGGATTGATGACGACGGCGCAGGCCACGGCATTGCAGACAGATCGATCATCTCCCAGCAGCCAGTTGATTTCGCGAAGCACCACGTGAGGAGGATCGGCGTGCAGGGCGGCCACGCGGAAGGCGGCCCGCATCTCTACCAGGGCCATGGCCGTGCGCGTGGGCGGACCGGATACGTGAGCGACGAAAAAGGTGGCCAGCCCGTTGGGCATCCGCATCACGTCGTAGACGTCCCCGGTGTGATCCAGCCCGGGCTTGCAGTAGACGGCGAATTGAAGCTGGTCCCACTGGGGAACGTTGGTGGGATCCAGCCGATCCTGAATCTCGCGGATGAAGGACAGCTCACCGGCCCGAATGGCCTCCTGCAGGCGGATCTGCTCCTGGACGATTGCCTCAAGCTGGACGGCCACGGCCGCGGCGTACAGACACAGCAGGTCCAGATGCCCAAGGTCGAAGATGCCCGAATCCGGCTTGGAGTCCACATACAGCACGCCGAGGCGGCCACGCTGCGAGACCAGCGGAACGGCCATCGCGGATCGCGTATGCTCCTCATCCGTGTGGGGCACAACGATGAACTGGGTGCGTTCCAGGCAGCGATACGTGTACGTTTCCAGGCTGGGGGGTTCGATCGAAGTGGCGCCTTCTGCGGTTCGGCCTTCGACGAACTCGAGGCGGCCGTAATCCTGCCGCCGCGCGCCCAGCCAGACCAGTCGGGCGTCGAACACTCCGAGCAGCGTTCGGAGGGTCAGCTCCATCAGCTTGGCGATGTCCGTGCACTCCCGAAGCTCGAAGCCGAACCGGGCCAACTGGCGTTCCGCGCCGCACGGGATGGTGAACGGCTCGTTGGGCTTTCGCAGCAGCGATCCGGGCGGCAGCGGATACTGCCGGATGCGCGATATCTCCTCCCGGATGACGGTCTTGGCGATTTCGGCGTCAGCCTGGTATTCATGAAACACCTTCAGCAGGAAGTTCGAGATGATGATCTCGTCGCCGTGCTCCACCTCGGTGCGCGTCACCACCTGACGGCCGTTGAGGATGGTTTTGTACCTCAGGTCCACGGGGTCGAGCATCCATCCGCCGCCCGGAATGGGCACCAGGACCGCCTGTTGCATCGCGACGCGCATGTCCGGAAGATAGATGGCACAATCGGCCTGCGAACCGATGGAGACCGCGCCGTCCTCGAACTGAAGGTTGCGGATGACTTCGTGACCATCGTGGACGAGAACCTGCATGGGTCTGCGGACTCCGCCGAAACGCCCGGGCGGAGGCGCCGCCAACGCCTGACCGGAGAAACCTCCGCCACAACGGCAGTATAACCATCGGCGAATTCGCGAACCAGACGTCGCCGAAAGGAGTGCAGATTCCATGAACCCCAAAGAGACACTGCTCCTGGGGCACAGCCCGGACCCGGACGACGCGTTCATGTTCTACGGACTGGCCGCCGGGCGGGTGCCCACCCGCGGCTGGGTCTTTGAGCATGTTCTGCAGGACATTCAGACCCTCAACGACCGGGCCCTCCGCGGCGAGTTGCACATCACCGCCATCAGCATCCATGCTTACCCGTACGTGTCCGATCGCTACGCCCTGACCGCCTGCGGCGCGAGCATGGGCGACGGGTACGGGCCGATGGTGGTGGCCCGCGAGCCGATGAACGTGGAGGACCTGGTTGGCCGGACGATCGCGGTCCCCGGCGAACTGACCACCGCGTTTCTGGCGCTGAATCTCCTGGTGGGCAAGGGACGGTTTGAGCACCGGGTCGTGATGTTCGACGAGATTCTGGCCCGGGTGGCGGCGGGCGAGGCGGATGCCGGGCTGATCATCCACGAAGGGCAGCTTACCTACGGCCAACACAGGCTGACCAAGGTGGTCGACCTCGGGCAGTGGTGGAAACGACAGACCGGACTGCCGCTGCCGCTGGGGGGCAATTGCATCCGGCGGGATCTGGGGACCGCTGCGATGGCGGAAATCACCGGTGTCCTGCGGGACAGCATCGAGTTCGGCCTCGCACACCGGCACGAGGGCGTCCAACACGCCCTTCCGTACGCCCGGGACATGGGTGCGGACCTGGCGGACCGCTTCGTGGGCATGTACGTCAACCCCTGGACCATCGACTACGGACCAACCGGCCGACAGGCGGTCCGCGAACTGCTCCGGCGCGGGGCCGATGCCGGACTGGTTCCGCCGATCGGGCAGATCGATTTCGTGTCGCCGGCATGAGTCGCAGACAAGGATGACCTCGGAGGATTCCAACTCATCCGCTTTTCACGAACCGCACCTGCGGCCCGGCCCGCCCGCTTTCTCGAAAGACCCCTCGGAGGCCTCGCGCGGCGGGCGAGAACGGTTCGAACCCGCGGGCGCGGAAAGCACATACCGAGACGGCCACAGCATCTGGGATGAGCCGGACATTCTTCCGGGCCGCTCGGACAGTCTCATCGGCCAGGATTGGCTCTGCAGCGCGTGCGGCTACAACCTCCGCGGTCTGTTCGTCGGGCAGCGGTGCCCGGAGTGCGGGCGCGTGGAACTGTACCGGCCGCCGCCGCCCGGCGTGAACAGCTACCGCACCTGGCTGCTTCGACAAATCGGACAGACGGAGCCGGAGACCTGCTGGCTGGTGGCCCTTGGCGCGGCGCTGGTGGGCGGGCTGTGGGCGGTCATCGCCAGCCTCATCGGCACGCAGCACGCAGGGGTCGGCGGCTGGAGCACCTTCCTTCTGGCGGTCGTCTACGCGCCGACCGTCGAAGAGACAATGAAAATCGCGGCCGGGGCGTATGTCGTGGAACTGCGGCCATACTGGTTCCAACGGCAAGAACAGATTCATCTGGCCACCGTCGGGGCGGCCGTCGTGTTCGCGGTCATCGAGAATCTGATTTACCTGTACGTCTTCGTGCAGGGCCCGACCGTGAAACTGGCGCTGTGGCGGTGGCTCGTCTGCACGGCGTTGCACGCCGGCTGCACGTACCTGGCGGCGCGCGGGTTGGTGGAGGTATGGCGGCAGGCCCTGACGGAGTACCGCCGGCCGCGCATCACGCGGGCGTTGCGCTACCTCGTCCCCGCCATCATCCTGCACGGTGCATACAACGGGTCCATGATCGCTGCGGAGGGCATTTTCGGGCCGTTTCTGCGATAATCCGTTCCCCGGACGGACCGGGCGCGCGGGCAGGCGTGCGCGCACGTCTTAGACCTTTCTGTGATTTGCGGTTACCATGCCCCGGGGCCCGCCCCGGAGCAGGCGCGGTTCGGACGCGGGGGCGGCTCGCGGTGGAGAAGAATCGGATGTCAGACGGCTGGTCGGTGGTGGAATCGCCGTTCCGGGTGGAACATGCCCGGGCGTACGAAGGCCTGTTCACCCTGGGCAGCGGGTATCTGCACGTGCGCGGCTCGCTGGAAGAACACCTCCGCGACGCGCCGCAAGATGTCTCCTACACCCGCCTGCCTGCCAACGTGACCAGCGAGAAGTTCCCTGAGACCAAGGCAAAATGGGGGACGTACGTGCCCGGCATCTTCGGACGCCACCCGCTGCTCAACAGCGAAATGATCAACCTGCCCTGGTTCCTGGGCATCGCCCCCTTCGTGGACGGGGAAAGGCTGGACCTGGAGCATTGCATCGTCGAGGACTACCGTCGGGAACTGCGGATGGACACCGCCACCCTCGTGCGCACGTTTCGCTGGCGAACCGCCGCCGGCAAGACCGTGGACGTGCGCTTCGAACGATTCATCTCCGCCGTCCGACCCTACCTCTGCGTACAGCGCCTGACGCTCACGCCGGGCGAAGCCATGCGGGTGGACGTGGAGGTCGGGATCGACGCGAACGTGCGCACCAACGGCTACGACCACTTCATCCACGTGGAAACCGGCCGCGCCGGAGGCAGCGCTCTGGCCTGTTTCGTGCATACGGACGCCCATGACCAGGTGGGAATCGTGACGCAGGCCACCGCTCCGCGCGTGGTCTGGAAGCACAAACCCGATGGCCGGACGGCCACGTTACGCGCGGAACTGAATCTGCCACCCGCGAACCCCTGGACGCTCGAAAAGCGCACGGCCGTGCAGACCACGCGGGATCTGGACCCGTGGGACCTGGTCACCTGCCTGACCCAGATCCAGCCGATGTCCTTCGAGGATCTCCACGCCGAACACGCGGCGGCCTGGCGGGCGCGGTGGAAAACGTGCGACGTGATCATCGAGGGCGATCCGGAATCGCAGCGGGCCATGCGGGTGGCCCTGTTCCACCTGTTGCGGTCGCATGTGCCGGGCGACTCGCGCGTGGCCATTGATGCCAAAGGCTACTCGGGCGATGCGTATTGGGGTCGCTTCTTCTGGGACACGGAAATGTACCTGCTGCCGTTCTTCCTCTACACCGACCCGCAACGGGCCCGTACCCTCGCGGAGTTCCGCGTGCAGAGCCTGGATGGCGCGCGGGCCAATGCCCGTCGGGACGGGTACGACGGGGCCCGGTATCCCTGGGAGTCCGACGCCCGGGGCAACGAGTGCTGCCCGAACTGGCAGTACGCCGATCACGAAATCCACGTGACCGCGGACGTGGTCTACGGCCTGACGCACTGCCTGAAGGCATTCGGCAAGGACGATCCCCTCCGTGGACCGGCGGCGCGGGTCGCGGTGGAAACCGCCCGATACTGGCTCCATCGCGTCGATCGCCGGCCGGGAGACCAGGGCCTCAGCCTGCTGGGCGTGATGGGGCCGGATGAGTACATGCCCATCTCCAGCAACAACAGCTACACGAATCGCCTTGCGGCTTTCGCGCTGGCGGTGGCCGCGGACCTGGGCGAGGCAGGCGGCGCCTCCTCTGTCGAGCGGGCCGCGTTCGCGGAGGCGTCGCAGCAGTTGAGCATCCTGTGGGCGGAGGACGGCGAGCTGGTGCTCCAATGCGAGGAGTTTCCGCGGCTGGCCGAACCGCGGTTTGACGAGTTCTGGAAGGACCGGAGCAGACCGTTCGCTTCCCAGGTTTCGCAGGAGCGTCTGTATCGCTGCAAGTGTCTCAAGCAGGCCGATGTGCTGATGCTGATGATGCTTTTTCCCGACGAGTTCACCGACACGCAGGTGCAGCGGGCATGGGACTACTACCTGCCGTACACCACCCATGATTCGTCGTTGTCGCCCGGGGCACACGCGATGGTTGCCGTGCGGCTGGGGCGGATGGGCGACGCGTGGCGGTTCTGGGTGGCCGGTCGGGCACTGGATCTGGACGTGGCCCGCGGCGGCGCGGCGGAGGGCATCCACATTGCCAACGCGGGCGCCGTCTGGCAGATGGCGATCCTGGGTTTTGCGGGAATGCGGACGGCCATGCAGAGCGACGTGTTGACCTTGCGGCCGCGGCTGCCCGAAGCGTGGACGCGACTGGCGTTTCCGATCATCTGGAAAGGCTGTCCGGTCCACATCGATGCCGACCACAGGAGCGTGGCGGTAACCAATTGCGGAACAGAACCGCTGGTCGCGACGGTCTACGGCCGGACGCACGAGATCCCCGCCGGCGAACGGCAGCACTGGGAGGTGCCGGCGTGTTCCGCGCGGTGATCTTCGACCTCGACGGCGTGCTGGTCAGTACCGACGAGCTGCACTATCTCGCCTGGAAGCAGCTTGCGGACGCCCAGGATATTCCCTTCGACCGAAAGACCAATCACCGGCTGCGCGGCGTCAGTCGGATGCAGAGCCTGGAGATCATCCTGGAGCGGGCCGCGCGATCGTACTCGCCGGAGCAGAAGACCGCGATGGCGGACGCCAAGAACGCCCGGTACCGGGATCTGCTTATGACGCTGACGCCGGCCGACGCCCTGCCCGGGGCGGAAGCGATGCTGACGGCGCTGCGGGCACGGGGCGTGAAGATAGCGGTCGGCTCCTCGAGCCGGAACGTCTCGCTGATCCTGGAACGGCTGGGCTGGTCCGACCGGTTTGATGCGGTGGTGGACGGCAACGACATTCAGCACTCCAAGCCGCATCCGGAGGTTTTCGTGCTGGCGGCCCAGCGCCTGGGTGTGCCGCCAGCGCAGTGTCTGGTGGTCGAGGACGCGGCCGCCGGCGTGGCGGCGGCGCGCCGGGCGGGCATGGCCGTCTTCGGCATCGGCACCCCCGAGCATCTGCCCGGGCTGAATCGCCTGGCCCCGGGCCTGGCGGACGTGAGCCCGGACGATCTTCTGTGCGAGAGCTGAAATGGAAATGACCCGGTGGATGCGACGCGCTTGTCTGTTTCCGGCGATGACCGTGTGGCTGCTTTCGGGAGCGTGCGCGTCCGGGACGTCGCCGTATGAGCGGTCGATGCGGACCGCCCGGGCGATGTACCAGCACAGCCGGGACGATCTGGGACCCCCGCCGCGGCGACTGGAAGAGTCCGTGTATGAACAAGGCAGGGCGCGGTTTGTCGAGGATCTGGTTCGCGCCAGCGCTTCCTCCCGGCCGCACGAGGCGTTGTACGCCCTGGGCTGGTTCGGCGACCGGCGACACGCGGCGTTCGCGGCGGCGGCCCTGCGCGACGCTGATCCGGCCATCCGGCGTATCGCCCTGGCTTCTTTCAACCGCCTGGCGCACCAGCGGTTGGACGATCCGGACCGGGCGGCGGCGTGGTGGGAGGAGAACAGACAGACATTCCCCCGTTACAGGCCGCAAGCCGCCCGGCGGGAGTCCGCGCCTCCCGTGCAGTTCGGTGTCGGCAGCGGGGTGGGCGTTTGGCGACGCCTCTGATGTTGTACTCTCGCGGTCGGCGACCGTCCGCCTTCACTCACGGTTCGGCCGTGCGATCAGCTCCACGTCGTCGATCCACAGGGTGCCACATTTCGGTTCGGCCAGGCGGTCTTCCACGACGAGCACCAGTCGGTCCATCTCGTCCCAATCGGTGATCATGCCGCCGAAGTCCGACAACGGGATCTGGATCGTCTGCCATTCATCGGGCTTCACGCCGAGGACGCGGGCGGCCCCGCTGCCGCCGCCGCAGTGCAACTCTACCTTGAACTGGCCCGGCGTGCCGCGAACCCGCATCGACAGGGTGTTGCAACCGTTGCCATTGGCGCGATTGAGGTTCAGCGTGACACCGCCGTATGCGGGGTTGGGCGAATCCACGTCGTAGTCCACGCGCAGGCACCGGCCCGCCGGACCCGGTCCGGGGGCGTCGGCGAAGCTCATGCGGACCGAAACCGTGTCGTCCTTCGCGTCGCGCGTCCAGGCTTCGTTCACGCCGTCCAGGCGGTTGCGGCTCGGCGTGGCGCCCTCGAAGTCGTCAATCAGGACGCGCGACGGTCCGACCGGACGGGAACGCGGCGGCAGGCGCAACGGCTCGCGATCGCGTCGGCGCAATTCGGCCAGCCAGGCCGGATCGGGCTGACGCTGGTATTCCGCGATCCGGGCGCAACCTTGCCGCACGGTCGGGTTCTCCAGGAACGCGCGTTGCACCAGGCGGTTCTCCAGCACGTTGGCCAGGGCCAGAAACATCATGGCCTGGTCGAGCGGGGGCAGGTAGCGCGGGCAGACCTCCTTGCTGGTCAGGTCCACGGAGTCGCGGAAACCCAGTCGGTGGACCTCGCCGCCCTCCGAAAACGGCGCTCGCGCCCCGAGGGCCTCGAGCTTGCGCAGGCATTCGGCCGCCTGGTGCGGATACCACTGCGCCGCCATGCCGGCGGCATGCGGCGTCACCACCGCCACCTTCAAAGCGCCCCAGCCGAGGTACTGCCCGTCCGGCCCGCAGCAGGCGGACCAGCCCCAGGCGGGCAGCTTGCGATCGTGGGCGTAGAGCATCTGGGCATAGGCGAAATCGGCGGCGGATTTGCCGGCCGGCGTATTCCATTCGTCCAGAAAGATCGCGTCCTGCGTCTGCATGAACAGTCCGCCGCCCAGCCACGCGGGCTTGAAAATGGTCAGCCCGTAGTGCGTCTCCGTCTCGCGATTGAGCTTGTCCCAGGATTCCGGCGGCGCCGCGCCCACCGCGATGGCCCAGAACGCGGCCATCCGCCCATCGCCCGCGTAATCGCCGATGTGCCAGCCGGGATCGATGCGGTCGCGCGCCAGGTCACAGCCCCCGAACAGCCGGCCGTCCGAAGCGTCGTAAAACGGCTTCCAGTCCATCGCGGCCAGAACGGAATCCACCGCGTCGCGGACCTCGGGCAGAAGCTGGCGCGCGACGACCAGGCCCGCGACCATATTTCCCGAATCCAGCAGCGAGATTATGGTGTCGTCGGGCGACGGCTCGAGCGTATGGACGTTGTTCCACGATTGGGAGAATCCGTGCCGGTGCTGGAAGCGGCCGTAGGCGTCCACCACGCGGCGGACACGGGCGACCGCTTCGTCGCGGGGCACGAGGTTCATCCTGGCGGCCACGGCGCAGCAGGCGGCGTAGTAGCCGATATTCGTGACGGACGTGTGATCGGCCCGCTCGCTGGAATCGTACGGCAGCCCGGTTTTCGGCTCGACGAAATACGCGATGCACGCCCACGTTTCGGCCGCGACCTCGCGCAGATAAGTTTCGTCCGCCGGCAGCGCTTCCGGCCATTGCAGCGTGCCTGCCGCAGACGGCGCCGGCGACATCCAGCACAACGCATATACAGCCAACAGATGCACACTCATGCGCGTTTCCTCCAGACGATGGTCCCCGTGATCGACATCCATACACCGTATGCGGCCGACGCGCCCGGCCTGGACGCCGGTCGGCCGGCAATCGGACATCCGCGAACCCTGACCGCGACGGCTTACAAACCCTCGTCGTCCGGGCCGTTTCGGATGACGAGCCGACAGTCGGGCAGAGCCTCCAGGAACGCGCGGCCGTACGATTTCGTACGGATGCGGGAATCCAGAATCACCACAATACCGCGATCGGTTTTCGTCCGCACCAGTCGGCCGAAGCCCTGCTTGAAACGCAGAATCGCCTCGGGCAGTTGAAACTCGACGAACGGGTTTCCGCCCCGTCGGCGGATCTGCTCGACCCGGGCCTCGATGGCCGGATGCTCCGGGACCGCGAACGGCAGCTTCACGATGATGACGTTCGAAAGGGCCGGACCCGGAACGTCAACCCCGCCCCAGAAGCTGTCCGTGCCGAACAGCACGCATCGCCGATCCTGCCGGAACCGATCCAGCATCTGCGTCCGGGTGAGGTCACGGCCCTGTACGAGCAGCTCCAGCTCCGCCGCCGCCAGCCGGTCGGCCAGCATCCGGGCGCAGCGATCCATCAGCGAATAACTGGTGAACAGCACGAAGGCCCGCCCTTGCGTCCGCCGCACGTGCTTCTCGATGGCGTCGCAGGCCGGCGGGAGGAAGGCGTCCACCTGGTTGGGGTCCGGCAGCCAGGCCTCCACGCAAACCGTCACCTGGTTGGCATAGTCAAACGGCGAGCCCACCGATCGCGCGCGAGCGTCCGAAAGACTCAACCGGCTGTAGATATACTCGAATCCGTCCGGGCCCTCGCCCGTGGTCAGCGTGGCGCTGGTCAGCACAACACTGGGAATCACGCCGAACAGCGAATCCCGCAGATTCTGCCCGATGTCCACCGGGCGGCCGGTCACCGTCAGTCGGTTCGAGCGGTCCGGCGTGCATTCCATCCAGTAGACCCAGTCTTCGTGTTCCTGCTCCAGCAATTCCTCCGTCGTTTCCGCCAGGCCGATGGTCCGCTCCATCAGCGAGTTGATCTCGAACCGGTCACCCTCGTCGGTGGCCAGGTCGCGCACGGAACGGAGCTTCTCGTGCAGGTCGCGCAGGGTATCGCTGAGGATATTTTTCACCGGCGGCGGTGCGATCAACCGGCCGTTGGATCGCCCGTGCGCCGACTGCCACAAGGTCAGCTCATCCACAAACCGCGTGAGCACGCCCCGCGCCTTGAGCACCGCCCGGATCGCGACATCCGCGTGGAAGCCGGCCAGGAACCCGTGCCTGGTCCGTTCGTTGTACAGAGAGTTGAGCAGGTAGCGAATCTGCCCGTCCGAAACGCTCAGCCCGAAGTGACTGCCGGCGACGTCTTCCACGGTGTGCGCCTCGTCCAGGATAGCCAGATCGTAGTCCGGCAGAATGCCGGCGCCCTGGGCGCGAACGGCCAGGTCAGAAAAGAACAAGGCGTGGTTCACGATCAGCAAATTCGCGTTTTCCGCCCGACGGCGCGCCTGCTGAAAAAAGCACCGCTCATAATGCGGGCAGCGCCGGCCCATGCAGTTGCCCTGCTCGCTTCGGACCTTCTCCCAGACAGCCGGCGGCGGCTGCGCCGGCAGGTCCGACAAGGATCCGTCCTGCGTGCGATACGCCCACTCCTCGATCCGCCCCCGTTCCTCGCGCGCGGCGCGAGAATCGAACAGCAATTCCTGCCGCTGGCTCGCCCGGGCCAGACGCCGCAACCCGATGTAGTTGCTCCGACCCTTCATCAGCACCGCCGAAAATTCCATCGGCAACACCGACTGCAGCAGCGGAATGTCCTTGTGGATCAGTTGTTCCTGGAGAGCGATGGTGTGCGTGCTCACGACCACACGCTGCTTATGACGGGCCACCCGCTCGAGGGCCGGCACCAGGTAGGCGAAACTCTTGCCCACCCCCGTGCCGGCTTCCACCAGCAGGTGCTCCGGCCGCTCGAACGCCTCGGCCACGGCCTGGGCCATCTCCAGTTGTTCGCGACGGTGTTCATAGTGGGGCAGACGCCGGGCGATCAGCCCACCCGGTGCGAGGATGTCCGCGCATTCCGTCACGTCTGCCTCCGTGGCTGTGTCCGGCATGTCCTATACTCGACGGCCACCGCCGCGTAAAGCGAACGCGGACAATGTCATCCGGAAGGAACCAAGGAAGCCGGAGGCGGACCGGAACACCGCCGCAACCCCAGAGCCGCCGCCCGGCCGCGGAAGACCGGGCGACGGTTCAGAACACGCAAACCCATTGTCGGCACGACTACTGGGGACCGGAGGCCTCCAGGGCGGCTACGAACGCCGGCACATCGGCCAGGTTCACCGCGTAGTCGGCGTTCATGTCGCCCGCCGCACATGCGCCGTCCACCGGGTAGCGGCCGAAACACCCCTGGAACGCGGCGAAGTCGGCCAGGTCCACATCCCCGTCTTCGTCCATGTCGCCGCTGCCCGCCCGTGCTTGGGCCAGGATCGCGACGTCATCGATGTTCCAGCCGCAATAGGTCCAGGCGCCGTCGGTTGAGCCCATGGTCCACCGCAGGTAGACCGTGGGCCGGTCGGCGGCGACCGCGGAAATGTCAAACTCCTGGAGAACCCACGAGTTGTCCGCCGTTTCCACGCTCGGATTCTGCCAGATCGTCGTCCAATTCGTCCCGTTGTTGCTCACCCGGACGTACGCGTGATCATACCGGTTCTGCTCCACGCCCAGCCAGCGCCAGAATCTCAGGGTCACCGTGGAGAGCCCCGTACAGTCGATGGGCGTACTGGTCAGATGCCTCTCGGGCAAGGAGTTCGTGTAGTCGCCATTCAGATTGTACCCGTACACGTTGATGCCGGTGTGGCCGGCGGTGGGGTCGGGGTATCCGTGCGCTCCGCCTCCGCCCATCGGCCGCCCCCAGGCCCAATTGCCCTGCGTGGTCCAGCCGGGGTTGGTGTCCATATTCCATTCGTACAGGATCCGCGGACCGCCCACGGTCAGTGTGACGGTTCGCGTGGTGTCTCCCGCGTGGTCGGTAGTGTTGACGAAGTACAGGGTGGCCGTGTGTTCACCTTGCGGCAGCGCGGCCGCGCCGGCGTTCACCGTCACGGTGACGACCTCCGAGCTGCCCACCGACGGCAGAGTCCCGGAACCGTTGGTGATGGTCAGCCACGCCGCCGTCGTCGTCACGTTGTACGCGACGGCGCCCGGCCCGAGGCTCTGCACCGTGTAATCCAGACTGGCGGGTGTGAACGGCCCTCCGACGGGCCCGGCGCCGGCAGCGCCGCCGTCCGGCGACACGTGCAGCCCGATGAGCAGAGGCGGGCATTCGAGATTGTGGGCCCCGAACCCGGCACAGATCTCGTTGTAATGCGGCGTTCCGTTGTCTAGGTTGGCGTCGTCATCGTCCAGCGTCAGAAAGTCAATGGCGATCTGCGGCGTGATCGATTCGCCGGCGTGCAGGAGGATCGAGTTCACCGTCAGGCTCGACAGGATATCCAGGTAATCCGCCGGTTCCGTCTGCACCAGCTCGTTCCGCGTGCTCCAGACGGCGCCGGAGAGCAATTGTCCGCAGTAGTGAACCTCGTCGGTGCATGGGTACTGCAAATCGTTGTCCGCGTTCCGCAGGCCGCTGTTGCAGTCTCCGTAGAACCCGTAGCCCAGCACCGGATCGTCCACCAGGAGCATGCTGAAACAGTCGCCAATGCCCTCGCCATACTGCCCCTGGCCGCTGGAGGTTTTGTCGATCACGTGATGTCCGTATTCGTGGTTCACCACGCTCTGCCACGCGGTGTTGGGATACCCGCTTCCCGAAGCGCAGAAGTTGATGGAGCCGTCCAGAGAACTCGACCAGGCATTGCCCGGGCAATAGAGCCAGTGGTTGCTGTTCACGTTGATCTGCACGCCGGTCTCCGTGGCGATTCCCGGGAACGAAGGATTCTGCGCCAGGACCCAGTCTCGCACCGAATTGGCCGACACATAGGCATTCACCTGGGCACGGACGTGTTCGCTGTTATTCGCCTGGTTATGGATGAAGTCGGCCGGCCCCGGCGGTGTCACGCTTCGGCTGAGGGTCTCTTCCGCGCCGGCCAGGTTGTCTACGGTGAAGTACAGCCCGTCCACGTACGACCGCACCGTCACCGCGGAGCCGCCCGCATTGGGAATGGTGAACTGGCCGTTGGCGTTCGTATACGTGCCGGCGCCTCCGCTGATGTCGAGGCGGGCCCAGGGGTATGGCACCAGGACTTCCGGATTGCACTCGGCGCTCTTGGCCCCTTCGGTGGCCATTCCCTGAACGGTTCCGCTGACGTCGGTGAAGCGGATCAGATCCTCCTGATAGAGCACCTTCCCCGTCTGCGCCTCGGTCACGAACCGCCAGATCTCGTAACCGGCATCCGTCCGGTTGTTCTCCGCCGTGAAAACGAAGGCCAGGCACGGCTCCTCCGGCTTCTCGGCGCCCGCCCAGATCACCAGCTCCGGCTCCGAAGTGGTAATCCATCCGCCCGGAAAAGACGGCAGTTCGCGACCGGCCGCATCATAGCGGGTCCGCATGCCGAAAGCGGCCTCCGCCTGCTCCGTCTGGAAAACGGCCTTCCGCAGGTCCGGCTGGAAGCCGCCCAGGGCCTTCAGGGAGGCGGCCGCCAGCACCAGCGGATAGTCGGACTCGTTTCGAACCAGCAGCCGCAGGTCCGCCCGGAAGACCGGTATCCCACCGCGCTGCTGCTGGTACTGAATGAGTCCGAACTTGTACGTGTCCGTCTGCCGGTCGTACAGGACCGGCTGCACGAACCGCTCGCCGCGCAGCCCGACGGTTGGAGCCAGATCCTCCGGCGGAACCCCGAACACCTCGGCATACCGGGCCACGAACGCATCCGCCGACACCTCCGGCGCGGCGCCGGACGAGAGGGGCTGGCCGAAGATGCGGCCAATCTGCGAACCTTCCCGATACACGCGAGCGGCCGGAAGCGCCTCTCGCATCTGCTCCAGCGCGTGGGTGGCCGCCGACGGCGGATCGATCGGCGCCGGCTCCTGCGCCATCACTCGGGAGCCTGCCCACAACCACCCGCCCAACGCCACGGCCAGCAACAACTTCTTCCGCATGATTTCTGCCTCCTGACTGCAATGCCCGTCTGAGCGGCGCGACCGTTCCGTCGGCCGAAACCCGCGGACACGAGCCGCGTGGCACCCTCGGGGCGCCAATTCGAACTTGCGGGTCGAATGCCACGATGGAGACGCAGGCGAGCGGACTGTGGAAGGCTCTGAACCCATCCCAGACGCCGGCGCCGCACCCGTCGCGAACGCGGCCCTTCCTTCCGGTATCATACGAAAACGGTTCCGGTGAATGCAACCAGAAGCCCGGATTCGTCGATGCGGATTCGCTCCGTCCGCCGGTTCGCTTCCACCTGATCCCGCGGGAAGGCCGCGTAGCGGCAACAGGCCTGACCGGTTATTCTACACGCCCCTGAATCCGTCGGCTGTGGCGTTGCAAAACGCGACAACGGCCTGACAATGGGCCCCGGCCCGTAGCACAGCGTCGCGGGCGGGAGACAGTATTGCACGGGTCTGCCATGGATGAACGCGCGTTTGTCTTGATTGTCGAGGAGGATGAGGCACGCGGCGAAGCCCTTGCCGAGGGCCTGCAGCGCGCCGGCCACGCATGCCGCGTGGTGTCCCGCGGACACGAGGCCGTCGACAGCATCAAGCAGCGCCCGCCGGACGTCGTGCTCACCGGGTATCGCCTGGGCGACGAACTGACCGGCCTGGACATTCTCCGGGCCGCCAAGGAGATTTCGCCCGACACCGAGGTCATTCTCATTACGGCGTACGGCAGTGAGCAGATCGCCCGCGAAGCGCTCAGCCGCGACAGCCAGTACCGCGCGTACGACTACGTCATCCAGCCGGTCGACATCGAGCAGATTCGGGAAAAGGTCCAGCGGGCGGCCCGCCAAGCCATCACGTCGCGTGACAAGCGCCAACTGCAGGAGCAGGTCGAGCAGGCGTTCAGTTTCGAGGGCATTCTGGGCAACAGCCCGATCCTGGCCAAGGCGATCAAGCGCGTGCGGAAGCTGGCCGCCAGCAAGGCCGTGATCCTGATCATCGGCGAGACGGGCACCGGCAAGGAACTCGTTGCCCACGCCATCCACAACAACTCGCCGCGGCGCGGCAAACCCTTCAAAATCATCAACTGCGCCGCGCTCAGCGAGACGCTGCTGGAAAGCGAGCTGTTCGGGCACGTCAAAGGATCGTTCACCGGGGCCCTCAGCGACCGCAAGGGCCTGCTCGAAGCGGCCGACGGCGGAACGCTGTTTCTCGACGAGATCGGCGATATGCCGCCGCGCATGCAGGCCAAGCTGCTGCGCACCCTTGAAATGGGCGAAGTGCTGCCCGTCGGAAGCAATGAGCCGCGATTCGTTGACGTGCGCTTCGTGGCGGCCACTCATCGTGACCTCTGGGACATGGTCAAGGAGGGCAAGTTCCGCGAGGACCTGCTCTACCGGCTGCACGCGCAGGGGGCCATCCGCCTGCCGCCGCTGCGGGAGCGGCGCGAGGACATCCCGTTGCTGGTGCAGTATTTCCTCAAAAAAGCCAACCAGGAGAACGACACCCAGATCGAGGGCGCCTCGCCGGAAGTCATTCGCAAGATGACGCAGTATAGCTGGCCGGGGAACGTGCGCGAGCTGCGAAACGTGGTGGAGCTGATGGTGCTCGAGGCGGAAAAGCCGGTCCTGGAGCTGTCCGACCTGCCCGATCCCGTCCGCGGCAGCACGGAGATCGTACCCGTGGGCATCCCCGGCCTTGCCGGCCTGAGCATGGCCGACGTCGAGAAGCTGCACATCCTCAACACCCTCAAACTCACCGGCGGCAACCGGGAAAAAGCCGCCAAGATGCTCCGCATCGGCGCCCGCACTCTCTACCGCAAGCTCAAGGAATACGACATCAACTGAAGGATGATCGCGGCCGTTCCCGCGGCGGGCGGCGGGGGGCTGACATGGTGCGTGCGCTGGACGCGAGCGGTCTGAGCCGCCCGGCTTCAGCCGGGGAAAGAAGCGGCCCTGCGGGAGACTCCGGCTTTGGCTATACTCTTGCGTGCGTTGGCGGGGAGACTTGACGGACTGGTGGTCTTTCATTGCAGGAGCGCCGCAGTGAAAGACGCCGAAGTCTGTTGGGTTCCGCCGTGCCATTTGACGAGGTTTCAGGAAGGTTTTCAGATTCTGTCAGGAGCAATCCGATCCATGTCCCGATACAACCTGCAACAGATTACCTTGGCCGGTCTTTGTGTGATTCTCGGTGGAGGGCTTTCGGCTGTCCGCGCACAGACACCACCCGAGCCGACGCCGACGACTACGGACAAATGGGCCCGGCACTACTACGACCGGGTCGCGCTCTTCCGGGCGGAAAACGTGGAACCCGGTGGCATCGTGCTGCTCGGATCGTCCCACGTGGAGGGCTTTGACGCCGGCAAGCTGCTGCCCGGCCGCCGCGTCGTGAATCGCGGTATTGCATCCGATCGGATCGGCATCACGGATCGGGGTATCCTGCACCGTCTGGACTGTTCGGTGTTTGACTGCAGGCCGTCTGTTGTATTTCTGGAAAACGGCGTGAACGACCTGGGGGAACTCCGTCGGCATGGAACGCCCTCGATCGACGAAGTGGAAACGTGCTATCGTCTGGTCGTCAGGCGCATCCGCGAGCGGATGCCCGAGATGCCGCTGGTGATCGTGGGGCTCTTCCCCACGCGCGACAACTACGCCCCGCTGAACCCGTTGATCGTCGATTTCAACGGCCGGCTCGCCCGGATCGCCGAGGATTTCCACTGCCCGTTCATGGACGTTCACGCGCCGTACGTGGATGCGGATGGAGCGCTGAAGGCCGAGTACTCCCGCGACGGCCTGCACCTCAGCGAGGCCGGCTACCGCGTGTGGGCCGCCCAGATCGAGAGCGCACTGGCCGCCGCGGCGCCGACCCCCGGAAGGCTCGACCCCGCCCGCGCCACATCGCAACCGTCCTCCGATCTTCTCTGGTACGACGCGAAGGAGCTGGCCGTCGAGGGCAAAGGCTGGACCGATACCGAAGGCTTCTACAACCGTCTGCCCGCCCGGGCGAAGAATGTGGTGCCGGATGCGGTCTGGTCGCTGAGCGGAAACACCGCCGGCATCGCCGTCCGTTTTGTCACCGACTCATCCCGCATCGCCGCTACCTGGGACGGCGGCGGCGCCATGAACCATATGGCCGCCACCGGCAACAGCGGACTGGACCTTTATGCTCGCCGTGATGGCCGGTGGGTCTTCTGCGGTGTCGGCCGGCCGAGGACTGTCCGGACCACCGCCGACCTCGCCACCGGGCTTCCTCCCGGGCCCACCGAATACCTGCTCTACCTTCCGCTGTACCACGGAACGACGGACCTGCAGGTGGGGATTGAGCCCGGCGCCACGCTGGCCAAAGCCCCGCCCCGCCCCGCGGAGAGGGCCCGTCCGATCGTCTTCTACGGCACCTCCATCACCCAGGGCGGCTGCGCTTCGCGTGCCGGGATGTGTCACGCCGCCATCCTGGGCCGCTGGCTCGATCGCGAGGTCATCAATCTGGGCTTCTCCGGGGCCGGCAAGATGGAACCCGCCGTGGTGGATCTGCTGAGCGAATTGGACCCCGCGGTCTACGTGCTGGAAGCCCTGCCGAACATGACCACGGAGCGGGTCCGCGAGCGAATCCAGCCTTCCGTGCGCCGTCTGCGCGAGGCCCGCCCGGACACGCCGATCCTGCTGGTGGAGAGCCCGCTGAACGGCGACGCGAATCCCGGCAATGTGGCCCTGCGCGAAGCGTTCGACGCGCTGACGAAGGACGGCATGAAGCACCTGTATTATCTGGAAGGCGCCGATCAACTGGCCGGCCCGGAAAACGGCACGGTGGACGGCGTCCACCCAACTGACCTGGGCTTCTACCGCATGGCCGTCGCCTACCGCCCGACGCTGGAGCGCATCCTCGGGCTCGAATCGAGTCTCGTTCCCTAGCAGCCCTTGGGGGATACGAGCTTCACCCGCCTCGAAGATCGAAAGGAACGCGAGCCGGACGTGTCGTCTCGTATCACGTCATCTCCAAGTTCCCAGAGCTGAAAGGCTTCGGCTGTCAAGTTCTCAGGGATTTCCTCCGCTACATTCGTTGGAAGCGTCACACGCAGCCCAGCCGGCGTGGAAGACCGCAGAAGAAATACCAGCAGAATGATCTTCATACCGACGCTGTCGTGGAAGTCGTGCCGGTGTGTCCTCATCCCATCTCGAAACCGCACCAGGCGACCCCGGCCATGCGGGTACACAGGACTCGCGCCAACGCCGAGGCGCTGTCGCTTGCCCTGGTACCGAGCCGGAATAGCCCAGGGTGTCCGAATAACACCAAACGCCGCAGGGCCGACGTCGATCGTCGCCTCGACCTCAGGCAGGGACCTTCGCGTCAGCCAAAAGCCGGTCAGAGGTTTGACGGCGACAGTCGCCGAGCACGGCCGATCGTAGCGATTCTGATAGTGAATGATCATCCAGCAAACGCTGCTCTCATCAACGGTCAGATCGACTGCAAAACACAGTCCGTCGCGTTCGAAGTATCTCCTCTTGACTTCTTGCAGGAAGTCTGGCACTTGCGGCAGTTCCTTCCGATACACGATGCGCAGCAATACAGCGAGAGATGTCAGGCCAATGGCTGGCGCTCCATATAGTGCCAGCGGACTCGCCTGCTCCCTCGCCACAGGATCGAGCCAGAGTATCCCCGAAGAGAACGTCGAGACGATCACGACGAGCGACAGCAGGGCACACTTTGACTCCGGATGCATCAGTCCCGAATGCTCCTTCCTATTGTGTCGCCGGGCGGGCAGAACCGGCCAGGAGCGGGCGGGTGAAAACCGGCCATCTTGAGGAGTGGGTGATTTGCCGTAATGGCTTCCTGCGCCCCGTGTGGGCAGGAGGCCCGAATGGCAAATCACC
>JBPOIK010000098.1:0-11076 GCA_052034525.1 Planctomycetota bacterium
CCGGTCCCCCCGACATCGCGAACGTATCCGCCTTCGTCAAAAAGCTGAGCGGTCCCTGTCCCTGGTGAGGCCCGCGCGCACCACGGTCCGCGGAATCACGCCGGGCTTGCCCGGTGTTCGGCCTGGCCGCCTGGCGCGATCGCACCCGCGCTCCGGCGTTGACGCGACTGCCGCAGAGGGATAGCGTGCCGCTGCCGTGATGAGATGGCCGTACGCAAAGCTCCCGATACGGATTGTTCCATGACGACGTTCCGAATACGCACGCTGCAAGGCAACGATCTGCCGGCAGTGGCGAGCATCTGGAACACTGCCCTGCCGCGCAACCCGATCGACGAACGCCGCCTCGCCGCCTGGTTGCTGGGGGATTTGGATTTCCGGCCGGGGCCGGATAGCGGCTTCTTTGTCGCGACCGATCGCGGCGTGCCGATCGGCTTTGCCCGGGCGGTGGTCCGCCACTGTCCCAACGACCGGCTGGGCCTGGAGCCGGACACAGGCTGGATTCCGATGTTGGCGGTGGACCCGGCATTCCGGCGACAGGGCGTCGGGCGGGCGCTGCTGGACACTGTGCTGGCGTACTTCCAGGACCGCGACCGGCGTCGAGTCTGGGTCTGCGGAACGCCGCCGTCGTGCCCCGGCTCGGTCGTTCCGGGCGTGGATGTGGATGCCTGGCCGGCCGGGTTGCGGCTGTTTGAGCGTGCTGGGTTCGTGCATGACCAATACGGCTACTCGATGGCGCGAGACTTGGCGGACTTTGCGTGGGACGACCCGGGCGTGCTCGGCGCGGACGTGGTGATTGACACACCCACGCCGGCCGAGGCGCACGATCTTCTCGCGTTTGTCGCGGAGGCCCTGCCGGGCTCCTGGGCGCTGGCGGCGCGGGCGAAGATCCGGGCGGGCGAGCTCCACGAGATGCTCCTGGCCCGCGCGGATGAGGGGATGCTGGGATACTGCCAATGGTCGGGCGAGCATTTCGGGCCGTTCGGCGTGGGGCCGGCCGCGCGAAACCGGGGCGTTGGGGCGCGGGTGTTCGCCACGGCCGTCGAGCGCATTCGGCAGGCTGGCGGGCGGCGCGTGTGGTTCAACTGGGCGGATGAGAACGCCCGTCGGTTCTATGAGCGCTTCGGCTTGCAGGTAACGCGGCGGTTTTCCGTCTTGCGGAAGGACCTGTGATGGGGTCTACTCTTTGAGAACGGGAGCGTGCGGCGCGGCATCCGGGCGGCACGCGCGCCTGAGGACGTGGCCAAATGAGCGAGATTCGTGCGTATCGGGCGGCGGACCTGGAGGCGGTGGTCTCGATCTGGAACCAGGCCTTGCGGCGAGACGCCATCTGCCCCGGCCGTTTCACTTCGTGGCTGGTGGGCGATCCGGACTACTGGCCCGGAGAAGACTCCGGGTTCCTGGTAGCGCTGCGCGGCGGTCGACCGATCGGCTTCGTGCGAGCGCTGATCCGTCGCTGGCCGAATGACCGGGTCGGGCTCGAGCCGGAAAACGGGTGGATGCCTGTTCTGGCGGTGGATCCGCAACACCAGCGACAGGGCGTGGGCACGGCCCTGGTGCGGGCCGCGCTGGCGTATCTGAGCGCACACGGGCGCAAACGGGTGTGGGTGTGCGGCAACACCGGTTCGGCGCCCGGCTACGTGTTTCCGGGCGTGGACCAAGATGCGTATGCCGGCGCGTTGGCGATGCTCCGGAAACTGGGCTTCGTGGTGGATCATGAGCCGGTGGCCATGCTGGGCGACGTGGTGGATTTTGACGTGGTCCGGCACGAGCATGACGCCTGGTCGACGGGGTCGGACGTGGAGGTGCTCCCGTTGACGCCGGAGCGGGCGCACGACTTCATGCTGTTCCTGGCCGAGGCGTTCCCCGGAGACTGGAACCTGGCGGCGCGGGCGAAAATCCGGGCGGGAGATTATGACCGCGTGCTGATCGCCTCCTCCGGGGGGCGCATCATCGGGTATTGCCAGTGGGAAGGCGAGCATTTCGGACCGTTCGGCGTGGCGGCCGAGGCCCGCGGCCAGCGCGTGGGCGCGAAGCTGTTTGTCGAGGCGGTCAAACGCATCCGGAGCGCGGACGGTCGAACAGTGTGGTTTAACTGGGCGGACGAGGATGCTGCGCGGTTCTACGCCCGCTACGGCCTGCGTCCGACGCGGCGGTTCGCGATCATGCGGAAGGATCTGTAGACGGATGAGCGACGGGAAGCATCATCTTCTGGCCATCGGGGCGCATATCGGCGATGCGGAGATCACCGCCGGATTGCTGGTGGCCAAATACGCGGCGGCGGGGCACCGGACGACCTTGCTGCACCTGACGGCCGGAGAAAAAGGCAACCCGAAGGCGGACGTGGCGGAATACCGCCGACAGCGCATCCGGGAGGCAGAGGCGGCGGCCGCCACGCTGGGGGCTCGGGACTGCATCGTTCTGGATCATCCGGACGGCGAACTGCGCGCCGACCAGGACACCATCCACGAGATGTGCGACCTGATTCGCCGGCTGAAGCCGGACATCGTCCTGACGCACTGGCGCGGGTCGTTCCATCGCGACCATCGGGCGGCGTATGAGATCACGATGGAGGGCGGATTCCTGGCGGCGCTGCCGGGCGTCCAGCGTTCGGCGCCGGCGCATCTGATCCGTGGGTTGTACTACCTGGAAAACTGGGAGGACATGGACGAGTATCATCCGGACCTGTGGGTGGACGTCAGCGCCGTGTTCGACACCTGGGTGGCCGGCTGCCGCGAGCACCAGTTGCTGCGCGGCGAGGTGTCCTTCGGCTACCTGCATTACTACTGCGGGCTGGCGGCCAAGCGGGGCGCCGAGATTGGCGTAACGCACGCGGTCACCGTGAGCCTGCCCCCGATCTCCCGGATGCGCAAGGTGGATTTCTTTCCGATTGACCACGAGCCCGTGTTGATCTTCTGACGGACCGGCATTCCGGTCGGACGAGCCATGCCCCAGCCCGCCACGCAACTCCACGTCATCGACTGGATCGTCGTTTTCGGCTTCATCGCCGTGTCGCTGGCCGTCGGCCTGATTATGAGCCGGCGGGGACGGCGCTCCGTTCGCGAGTATTTCACTTCCGGCGGGTCCACGCCGTGGTGGCTGCTGGGCACGTCCATGGTGGCGACGACGTTCGCGGCGGACACGCCGCTGGCCCTGTCGGGCTGGGTGGTCACCAACGGCATCGCCCAGAACTGGTTCTGGTGGAGCGGCATTCCCGTGGTGATGCTGGGCGTGTTCTTCATCGCCCGGCTGTGGCGCCGGGCCGCCCTGGTCACGGACACCGAGCTGGTCTATCTGCGCTTCTCCGGCCGGCCGGCGAGCGCGCTGCGGGGTTTCAAAGCCCTGTACCTGTCGCTGGTGACCGGTTGCATCACCATGGGCTGGGTGAACCTGGCGATGACCCAGATCGTCCAGCTCACCATCCCGGACATTCCGCGGGTGCCGGTGGTGGATCGGGCGATGCTTCGCGTCTACCTGGCCACGCCGCTGTCCAACAGCCTGCCCGCCATGCCGAGGGATCGGATGCGGGCAAGGGGGCTGGACCCGCTGAAGCTGTACTACGACGACTGGTCGTTCTACGGCAATCCCCAGCGCGGTCCGGTCATGAACGAACTGGGCGACGTGTTTCGCCGGGCGACGTATTACCGGGAGCAGGCCGCCGCGGGGCGTGGCGATGCGCCGGAGTTGGCGGCCTTGCGCGCGTACGTGCGGGACGTCCAGGCGGCGCCGTGGCTGGAACGTCTCGGGCTGGCGGAGGATCGTGTGGCGCCCGTAACGGCCGCGGTGTATCCGACCGCCGCGTCCGTCAACAATCTGGACACGCTCGAGACGATCCGCGCGGTGAACCAGGCCGTCTCCGACGTGAACGAGCTGAAGATCATTCTGCTGCTGTTCGTCGTGGTCATGAGTTACACCGTAGTCTCCGGGCTCTGGGGAGTGCTGGTCACGGACTTCATCCAGTTCTGGTTTGCCATGCTCGGATGCGTTGTGCTGGCGTGGCTGGCCGTCCGCCATGTGGGGGGGATGGATGAGGTGTTCCGGCGGATGGGCGAATTGTACGGTCCGCAGAAGGCCCGCGGCATGGTGAGCCTGATCCCGGTGAAGGGTTCGGGGGATCTGGACCTCCTGCCCTGGTCGGAGTTCCTGGTATTCGTTCTCTTCGCGTGGTGGACGGCCGGTCTGACGGACGGCGGATCGTACCTGGCTCAGCGGATGCTGGCCGCCAAGGACGAGCGGCACGCGGCGATCGGCTACCTCTGGTACGCGATCGCGCATTTCTGTCTGCGCATGTGGCCGTGGGTGATCGTGGGCTTCGCGGCGGCCGTGATGTTTCCGTACACCAAGGACGCGCTGACCGGGCAGTATCCGGGCAAGGCCATCGCGGAGACGGGATTCATCCGAGTGATGGTGACGGTGCTGCCCACCGGACTGCTGGGGGTGCTGCTGGCCGCGTTTCTCGCCGCGTACATGTCGACCATCTCCACGCAGCTCAATCTGGGCGCGTCGTATCTGCTCAACGACTTCTACCGACCGTTCGTGTGGCCCAAGGCGTCGGAACGCCATTATGTGCTGGTGTCCCAGCTCGCCACGCTTCTGATGGCGGCGATCGGGCTGATCGTCAGCCTCTTTCTGACCACCATCACCGACGCGTGGTTCCTGATCGGCACGCTGGGGGCGGGCAGCGGGCTTGTTTACCTGCTTCGCTGGTTCTGGTGGCGGGTGAACGCCTGGACGGAAATCGCCTGCCTCGGATCGCTGCTGGCGTGCGTCGTCCTGGTCAAGGGCCTGCCCGGCACGTTCGGCTCGTGGCTTCCGGCCTATCCGCTGGATCTGCTCATTCTGGTTCCGTATTCCGTGGGGATCGCCCTGATCGCCACGTACCTGACCCGGCCGGTGGACCGGGAGCGGCTCATCGCGTTCTACCGCCGTGTGCAGCCGGGCGGGCCGGGATGGCGGCCCGTGGAAGCCTGGATTCGGCAATCCGATCCGACGTTCGTCTGCCAGACGCCGCTGACCCGGGCGAACCTGTATCGCGGCCTCCTGGCCTGCGCCGCGGTCGGCTGCTTTCTGTTTGGCATCAGCAACCTGATTGTGGGTGATGCGTTCGCGCCGCCGTCGTGGCTTCCCGGGCGTTGGATGGGCGCGATGCTGATCACCATCAGCATGCTTCTGGGCTGGCTGGTGGCGCGGTCCCTGTCCGAAAGCAGGTGGGGCCGGACCGGATCGACGGCATAGACCTCATTGCGCCGCTCGCCGTTTCATCGGCTGGTTGTTCAGACTCTGCCACAGATACCACGTGGCCACGCTGCGGTACGGTCGCCAGGGCTCGGCCAGTGCGGAAAGCGTTTCCGCCGAGGGCAGATCGGCCAGCCGGTAATGCAGCCGTACGGCCTTGCGAAGGCCCAGGTCGGCGACCGGCAGCACGTCCGAGCGGTCCATCACGAAGATCAGGAACATCTGCGCGGTCCAGACGCCGATGCCTTTGACCCGGACGAGCGAGGCGATGATCTCGTCGTCGGTCATGCGACGCAGGCGGCGCGAGGGAATCTGTCCATTCGCGAAATGTCGAGCCAGGTCCCGCAGGTAAGTCGACTTCTGGCGGGACAGCCCGACCTCGCGCAGTCGGACGTCCGACAGGGCCAGCATCGCGGCCGGTGTCGGGGTTCGGCGGGGGAACAGGCCGCGGAACCGGGCGTACAGCACCGCGGCCACTTTCGTGGAAACCTGCTGGGAGATCACTGCTTCACACAGAGCCGCGAAATAGCCGCG
Organism: Planctomycetota bacterium; assembly: GCA_052034525.1. Classification (GTDB taxonomy): domain Bacteria; phylum Planctomycetota; class Phycisphaerae; order UBA1845; family UBA1845; genus JAFGJQ01. Next base: position 5,767 of record JBPOIK010000098.1, read on the forward strand.
CCCGGGCTTCAGACGGCAGGGGCCGACCCGTGCGATGATGGCGGCGAGGGTCGGATCGCTCTGTCTTAAGGATCGGACAGCCTTGGTGTGCACGGGACGGGGTTCTCCAATGCGGGGCGGATCGCTCGACAATCCGGGCCGAAAAGGCGATCATAACGATCTTTCCATACGCCCGTAAGACCAGCGGGTCACGGGAGTTCCCACAGACGGGATGACCGGCATGGACATAGAAGGCCTGGTACAACTGATCGGCAGCGGCAACGTGCGAACCGTGGAGGACGCATGGCTCTCGGCCCTGATGGAAGAGACACCGTCGGTGCCGCAGTGGATGGATCGCGTCCGGATCCTGGAGGCTCTGGCAACCGCCGGCAAGCCGGACGAAGCCGCGGCACTGGCCGCCACGGCCCTGGAGGTGCTGCGCGAACAGACCTCCCCGGCGGACCTGGTTCCGCTGGCGGGCGCCATGTTGCTGGCCGTGGGCGAGGTGCCGGACGTTCGAGACGCGGTGTTCCATCTGTACCAGGCGGCCTTCGCGGACCGGCCGAACCTGCCGGGCCTGCTGGAGGAGTCGGGCCTGGCCGGCACGAAGACGTCCCGCCGCGCGTTGCGAACACTGGATGTTTGCCTCTGCCTGTCGCCGGGAGATTTCCTGATCGGACGACATGATGATTCGGCGGCCCGGGTGGACGCCGTCGATCCGGACAGGTGGCGATTCACGGTCGTTACGTCCAAGGGAAGCCGGACGCTGGACCCGACGTCGCTGGCCGACGCCTACATGCCCGCCGCGGCCGACGACTATCGCGTGCTGGCACACTTCGATCGCCCGCGGCTGGCCGGCCTGCTGGAGAAGGATCCCGCCCCCGTCATCCGCGCGATCGTGCGGGCCCATGGCGACCGGATGACCAGCGATGACCTCGAGGTGCTGCTGACGCGGGACCTGGTGCCGGCGGACCAGTGGACGAAATGGTGGTCCAAGGCGCGCAGCTCGCTCAAGAAGTCCGCGGACGTGACGGTGGAGGGCCGCAACCCCTATATCATTCAGTACAATCCCGGCGCCGATACCCTGGAGCAGCAGACGCGCGCGAGCCTGTCCCGGATTCACGATTCGGCGGGTAGTCTGCGCGCGTTGCAGACCTATCTGCGCGAAACCCGGGCGCGAGGGACGTCGCCGGACCCGGAACTGCTGGGACACATGGCCGCCGTGCTGGATGCCCGGGCCCGCCAGCAGCAGCAGACCGGGGACCGACTGGCGCTGGAGACCTGGCTGATTGCCGCCCGCGTGCGGAAGGTGATGGGCGACCCCGAGCCGGATGCGTCGGCGGTGGCTCTGCTGGCCTCCGTCGACAATCCGCAAGACTGGGTCCGGGCGATCGATCGGATCGACTTGTGGGACGAGGGTTGTGCCTGCCTGGAGAAGGCCCGACCGGAGGGGATCACCGAGCGGCTGGCCGACCTGCTGCGAACCGCTCCTGCCGCGGCGTGTGATGATGTTGCCGAACGGCTGATCCGGCTGGGCTTTCCACCCGAGGGGTGGGCCGGGCTGATTCAGGAGATCCTCGCCGAGCCGGTGGAGTGCCACGGGGCGCTCTTCTGGCTGTGGCAGGGGCCGCGGCGTACGGAAATCGGGCATGAGACCGCTGTGCCGGATCTGCTCCATCGAATCCTGGTCATGCTGACCGAGATGAAGCGCAACGACAAGCTCGACGGCCGGATCGTCAAGGCGGTGCGGGCGGGGGCGCGATCGGCCCTGTCGAACCGCAGATATGAGCGAGTGCGGGCCTGTGTCGAGGGCATGGACCTCAGCAAGGCGCGGGCCGTCTATGCGCGGGTCCGCCGGCTGGACGAGCTGGGTCGCGCGGTTCAGGAAGACATGCTCAAGATCATCGGCGATGCTTTCCCCGCCATTTTCGTCCGGGAGAAAGTGGAGCGATGGGCCGACCCCGCTGCGCTGTACGTAACGAGCGCCGGGCTGGCCGCCAAGGAAGCGGAAATCCACGAGCTCGTCAACGTCAAGATGAAGGAGAACGCGCGAGCGATCGGCGCGGCGGCGGAACACGGCGACCTGTCGGAGAACTCGGAGTACAAATTCGCGCTGGAGGAACGCGACCTGCTGCGGGCACGACTGGCCCAGATGAACGAACAGATGGCCATGGCCCGCGTTCTGGAGCCGCAGGAGGTCTCGACGGACCGGGCGGATATCGGCTGCCGGGTGGTGCTGAGGAATACGCGGACGGGCGGGATCCAGGAACTGGTCATCCTCAGCGCGTGGGAGGCCGATTCGGCCCGGAATATCGTGAACTACAGGGCCCCGCTGGCGCAGGCGGTGCTGGGCCGGAAACCCGGCGACACCGTCGAACTGCCGTCTGCGGGCAGCCTCGATACGTTTGTCGTGGACTCGATTTCCAACGCCCTGCAAGAGACAGGAGACATGTCCCGATGAAGACGGTGGTGCTGATCAACCGACACGGCATGGGGACCGGCGACGACACGCTGGCCCGCGAGATTCTCATCACGTTCCTTAACAAAATATCCGCCCTCCGCGACCTGGAGGCGATCTGCTTCTACAACGGGGGCGTGAAGACGACTTTCGAGAGTTCCCCCATGCTGCCCGCGCTGTCCACTCTGCACGAGCAGGGCGTGGAACTGATCATCTGCGGCACCTGCGTCAATCAGTTTGCTTCCGTCGAGAAGGTGAAGGTCGGCCGCGTCGGTTCGATGGACGAAATCCTCTCCGCCCTGCACCGGGCCGAAAAGGTCATCACGCTCTGACGGCCGTGCGGGGCCCGCGTCTTGACCATTGCGCTTCCGGGCTGAACCGGTCCGGACGGGCGCGGCGGCCCGTTCGTGAACGGGCGACGATTGTCCGAAACGCTGCGGCGGGAACGACCGCCATCCGGACTGGGGTGGCCTCCGCGCGGGAATCCGGTCGGTCAGCCTCGGCGCCGCAGCGCTTCGATCACTTCGGCCGTGATCCGCGAAACGAGGTCCTCGTATGATTCCTGCACTTCGTGCGGCGCCTCCGCGCGGTCGGGATCGCAGACCCCGTCGCCGAACGCGGTGTTCACACACAGAGGGCCGCCTTCCCTGCGGCGGGGATCCTGCCCGGTCCCGAACCGCTCGCGCAGGTCCAGCAGCTCCTGCACTTTGGGCACGGGCAGACGCTCCACGTGGCCGATCTGCCGGGCCAGCATCAGCATGCGGCAATAGGCGTCGAGGATTTCCGTGTACCAGTATGCCCGCTCCACGCCGGGGCCCCAGCTCACCGTGCCGTGGTTGCTCAACACTACCGTATTGGCCTTGCCGATGAACGGCCGGATGGTCTCCGCGAAATGCCGGCCGCCCGGCGTCTCGTATTCCGCCCGCGGCACCACGCCCAGAAAAATCTCCACCTCCGGCAGAATGCACGTGGGAATGTCCATGCGGGCCACGCCGAATGCGGTTGCGTGCGGCGGATGACAATGCACCACTGCCTTGACCGCCGGGTCCGATCGGTAGATCTCCACATGCATGAGCACTTCGCTGGTGCGCGGCCGCTTGCCGGCCAGTTGGTTGCCTTCCAGGTCCACCGTACACAAGTCATCCGGCTTCATGAACCCCTTGCAGATCTGCGTCGGCGTGCAGATGATCGCGTTGTCGGACAATCGATACGAAATATTGCCGTCGTTGCCCGCGGCGAATCCCCTGGCGTACAGCCGGCGGCCGATGTCACAGATTTCGTTCCGGATCTGCCACTCCGCGTTCATGAGAGACCCTCCCCGGTCGACCCGGCCGCCGGCCTCTCTCGGCCGGCGGCAGAGGCGACGGCGCGGGTCCAGTATACGACGAAACAGGTCGGGAACCACTTCCCGCGCGCGACCGGGTTGGCCTCCGCCGACCCGGACCGCCCGGGAAGAACGCGTGGACGCGGCGTGAGGCGGACGATCGGGTCGCGGTCCGGACCGCCCGATCGCCCGCCGAATCCGCCACCTCTCTGTACGGATTCAGCTCCCGGTCACGCTCATGTTCTTGTCCCAGACAAGCTGGAACTTGTATTCTTGCGATGCGGCGGTCAGGGCGAAGCTCCGGGCCGGCACGTCCAAGTCCCAGCGGAGGATGCCGTTGCCGCGCAGGTCGCGGCGATAGGTCGGGTCGTCGCTGAGCGCGTCCAAGTCGGACAGGAGGGTTATTTTGATGTCCGATCCCTGGACGACAGGCAGCCGGTCCATCACCCGGACTGTGGCCGGTCGGTCGCCGAAGTTCTCCACGAAAAGCCGGTATGTGAATGTGGCCTCGCGGTTGCCGCCCTGGATGGTTTCCGTCTTCTCCAGCAGTTCCCGCGACGCCCGCAGCGCCGAATCGATCCCGAAGCCCACCACGAACGGCTGGCCCACCGCGATCGTCGGCAACTCCCCCTGCCCGACGAACTGACCTTCCAGGAAGGCTGACACCGGGCCGGCCAGCAGCACCTGCTCCCCCTGGTTCACGAGCGACGCTTCCTCGTACACATAGTCCGTCAGCAGCGGCGTGGCCAGCTTGTAGAAGTCCGCTTCCATCGACGTCGCCGTGATCTGAATAAGCTGCTGGTCGGATCGGCTGGGCAGCGTGGTCCGGCCGGACAGTTTGTACGTCACGCAGACTCCCTCGTTGATCGAGGCGACCCGGTTCGCCTTGCCGTACAGGCCTCCGGCGGCCGACAGGTCCAGCAACTGAATGCGCGTCGCCAGTCGGTTGAGCTCGGTGTCCAGGTTCGCTTGCCACGGGGCGGTCAGGAAATCCAGTGACCCCTGCGCAACCTGCTGTGCCATCTGGCTGTTGCCGGCGATCACATTGTCGAGGTTCCGTCGGTTCACCGCCTGCGCACGCTCCTGGGCCAGCTCGTTCCGGGCTCGTGTGTAGGCTGTCCAGCCGACGACCGCCGGCTCCGCATCGTTCGAGACCAGCCTCAAGCGGAGCGGGTCGAGCGTTGGGGCGCGGGCGGCCAGGGCCAGAGTGGCCGTCGAGAGGGTCATCTCCACGTCGGTCCAGTCCTCTCCGCTCATCTGTTGGATGGATGCGTTGTACTCGATGGTTACGGCGTTGCGGTCGGCTCCGGCCCGCACGTTGTACGAGGGAAACCACATGGCCTCGTCCACCAGGTAGCGCAGCCGGAGCGTTCCGCCGTCCGGCCCCTTCACCTCGACGAAGACGACGGCCTCCCGGACGGGCCGGACAGGTCCGCCGGTACGCTTGTCGCGCTGTTGCTGAAGCAGCTCGAGCTGCTCGTTGAGCCGTTTTTCTTCACGAGACAGTTCCAGGTCTCGCTCGGCCAGGGCTTGGCGCTGCTCGAACACG
>JBPOIK010000068.1:0-7936 GCA_052034525.1 Planctomycetota bacterium
CCTTCTCCCTTCATGCGGCCGGTACCCGGCCGAGTCCTCCCGACGCGCCGTCACGCGGCGCGACTGACGTCAACGGCCCTGCTCTTCGCGCTCCAGCTCGGCGAAAAGCTGGGGCAGGCCGAGCTCCAGGGCCCGCCGGCGCCACGGCGCCGCTCAGGCGCAAACGCCCCCCTCGTCGTGCAGCGGGAAGCGCTGCGCGCGCTCCTCCGGAGACATGGCCTGCCAAGCGGCGATCAGCCTCTGCTTCCTCTCCTCAGGTGTCACATCCCTCGCCATGGTCACCTCCCCAGCCGATCATCGAATCCGTCAGCGGCCCCGCATACGCAGTCGCCAACGGGGCTTCATCTCCCCCTCGCCACGTAGGGGTGCGGCCGGAGGTCCGCTGGACGGCCTGCGGCTGCGTCAATGATGATCCACACGTGGTCGAATCTCCCGGTCACGCATCGCACCGATCACCTGGCGCAACTCGTCGACTGCGGCGTCCAAGAGGATCTCCCCCTTCTCACGGCGTGCGAGCGTCGCATCGCCCATGACCCCGTCCTGTGTGAGCGTCGACCACCACTCCATCATCCCGACGGGTCCACTGACCCAATCCTGGTAGAAGTGCTCGGAGGGTCGTTGACTCAAGTCGCGGACCGCCTTGTCCATCTGGACGAGTCCAGGCCTCAGAGCCAGGTAGATCGAGGTCTCGAGCTCGCAGGCATGCCCGATGCCACCGGGGAACGGGGATTCGCGAATGCTCTCGATGGCCTTTAGACCGGCTGGAGTGGTCAGGTAGAAGTAGCTGCAGCAGATGACGTCCGCATGCTCGATGATGGTCAGGCGAGCGGCCATGTCCACCAGCGGTGCGTTGGATCCGTGTCCATTGGCCAGGATGATCCTTCTGAACCCGTGGGCCGCCAGGCTGCGAGTGATGCCGAGCAGGTATTCCACGAAGATGTCGTAGCGGATCGTGATGGGACCGGGGAAGTCCATGTGGTGCGGCGAGTACCCGTGCCACACCGGCGGCAGCAGCAAGCTGGTCTTCGCCTCAGCCTCACAGGCCTGCTCGCAGATTGCATCGATGATGCGAACATCCGTGTCGATCGGCAAATGACGGCCGTGATCCTCCAGAGTCCCAATCGGGACCACGACGACCCGGTCTGCGGCGGCGGCGTCACGGATCTCCGGCCACGTCATCTCCGCGTAGCGGAACGCACCGGTGTCCGCCTGGTCGGTCTTTTGGTCTGTCATTAGTCTCGTCCTTTCCGATGAGAGCATAGCTCTCCCTCCTGCTCCACGGATCCGTTGCGGCGGCTCACGCAAGGCCCGTCTCGTCGTCGTAGCGCAGCACCGAGATGGCTCGCGACTTGAGCACACCCGGACCTCTGCTCTCCGGACCGAATACACGCACGGCGCTGGTCCAGAGCCCTCATGATGGCCATGGACTCACCCGGCACCCGCTCCACCCGTGCAGGCGGATGAGCGACTCGCGCGGTGTCGGGCGCCGTCGATGAGCCCGCCGCGCCAGAGCCCGCACCTGTCCCCGCCCTGCGTGATCGATCCCGGGCGCCCACGGGTCAGTCCGGCAAGTACTGCCGGCCCCAAGTCTCCCCGGCTATGCCGGCCTGCAGAAGCGCCTCGATCCGCTCGCCGGAGAGACCCAGTTCCGCGAGTATCTCCCTGGTGTCCTCACCGAACTTAGGAGGGTCACTCGGCTCTACCACCTGTGCGTCGCGCATCCTGATGCCGGATTGAGCCACCTCATCTATGACGTAGCCTGACGGGTGCCGTTCATGCCGGATCCAGACCGGGGCGGGTGCAGAGCGCACGCCGGAGTCCTCTGCGGCGAGGCGGGAGTCCACCAAATCGTCGTAAGAGGATACGGCCGCCACCCCGACGCCGAGGGGTGTGAGTCGACGGACCCACTCGTCAGTGGAGCGGCGACGAAGACCGGCCTCGAGCCGCGCCGCGAGTGCTTCATCACCGGATCGCGGGTCCACCCGATGTCCGGTGCAGGGCGAGTCCGCAGGGACAGGCCCCGGGGATGGAGTTGCCGAATCGGCGAATTCCGGCTGAGCGAGCAATGCATCGCACCGCCGCGCCGTGGCAGCCAGGAAGAGCCACCCGTCGGCCGTCGCGTACAAGCGGTTCAGAGCGTGCTCCCCGAGGACCGCTGGTCCAGCCGGCTCGTCGAACGGCGGCCGCTCCCCGTACTGGAACAGGTAGGGCAGTTGAAGCGCCTGAGCGGTGGCAATCAGCGAGGTTTCCACCTGGATCGGCCCATCGCTTCCCCACTCCCGCTCAACGCCTTCACGCTCCAGAAGACCGAGCATCACTGCGCAAGAACCCAAGAAGCCGCAGAGGTTATCGATGCACCCGACGGAGGCGGTCTCCTCGGCAGTATCAAGTGAACCGCCGTTGCGCACCGAGAGCCCGCTCAACGACTGGGCACACTCGTCGTATCCCGGCTCGTCGCTACGGGGGCCGGGGTACGGCCCGCCGAAAGCGCTCACCCGACAGATGACGACGCGCTGATTCTCGGCCTTGAGCGACTCCGCGTCGATCCCCAGCTTGCGCAGTTGCCGGTCGACCCCGTTGTAGACGATGATGTCCGCGGTCTTCACCAGCCCACGGAACACTTGGCGCCCCTCCGGCTCGGCGACATCGAGGAGCATGCTGCGCTTCCCACGGCTGCAGTGCAGCGAGTACATCACGCTGAGCCCCGGATCGAGCTCGGGGAACGGCCTGTCGATCTTGATGCATTCCGCGCCGAAACGGGTCAGGACGCCCGCTGCGGTAGGGCCCGCAATGACGTTGCTCAGGTCGAGGATCCGCAGACCGGCGAGCGGGAGACCCGCAGAAGCCGGGAGATCCCCCGAATCACTCAGCGAGGGGTCATCGCCGGCCGGCGCCACGCGTGCGGTTACAGCGCCGTCAGGAGCCTGGCCGATGCAAGCCGGGACGAGCTCCTGGTCGGCGCCCAGAGAACGCGCCGGCGGGAGATGTCGATACGAATCGCGGCCGTCTCTGACCCAGAAGTATGGCCCCGGCTGGAGCATGCGGCCGTGGATCGGATCATCTACCTCCACGACCAATCCGGACTCGAGCGCGTGGTCGCACGCCAACCATTCCTCCAGGCTTCGGTCCGCAACTCCGGGGATCCGCCGCTCCGAGAACCATCGCTCCCACTCCGTCGACGACCGGGTGGTGAATCGCTCCCTGAGCAGCGCGCGGATACGCCGCGCCCATCGGCCCTTCAGCGGATAAGCGTAGACGGTATTCCCCTCGGCCTCAGAGCCCCATTCCGCGGTGCTTGTGAAGGGGTCAGCCCTCGGGAGACCCTCGGCGACCAGACCGTCCCACAGTCCGAGACCCTGGAGCAGGCGTTCGATGTGGCCCTTGTGTCCGACACAGCAGACGAAGAACGGTCGACCATCCCCGCACGTGTAGCGTGCGTAGAACGGATCACGCAGCTCATCGACCTCATGGAAGCTCAGGTCGCACGGCTCACCCGCTGCCCGACGACGAGCCAGCTCGTGTTCCGCGTCCGACAGATAGCGACCCGGCATGCCATGGATGCGCATGGTGTTGAAGGGAGTGCACTCCTGAAGGGCGGCCAAAAGCGGCACCTCGATGACGTCACCGCATCCGGTACGTCTGCGGTGATAAAGAGCCACTAGGACGGCGAGGGTCCCGAGGACCGCAGCATTGACCGACGGCATGGGAAGCGCGGAGTAGCTGGGCCCATCGCTGTATAGCTTCCGATGGGCGCTGAAGTCCGTGAAGATGCCACCGGCAGCGGCCACCACGCCCTCCCAGGCGCGGATCTCGGCCGCCCCCTGATCGAGACTCGAGAAACCGGGCAATGACAGATAGACGAGACGCGGGTTGAGTGCAGAAAGATCGTCGGCACCCAGACCCAGTCGGCCCATGACGCCCGGACGCGAGTTCTCGATGAACACGTCCGCGGAGCCGGCGAGACGCCGAGCGGACTCGAGGTCCTCGGGTCGTCCGAGATCGAGGACGGTGCTGGCCTTCCCACGGTTCAGTACCGCGTTGGCCGGGCTCTTCCAGCGCGGCCCGTCCGGCGGGTCGATCCGAATGACTTCGGCCCCATGGTCAGCAAGCATCATGGCCACAGCGGGGCCCGCGATGTACTGCCCCAGATCCAGCACACGAACCCCGGTCAATGGTCCGCATCGTGTCATTTGGTCTCCTTTCAGGCAGGGATGGCCGCCGCCGGAGAGCCCGTGCCCACGACGAGACGGACCGCTGCGGCAGCTCGGATTTTCGGCCACTTGGACTCCGCATGATGGAAGGTGCTCTCAGCAGCCCGGCCAATCATGTCGCGTGTCGTCAGTCCGTCCCGTCCTCTCTGATGAGAGCGGGGCTCTCGTGATGGACCCATGAAGCCGCGCCAATCCGGGCTCTCACCCCGGAGCCGCGAAGCCGTGTCATCGCCCGCGCACGGCGCTCTGCCTGGACGGGAGGCCACCGGGGTTGCGGACAACCGCCAAGCCATGTCCCGGCGGCCCTCCCTGCGCAGCCCAGCCAGTCACTCCATCACTTCATATACCACTTGTTGAAGCGGAAACCGGCCAGCGGGGTTCCCTGCTTGTCAGCCGCTACGCCGCCGATCTTCTGGTTATAGGCGTCGACCTGGTCGTTGAACGCCCAGATTATGTAGCCGCCTTCCTCGTGCTCGATCGTCTGCGCCTCGGCGATCAACTCGTTGCGCTTGGTCTCATCGACGGTCCGGAACGCCTCTTCCACCAGCGCCTGCCACTTCTCATGCGTCCAGTGGGTCTCGTTGTAGGGAGCCGTCGGAAGGGTGCATGCTCCGGCCTGCGCGAGGAAGTTGCGCGTATACCAGAAATCCTGTGCGAAGGGCCATGAAAGGTAGTCCTCGCCATAGAAGACAGACGGGTCGACCTTGTTGACCGTCACCTTCACACCACAGCTCTTGGCCTGCTCGGCGAACACCTGGGCAGCCTCGACTGCCCCGCTGCCGACCGCCTCCGAAGTGACCAGTTCGACGGCCAAGTCGGAGTATCCGGCCTCACGCAGCAGGAACTTGGCCTTCTCCAAGTCCTGCTCGCGCTGCGGCAGATCCGGGGTGCCGGGGTCGAACGGGGCGTACATGTCGTTGCCGATCCAGCCGTGTCCGCTGTAGGCGTGATCGATGAGCTGCTGCCGATCGACGACCAAACGGAGCGCCTGCCGGACACGAACGTCGCTGAACGGCTTCTGGTCGATACGCATCGTGAATGGCCGCCAGGAGCCGGTCTTCGCCCGCAGAATCACGTGCCCCTCCCCGCTCTCGACCGTCGCGACCTGGGCCGGGGGCAACTGCGACATGGCGTCGATCACGTCGCTCGAGAAGGCATTGACGCGGGCCGTCTCGTCGGCGAAGTTCAGCACGACGAGCTCGTCGACGAACGGGCCTTCGCCCCAGTACCCCTCAAAGGGAGCGAAGACAGCCTGCTCCCCAGGCTTGAAGTCGACGATCTTGAACGGCCCGCAGCCGACGCCTGCGTTAGGGCTGTAGTCTGCCTGTACCACCATATTGTCGAGATAGGCGAAGCCCTCGGGCAGGATGCTGTTGGGTGCGTCCAGACGGAATTCGACGGTGCGTTCATCGATTCTGACGACACCCTTCGGCCGGAGTCCGCCCAGCATGGCTGACCCGGGCATCGGGTTCGAGGGGTCCGTGATTGTTTGGTACGTGAAGACGACGTCGTCGGCTGTCACCGGCTTGCCGTCGTGCCAGGTCAGATCAGGCTTCAGATGTACCGTCCAGACACTGGCGTCAGCGTTTGCCGAGATCTCCTCGGCGAGGTGGTTATGAAGCTGATACTCCTCATCCCATCGCGTCAAGCTGTCGAAGAGCTGCAGCGCATAGCACATCTGCGGCTCCGTCGAGGCTACCAGAGGATTCAGGCTGTCCTTGGCGGATCCCCCGACAATGCCGACTCTCAGACTGCCGCCCTGCTTCGGCTGTCCGCCACTGGAGTCGGCAGATGATTCGGCAGCGCTCGTGCCCGCACCACCCCCGCACGCGGCGAGCGCCGGTGCCAGTGCGGCGCCGGCACCTACCGCCAACGCTCCTTGCAGCACTTGTCGACGAGTGAACCGTGACTCTGCGACGCTCTTCTCGAGATCCTCAAAACGCGTGCCCATGAAACCGCTCCCCTCTTTCCTGACTCCTGCATGTCCGCCCCGTGCTCCCGGTCAGGCGCCGGGAGTCTCCGCCCCGGAGCCAAGCCGACGTGCCAGCGGACTTCTGTCGATCCTCTCGCCCTCCCATTCGTAGTTGTATTTCGTGACGCGCAGCACATGCCAAATCTCAATCGACTCGACGCCGGGGATGGTCGCGACGTCCTCGTCGATGAACTTGAGGAGACTGGCTTTGTCGGGCAGGAAGGCCTCGGCGATGATGTCGAAATCACCGGTCGTATAGCCCACATACGACACCCTGGATTGCGCGGAGAGACGCTCGCCTACCGGGACCGCCTGCCCTCTCGATACCCTGATGCCGACATTGACGTGGACGGGATAGCCGATCGCCGGCTGGTTGACCTGAGCGATCACCAACATCGCTCCGGTGCGCAGCAACCGCTGCACACGACTCGCGACCGTTCCCTCGGACACTCCGACCCTGCGTGCCATATCCGCGAACGACCGTCGCCCGTCCTGCCGCAAGATGCGGACGATCTCCTTATCCAAGTCATCGATGTGGGTCAGTCGACGCTCGGCTCCCGGTCTTGCCGTCCATCCGCGTATGGATCCACGGGCATCGGCCTTCCCGACAGCCGCCGTCGACCGCCCAGGACGCTCTCCGCCCGTATCGCTATGCTGATCCCAGAGGTACTCGTACTTGGCACTGCGCAGGACGAGCCACTCCCTGCTGGACACGATGTCGGGCATCTCGCCCAAGCACTGGTCCAGGAACTCGAACACGGCGTCAGTGTCCGACAAGAAGACCTCCGCGAGGAGATCGAAGCTGCCCGTGCAGCACCCGACCCACGCTACGTGGTCCATCCCCGCAAGCTGCTCCGCGACACGACTCCTCGTGCCGGGCTTGGCGTGCAGACCCATGCCGAAGAAGAGAGGGAATCCAACGGCGACAGGGTCGACCCAGGCCGTTATGCGGACGGCGCCGCGCCGGAGCATCCGGTCCAGGCGCTTGCTCACCGTCTGATTGGTGGTATCTAGGGCTCGAGCGACGCTGGTGACACTGCGCCGGCCGTCTCTGCGCAGCAGACTGACGATGCTCTGATCGAGATCGTCGAGCCCAGCTCCCGTCGTCTCGTCGGTCATGTCGCGCACTGTCCTCTCTTCTCTTCGTGTCGCATGCCGAGCAGTCGTATCGCAGAGACCGGGTCGCAGCCCGAGTCAGAGTCCGCAGCCGAGGCGGCCTTGGCAGGGAGGCACAGCAGACCCCGGACGAGATGACGTCGGCGGCCTGCCTTGACCACCATTTCCATCGTGCGTCGCCTGGATCCACTGTGACAGCGCATCACTGTTCTTATCTGCAGCCTTCCAATGGATATGCTCCGGAATCCTCCATCGAAATCACGCATCATGCTTCAGAACATAGGCCGTATCGCCATTCATGTCAAGCTTCGTGCTACAGCGTAAGACGCTCTCCGGTCCATCCGCCGTAGGGCGCCGGGGAGAAGAGATGACGGGGAAATGGCTGGCCGCGACCCTGTGGAGCGAGGGCATGTGCACGGATCGGGACGTCCGGGAGCGGTCTGTTCGGGGCGAACGCCCCTCACACGGTGCGGCCCTCGCGCACGCTGAGGAGCAGCGCGAGGGCCACGGCGGCGGCCGCAGCCAGAGCCCACCAGGCCGGCGCGTACGCCCCGGTCCGGTCGACGATGAGGCCGAAGATCGGCGGGCCGAGGAAGATCCCGACGTTGACGAAGGCGGCGGAGACGCCGGCGGCGGC
>JBPOIK010000074.1:0-29352 GCA_052034525.1 Planctomycetota bacterium
GTTTGCGGTCGGCGCATCTGTGCCCGACGGTGCCGTTGCCGATGTCGCCGAAGTCGAAGCAATCGAAGGTGGCGTGATTCATGGTAGGATGCCCCGAGGCAATTTACACAGGAGTTGACACTATCTCTAGATTCTCGAATGCCGTATGTTCTTCGCCAACGGTTGAATGGCTTGTCTGGCAGTCGGTGAATACTACGTCCCGGTGGTGGTGGACTCGAATCCATTCCTTGGCGATGCTTTTCAAGACGTATCTTGCTCTGGTTCCGGGCAGGGTATACCCAACGTAGGCATCGTCCCGAAGAAACATCGAATCCAAGACGGACGTGCATCGTTGGGGCTCGGGCGTTGCTGGTGGTCGTGGTCTACGGTGGACGGTGGATGGTTGCTCTGGTGGGTCGAGATACCCGGATCGCATCGCCCACCCGAGACCGTAGGCGAGCGGTACAGCAATGACCACGCTGATAACGAGTAATTTCAGGATTCGCATTGGATTTACCCTTTTAGTCAATGAATTGGCCTTGTTTTTCGACTTTGATACGCCATAGGTCAGTAATCTGTAATTGGGGATTCGAGTAGTGGGTTACGGTCTCGAATTCGACGCACGTCGGCTCGTTGGTTTCGTGGTTGACCGTGACGGCCACGTTGCGAAGCTCGACTTTTGGCGTACCGAAAAACTTCAAGGCGGTTTGAATGAGGGCGGCTACTACCGGGGTGGGTAGGTTCATAGGGTTGACCCTTTCGGTTAGGTTGAGGGTCATTCCTCAACCCCGACAATATCCCGCGATGCTCGGTCTACGCCAAGGCTTTGGGGTGGATTTCGTTGACATTTTTCGGGGAGGGATGGGGAAGGCAGGTACAACGTTGCGAGCATCCTGCCTTCCCCATCGGGAGGGGAAAAAGCGGCGGAACATTACCGCGATGACCGGGTGACGCCAAGGCGGAAAATGTCGCCAAGTATCACCTGGCGAATTGCAGCCTGGCTGAGTGTCCTGTTGGGCGTGAATGGAAACGATTTGGCGGGTTTTCGTGGGGGATGGTCTGATTGGTGGGGCGTGGCCGTCACGCTCGCCAGAGTCAATCGGTGCGGGTCTGGCGGTGGTCGTGGGATGGTCTCTTGATTCCCCGCGAAAATTCGGGTTGGATGGGCCTTGGCGTGGATGATTGGAATGGGTAGGGTGGCATTGCGTTACGTGATTCCGTATTCCCTTTGTGGAGCTTAGATCAATGGCGAAAAAGACTGCGAAGAAACGGACGGGGACTCGGGCGACAAGTCCGGGCGGCGGATCAAGGGAGCAACAGATTCAGCGGTTGAAGGATGCTGTAGGGGCAAAGGGCGTGAAGCAAGCGGAAGAAATCGTCGAGGAATACGAGCCGGACGTTATCCGGTTGGCGTTTAAGTTGCTCGGGCCTGCCCGCAAGGTTGAATTGTCGGCGTATGACAAGTCAATGATGGAAGCCTTGGGATTGACGGAAGATCAATGGTTGAAGGCGAAGGCATCCCGTCCTAAGTAACCGTCAATCATCTTGGAATGCGTCAACGGGTGGTCATTCGTGGCCACCCTATTTTTTTGGAATTGTGGGAAGGAATGCGGGAAGGTTTCGGCGTATAATGGGGTATCACGTCCGTTACGACGAATTTCGGATCGTTGATATCTCCGCCCCATCGGGTAGGACACGCCCGATTGGGTTATTTTTCGAGTAGTTGTTTCCTGTTTGGTCTTGCCCCGTGGGTTATTCCTGCGGGGCTCTTTTCATTTCTTGCCCCGCTTTTTCTTGGGGAAGTAGTGGGCTTCAATCGCTTTGCAAGCATCGGCGACCATCTTCGGTTTGCGAAGTAGGTAATGGTCTTTCACTCCGGCGGCTCTATGGCCGAGCAACATATCGACGTGCAACGAATCTGCCCCACCTTCAATCGCTGCGGTTTCTGCTGACTTTCGGATATGAGCGAATTTCACGGACTCGGAAATCTCCGCAGCGTTGCGGAGCTTGTCAAAGCGTTTCATGACTTGGTTCGCCAATTTCATCGGCTCGCCCGTATCACCGACGAAGATTTCATCGTGGTTGTGATTGGTTTCCTTCAAGTAGGTGGTCAATGCGTCCCGAGTCCGTTTCCAGAGAATAGCGATTCGTGGTATGCCCGTCTTTGTCCGAATGTCTCGCATTTCCCCGGTCTTCCAATCAATCGCATCTTTGCGAATGCGGATCAAGTCAACGGGTTGTAGGGCAGCATTCAGGGATAGAAGTAGAATTGCCTTCATCCGAGCATCGGACTTTTCCAGTAACGTTTGGAAATCTTCGGGTGAAACCGTATGCAGATTGACGCCGTTCTTTTTCTTGGGTGGCCGGAGAATCTGTAGGTACTGAATAACTCGGGCGATATTCTCACTGTCAATATGGTTCCGTTGGGCATCCCGAAATACTGCCCGAATGACCGCAAATCGGTTGACCACGTATGACCGGGATTTCTGCGGGTGGTGGACGGCATCCGAATACTTGCGGATATGGTCGGGCGTAATCTCCGATACCTTGTCCACCTTAATCAAGCCGACGAATTCATCCCAATAGGTTTTTGCTTCCCGTTTGGTTTTGCCCGACTTGTCTTTCAGGTACGATGCAAGCAGACTATCCAGCGTGGCCGATGCTTCGGTCGGGCGAAGTCTTTCCAGGTAGGCCAATTCGGGGATGCCCACCAGAGCGGCGAAGTCGCTACGGGTTTCGGGGTTGGTTAGTTGCTCGTGGACGATGCGGGCAACGTCTTTCAGATTGATATGCGTTTCGGGTTGGTATGCCGAGACTTCGGTTCCGAAATGATCGTAAGTCGGATGCTTGCGGGTGATTTCGAGCGATGCGATTTGGTCGGGGTCTTTTCCGTCCAGGTGGCATCGATGTTCGAAGATTGCCCGTCGCAAGTAGGCGAGATTTTGTAGACCACGTTTCGGGTAGTAGAAGCGGGTCTTGCGGTCGTCTTCGATGCGGTAGTATCTGCCGGTCGGTTTGTGGTGGCGTAGGTTGTCCACCGGCTGGCCGGAGTCCGGGTCAATCACCAGAGCGACCGGTCTACGTCCACCGGTTTTGCGTCCGTTGGATTGTCGTTTCTTGGGCATTTTCGATGCTCCCGAAAGGCCGATTTAGGTCTCTCAAGAGCATAGGAAAAGCGGGTATTTAGGTCAAGCGTGACCTAAACAATTTTGGAAGTGCTTGTAGATAAACGACTTATGTTATTCGGGGCGACTGGATTCGAACCAGCGACCTCTTGACCCCCAGTCAAGCGCGCTAAACCAGGCTGCGCCACGCCCCGCCCGCATCCGCCGCCGGCCAGCGGGTGCCCACAGGCCCCCTATGGTACCACGATCCCCGGACGGAGCAAGCCCGTCGGGCCAGGAGGAAGGATCAGACGGGAGGGTGAGTCCGTCGGGGACTCGTCGTCTCAGGGCACGATGAACACGTCGTGAAAAACGGTGCGGATGGCCTCGAGATCGGCAACGGCCGCGCCGTAGGTGGAATACTCGCCGACGAAGACCAGGTACAGCGTGCTCTCTGCCCGAGGATCCTGCAACACCCGCGGCGCAAAGCCCCGGGCCTTCAATTCGCCGGCCAACTCGCGGGCGGATTCCAGTTTGGAGAACGCGCCGCACTGGACGCTGAAATGCTCATAGGGCCAGGCTAGCTTTCGCTGCGCCGAGGCCGCATGAGGACTGCGGCCGTAGTCCGTGAGAATCTCGCCGAACGCGAACCGGGCGTCCGCGAATCTCCCGCTGCGCTGCAGGCTCAGGCCGTATTGATAGAGGATCTGGTCCGTCGGACGCCGCCGGGGCAATGCTCTGATTGCATGACGATAACAGGCCGCGGCCTGCGGATAATTCTCTTCGTCGAAGAACAGATTGCCGAGCTGCGCACTGATCAGGGCCGTCAGGTCGGGGCGCTGGCTCAACGAAATGGCTCGCTTAAGGTCTGCCCGGGCCGTGTCCCGCTGGTGTCGATGGATGTGGCACAACGCCCGCAGGTACAACGCTTCGGCCGTGTCCGGCGAGTCCGGATGGCTCCGGATGACCGGCGTAAGCATTCCCACCGCGCGGTCATAATCCCGCGCGCAGTAGGCGAGGTTCGCGTTCTCGATCTGTCGCACGGCGCCCGGCGGCAGGGCGGTACAGCCGCCCAGTCCTGCCAGAAATCCGCTCCACAACAATGCGGCCAGTCGGGCGGGCGCGCGGGACGGCGGCGCGCCTCCGGGTCTGGCGATCCAGTCTGCTCGGGTCGGGGTTCGCACGGCGTCTGCCTCCATCGGGTCTGAGTGCGCGACTTCCGCTCTGGACATCGGGGGATCATGCCAATGGACTGAAGGCAATGCAACGGGTAATGTCGATAATGCCCGGTTCCCGCGGCGGGAACCGCATCGGATTCCCGCCGGGGCCGGGCCGAGATCGCCCGGGATCCCGTAGCCATGCTCGTGGATGCATTGCTTGAGTCTGCCGCCCGATGCCCGGGCAAACTGGCCGTTTCCGACCCGAAACTCCGACTCAGCTACCGTCGGCTGGTGGCCGCCTCTTCGGCACTGCGCGGCGTGATCCGGGCCCAGACCCGAGGGCAGCACGTGGGCATTCTGCTGCCCGCTGGCAGCGGGTTCGCGGCGACGTTGTTCGGCACGCTGTGGGCGGGCAAAGTGGCGGTTCCGCTGAACTTTCTTCTGGGGCCGGGAGAACTGCGGCGCGTCGTGGAAGATGCCCAGATCGATCGGATCGTGAGCACCCGTCATTTTGACGGGCTGCTGGGTGAGCTTCCGGCCCGACCACTGCTTCTGGAGGATGTTGGGTTGCGGTGGCGCATCCCCTGGGCATCGCTGCGTCCCCGGCCGACTCCACCCCGCGCGAAGCCGCAAGACACCGCAGTCCTGCTCTACACGTCCGGTAGCGACGGTGCTCCCAAAGGGGTGGTGCTATCCCATGGCAACCTGCTGAGCAATTGCCAGGACTGCATCGCGACGGCTCGGATTACGTCCGACCACCGATTCCTGAATGTTCTGCCGCCGTTCCACGTCTTCGGCCTGACGACCAACGTACTGATCCCCGTTGTGCTGGGGGCGTCGGTCCACTGCATCCCGCGCTTCCAGCCGGCAGCGGTGGCGTCGGCGATGCGCCGGGAGAATCCGTCGATTCTGATGGCGATCCCCAGCATGTATGCTGCGCTGCTGCGCGCGAAGGACACGCCGCCGGACACCTATCGCGGCCTGTACCTGGCCGTCAGCGGCGGCGAACCGTTGCACTCCAGCGTGGCCGACGGCTTTCGGTTGCGATTCGGGATCGAATTGCTCCAGGGCTACGGCCTGACCGAGACCTCGCCGGTGGTCTCGCTGAATCTGCCGGATGCCCATCGGCCGGGCAGCGTCGGCCGACCCATTCGAAACGCGCGGGTCCGGATCGTTGACGATGAAGGCGCTTGCGTCCCAGAGGGCACGGAGGGGGAAGTCCAAGTGTTCGGCCCCGGCGTGATGCAGGGGTATCACGGTCGGCCCGACCTCACGCAAGCCGCCGTGTCGGCCGACGGCTGGTTCCGCACGGGAGACGTGGGCCGGCAGGATGCGGACGGCTTTCTTTATCTCACCGGCCGCAAGAAGGAGATGATGATCGTCGGGGGCGAGAATGTGTTTCCGCGGGAGATTGAGTCGACGCTTCTGGATCATCCGGCCGTGGCAGAGGCCGCGGTCGTGGGTATCCCGGACGCCTCTCGCGGCGAGGTGCCGGCGGCGTTTGTGGTCTGCCGCGAGGGTCAGTCCGCCACCGAAGGGGAGTTGCGGACCTTCGTACGGGCGCGCCTGGCTGGCTGCAAGGTGCCGCGGTTCGTCCGCGTGGCCGACGAACTTCCGCGCAGCCCGACGGGGAAGATATGTAAACATTTGTTGCGCAATATGTTAGGATGACCTCTTTGCTTTGTGGGGGACCGCTGGATCGCCGATCAGCGCTGGGTGCCCGCCTCTTGCTCAACGGCGCGGTAGTCGCTATGCTGGCCGGGTTCAGAGGCGGCCCGGTGCGCTGGTCCGCCCGGGTGGATCATGAGTCAAGCGGACGCCTGGCTGTATACGAGGTTGGTCTGCCCGTTGAGTAAGGCCCCGGTGGTGCGGGTGGAGGAGTGGTTGTATTCCACCGACGCGCGCACGCGGCGACGCTATCCGATCCGCGACGGCATCCCGACGATGCTGATCGACGAATCGGAGACGGTCGAGCCGGAAGAGTTTGAGCGAGTGATGCGGGAGCATCAGGCACGAGAGTCGGTTACGCAGAAAGGCACGGAGTCGTAGTGGAAAAACCAAGGTCGTCAACGGGCAAGAGACCCCAGAAAGCAACGCGGCGCGGGCGGAGTCGCTTTCCGGAGCGTGGGGGCAAGAATTGGGTCGGGCCGCTGGTGGACTACAAGGAGATTGAGCTGCTGCGCAAGTTCCTCTCCTCCAGCAGCAAACTGATGTCGCGCAAGCGAGCCGGCACCAATGCCCAGGAGCAGAACGATCTCAAGGCGGCGGTGAAACACGCGCGCTTCATGGCTCTGTTGCCGTATTCCGGTTCGTAACGCGGCGCGGCGCCGGCTGCCGCCGGTATTCTGACGATCAGGGGCCCTTGGTCATTCGTCCGCACATGGACCGGGTGACTGGGGCCTTTTTCTATGGAATCCCGCAGACGGCGGCGACAGAGGCGAATTCCGGCTCTTCCCGACATGCCTGTTGCGTGGAAGTCTGCTCGGCCTCTTTCAGCAGATACCGGGACAACTCTCGGCGGACGAAAACCTCGTTTGTGCAGTCGGTATGGGCGCCGGCCCATCCCAACGGCAGGTACTTGCGGGACCATCCGATGTTGACGATCTGCGGATACGGCCCGCCCGGTGGGTGCAGCCCTACCTGGCCGACGGAATCCACCCCGCGCTTGCCGTCAATCGTGCCCACCACGCGAACTGCCTCCAGGACGTTGTCATGAGCGGAGTAATAGGCCACAACCTTGCCGTCGATGTGGCGCAGGGCCTTGCGCATGTCGTACGTGGAGGATAGGGACGAGCCCAGCAGGATCAGGTTGTTCACGCGGGCTTTGTCATCCAACTGCTCGACCGCCCAGACGGCCACTCCCGTTCCGGCCGAAAGCGCAATAATGTTGATTTCACAATCCGGGTGGCGCCGGGCATAGTTTTTGATCTTGTCCGCCAGGATCGCGCTGCGAAGCCGGGCGTTTGCGGTGACAAGCTGATCCACCAGTGGGTTGAAAGAAATGGTCCACATGAACACTTCCACGTCACCGTGGTAGCCCGCCTGGCGGAGCCCTTCTGGCACTTCCGACGAGCCGAAACCCCAGTTCCCCGCTCCGTCCAGATAAAACGTCTTGCCGAAGCGCTCCGCGGCGCCTCGCGGCGCGCAACCGCAGAGGCCTGCGATCAGAACGCCCGCCGCCAGACAGATTCCTCTATGACGCATGACGTGTTCAACCGCTTCGAAAAGGTTCATCCCGTTCGGCCGGCTCCGCGACCTCACCCTGCTCGACCGCCAACAGGGTCTGAGGGTTAGCGAATCCGGCCAGCAAAATAGTGTAGACATTCGTGCTCGCCGCACAAGCGGTCGCCTGAAGCGGCGCTTTGACGGGCAAGCGGTTGTGCCGTAGCCTTGCCATGCCCGGTCGGGATCCGCGACCGCGGCTTGGTCGATCGTCCATGTGGGTGAAGATTTGTGGAATTACATCGATTCCCGACGCGATGGCGGCCGTTGAGGCGGGCGCAGACAGCATTGGTCTGAACCTTGTGGCCGGCCCCCGGCGTGTGGACGTGCGAACGGCGCAAAGCATTCTGTCCGCACTCGACCCGTCCGTGTCGACCGTGATTCTGACGCCGTGGGCCGATGGCCGGATGCCGGACGACGTGTCGGGCCTGTTGGCTCGTTCCGGCGTGTCTTGTGTTCAGCCATACGGCGATGTGACTCCGCAGGACGTGGCCGCCCTGGCCAGACAGGGCGTGCGCACGTTGCTCGTTCAGCATGTCTCTCGTGAGAGCTTCCCACGACAAACGGGCGAGTTCGTTGCCCGCTGCGGCGCGACCAAACCGTGGGCGATTCTGCTTGACGCCGGCGACAGCGGCCGGCTCGGCGGCACGGGTCGGACGCTGGATTGGGATGTTGTGGCGGCGGCGCGGCAGGCGGGTTCGTGCGCAGGCTGGCCGCCGCTCGTGCTGGCTGGCGGTCTGACGGCGCAGAACGTGGCGCAGGCGGTGTCTGTGGTCCAGCCCTGGGGCGTGGATGTCTCCTCCGGCGTGGAATCCTCCCCCGGTCACAAGTCGTTCGAGAAGATGCTTGCCTTCGTCACGGCGGCACGTGCGGCTCAAAGACTGTGACCCCGGTGGAGGCCCGGCTCCGCGAGCGTAGCGATGGCCGGGGGGAATCTGCCCGACCGTGGCCGACACAGGGTCTCCGACCAGAAGCGAGCAAGCCGTTCATCCGGGGGGCGGCGTACGCAAATGCGATCTCCCACCGCGAGCTGATTTACGCCGTCCGGCCCTGGCGGAGGGGCGAGCGGGGGCCGCGCGCGTCCGAGTGCGACGCTTCGACGAACCTTTGGCCTGCAGTCCGCGCAGGGCCGCCAGCGAAAACTCGGAGATGTGGTCGACCAACGTGCGGACCGCAGGCCCGGATACGCTTGGGAACATCCGCCTGGCAATATGCCCGTGGTGGACATGGAACAGGCACTGGGCCAGCACGCTGGACACCGTGAGCATGAATTGCTGGTCCGTCAGATCGGGTCGGATTTCCCGGACCACCTCCCAGAGGCGTTCGCAGGGGCGCTGCATGAAGTTCCGCATCAGATCGAGTGCGGGCGTCGGATCCAGCAGTTCGCGGCTGATCAGTTGGCGGTGCCATTTCGGCCGGGACGGGCTGAGCGCCGCCGTGAGCATCGCCGACAGCAGCTCACGGACCCGGCCTTCCGGCGTCTCGGCGCGCAGCGGCCGATTCATGGCCCGCGCGACGCTCTCGTGCGCCTGCCGCAGCACGAACCCGTACAGCTCGAACTTGTCGTGGAAATGGTAGTTCACCGACGCGATGTTTGCGCCAGCCCGCCGGGTGATGTCGCGAATGGAGGCGCCGTGCAGGCCTTTCTCCGCAAATATCTCTCCCGCCGCTTCGATGAGTTTCTCGCGGGTGACCCGTTTTTTGCCGCGGCGGCGTTCGTCCATGAAGTCCTCGCCCGGGGATACATCGGGCGAATTCCGCCTCCCGGCTTCCCCGACAGAACTATACGTATCGGACCACGGAAGTCAAACGAAGTTTTCAAACCTGTGTTTGACATCGGCCGTTCGACCGTCTACACTTGTTCTCCAAACGGCCCTCCGGTCGCCCGGTCGGTCGGCACGCGCCGATGCGCCGGGCGTGTGGCGCCGTTGGATCCGGCGCTGCGGATTTCCCAGAGTGCATCCATGTTCGTCCATGGCCATGGGAGCTGTACCCCAACTTGTGCCGGGCCCGCGGGTGTGATGGCCCGACGGCGGTTGGACAGGTGTGTTGCCGGGACCGGGGACGGAAACGCTTCCCGCGAAGGCGCGTCCGTGGTAGAGAATGGCGCCGGCCGGAGGACCGGAACGGAACGGGCCGGCATCGGCGAAGAATTGGAGCCAGGGACCTGATATGAGCATACGTTCGGGCGTGGCGATTGTTCTGCTGAGCGGGATCGTCGGCGGCTGCGCCGTGGGGCCGTCCTACCACGCTCCCGCGCCGGAGTTGGCGGACCAGTGGCATGGGGCCACGATGGACGGGTTCTCCGCGGATGCCGCCAACCTGCAGGAGTGGTGGCTGGTCTTCGCGGATGACCAGCTTTCCAGCCTGATCCACCGTGCGCTTGAGGGGAACCTCGACCTTCGCCTGGCAATTCTGCGCGTTCGGGAAGCGCGGGCCCTGCGCGGCGTCGCCGCCGGCGAGCTCTGGCCGGTGCTGGGCGGCAAAAGCAGCTATCAGCGATCCAAATACAGCGATAACGGGTTCTTCGGCGGAGCTCTGGGAAGGGCCGCCGCCGGCAGCCCCACCTTCGCCGAATCGATCGCACGGGGCGTCGCCACCGGTTATCTCGGTCAGGGTCTGGGGACCGTCCTTCCGGAGGTGCCCGGGCTGGCCAGCTCGCTGGCCGGCAATGTCGTCAGCCGGATTCCCGGCCGCGCGAAGCTGCCAGAAACGGATGAGTTGAACCTGTTCTCGTCCGGGTTTGACGCCTCGTGGGAAGTGGACGTGTTCGGCGGAATCCGGCGCAGCGTCGAGGCGGCGACCGCGGACCTGGCCGCCGCGATGGAAGACTGTCGCGGTGTCCAGGTCAGCCTCCTGGCGGAAGTCGCGGCGACGTACATCGACATCCGCGCGCTTCAGAGCCAGATTGAGGCCACGCGGCGCAACATCGAGCTGCAACAACAGACGCTGTCGCTGACCCAGGCCCGGTTTGAAACGCAACTGACGTCCGAACTGGACGTGCATCAGGCCCGGACCAATCTGGCGACGACGGAATCCGAACTTCCGCTGCTGGAGTCCGGGTTGGCCCTGGCCATCTATCGCCTGGGTGTGCTGCTCGGCGGCGAGCCGACGGCTTTGTACGACGAACTGTCAACGACGCAGGTCGTTCCGCAGCCGCCGGCCGAAACGTTCGTCGGCGTTCCCGCGGACCTCCTTCGCCGTCGGCCGGACATTCGCGCTGCGGAGCGACGTCTGGCCGCGCAGACCGCCCGGATCGGCGTGGCCGCCGCGGATCTCTACCCGCGTTTCACCCTTTCGGGCACTCTGGGGTTCGACGCCAGAGACTTCAACCACGCGCTGGACGGTCGAAGTGTGACCTATGGACTGGGTCCGGCCGTTCACTGGAACCTGTTCAACGGGCTGCGCAATCTGAACCGGATCGCGGCGCAGGAAGCGGCCGTTCATTCCGCTTATGTGTCCTACGAACGCACGCTGCTGGTGGCGCTGCGGGATGTCGAGAGCGCGATGGTGTCCTACAGGAATGAACAGACCCGCCGGGACGCCCTGTTACGGGCGACGGACGCGGCTCGCCGAGCGGTGCAGATCGCCCGAAAACGCTACGAGGACGGGCTGACGGATTTTCAGAACGTGCTCACCGCCCAGCGCTCGCTGGTGAACCTGGAGAACGCCGTCGCACAGAGCCGCGGGCAGGTGGCCGTCTATCTTGTGGCGTTGTACAAGGCGCTGGGCGGTGGCTGGTCGCCGGACCAGACGCCGCAGGCGCAGTATCTTGACGAGCGTTCCGGCGTGCTTGCGCACCCGTTCGAGTTCTTCCTCTCGGGCGGAAAGACGAGCCTGCCGTGGGACTCCCTTCCGGACCGGAGTGAGGAGAGCCCGACCACCCCCGACGAATGAGGAACCAGACCGGCAGGCGCACGGACATCGTGACCTCCGTGGCCCGCCCTGTTTGACAACGACGAGGTATCCGATGCTCAAAGGTGCTGTGTATTCCGTAACCATCCCGGTGCTGCTGGCGACAGGGTTCCTGCGATCCGGCTGCCAGTCGGAGCCGCCTCCGGCCCCACCGCGAGAAGACCCGGAAGTGGCGGTTGTTGTGGTAGCGCCGGAAGCGGTGTTGCTGACCACCGAGCTGCCGGGCCGCACGTCGGCCTATCTGGAGGCCGAAGTCCGGCCACAAGTGAGCGGCATTCTCCAGTCCCGCCGCTTCGAGGAGGGACAGGACGTGAAGGCTGGAGACCTGCTGTACGAGATAGACCCGGCCCGTTACCAGGCGGTCTACGAGCAGGCCAAGGCCGCGTTGGCCGTGGCCCGGGCCCAGCTTCCGGCGCTGCGGGCCCGCGCGGAACGATACGCCAGCGCTTTGGCCGATCATGCCGTCAGCCAGCAGGATTACGACGAAGCCGTCGCCGCGCTGCAGCAGGGAGAGGCGACGGTGGAACTGCGGACGGCCGAGGTGGAGAGCGCGCGCATCGAGCTGTCCTACACGCGGATCACGGCTCCCATCTCCGGACGCATCGGCAAATCCAACGTCACGGTTGGAGCGCTGGTCACGGCGCACCAGCCGCTGGCCCTGGCGACGATTCAGCAGCTTGACGTCATCTACGTGGACGTGACACAGTCGTCCGCGGAGTTGCTTCGTCTGAAGCGCGAGCTCCAGTCGGGCGCCCTGAGCATCGACGGGAATCAGAAGATCGTGCGCCTGCTTCTGGAGGACCGGACGCCGTACCCGCTGGAAGGCACGCTGCAGTTCCGGGACATCACGGTGGACCCGACCACCGGATCCTACACCGTGCGCATCGTCTTCCCCAATCCGGAGCTGCTGCTGTTGCCGGGCATGTTCGTGCGGGCCATCATTCAGGAGGGCACGGCCGTGCAGGGCATCCTGATCCCCCAGCAGGGCGTGAGCCGCACTCCGAAGGGCGAGGCCGTCGCGCTGGTCGTGGACCCGGCCAACAAGGTCCAGCAGCGGAGTCTGACACTCGATCGCGCCCTGGGCAGCCGATGGTTCGTCTCGGCGGGCCTGGAAGCCGGGGACCGGGTGATCGTCGAAGGCTCGCTGCGCGTGCGGCCGGGCGACGAGGTTCGGGTCGTTCCCTTCGACGATGGATCAAAGCAGCACGCGGCGGCGGGCTCCACGCCGGCCACCAGCCCGAATTGACGGAGTACCCCGGTGTTATCGAATTTCTTTCTGGATCGCCCGGTTTTCGCCTGGGTCATCGCCATCATCATCATGCTGGCGGGCGGACTGGCCATCTACAATCTGCCGGTTTCCCAGTATCCCCCGATCGCTCCCCCCTCCATTTCGATCGACGCCTTCTACCCCGGCGCGTCGGCCGAAACCGTCGAGGACAGCGTGGTCCAGATCATCGAGCAGAAGATGACCGGGTTCGACAAGCTGCTGTACATGTCTGCCAGCAGCGACGGATCGGGCGCCGGGCGGGTCGAGCTGACTTTCACGGCGGGCACCGATCCGGACCTGGCCTGGGCCCAGGTCCAGAACAAGCTGCAACTGGCGATGGCGAGCCTGCCGGACGTCGTGCAGCGGACGGGCGTCAAGGTGAGCAAGTCCACGCGCAACTACCTGCTGATCGTCGGTCTGGTTTCGGAAGACGGCAGCATGGACGGGATCGACCTGCGTGACTACGCGCAGGCCAACATCGAGAAGGTTCTGGCGCGGGTGCCGGGCGTGGGCGAGGTCGAGAGCTTCGGCTCCCAGTATGCGATGCGCGTGTGGCTGAACCCGGACAAGCTGACGGATTACAGACTCACGATTGACGACGTCATCGCCGGCCTGCGCGCGTACAACGTGGAAATCTCCGCCGGACAGTTCGGCGCGGCCCCCGCGGTGAGCGGCCAGCGGCTCAACGCCTCCATCATCGTGCAGAACCTGCTGCGGACGCCGGAGGAGTTCGCCGACATCCCCCTGCGCATCAACGCCGACGGCTCCATCGTGCGCATCCGCGACGTCGGACGGACGGAACTGGGGACCGAGCGGTACGAGACAAACGTGCACTTCAACGGGATGGAAACCGCCGCGCTCGCCATCCGGCAGGCCGCCGGCGCCAACGCGCTGGACACCGCCCACGCCGTGAAGACGAAGATGGAGGAACTGTCCAAATATTTCCCGCCCGGCATGAAGGTCGTGTACCCGTTTGATACGACGCCGTTCGTGCGGGTGGCCATCGAAGAAGTGATCAAGACGCTGTTCGAAGCCATCGTGCTCGTCTTCCTGGTGATGTACCTGTTCCTGGGAAACATCCGGGCCACGCTGGTCCCGACGATCGCCGTCCCGGTCGTGATCCTGGGCACGTTCGCCGTGCTGGGGCTGTTCGGCTTCTCCATCAATATGCTGACCATGTTCGCGATGGTGCTGGCCATCGGCCTTCTGGTGGACGACGCCATCGTGGTGGTGGAAAACGTCGAGCGGGTGATGGAGGAGGAAGGGCTGCCGCCGCGCGAAGCTACCCGCAAGTCCATGCAGGAAATCACCAGCGCGCTGATCGGCATCGGCCTGGTGCTGGCGGCCGTGTTCGGCCCCATGGCGTTCTTCGGCGGATCCACCGGAGTCATCTATCGGCAGTTCTCCATCACCGTGATCGCGGCCATGCTGTTGTCGGTCGTCGTGGCGCTGATTCTTTCGCCGGTGCTCTGCGCCTCGCTGCTCAAGCCGATTCCCAAGGGGCATGAGGCGTCGGACGCCGCGTTTTTTCTGTTGCGGCCGTTTTTCCGGGCGTTTGATCACACGTTCTACTGGATCCGTGATCGCTATCGGGATTTCGTCGGGCGCATCCTGGGCCGACGACTCCGTTATCTGTTCGCGTACGTGCTGATCGTGGGGATCCTCGGATACCTGTTCCGGGACATGCCCACCGCGTACCTGCCCGATGAGGACCAGGGCATTCTGATGATCCAAGCCACGCTGCCGCCCGGATCGACGCTGGAGCAGACTGAGGCCGTCCTGGCGGAGGCCCGCGCGTATTTCGAGGAACATGAGAAGGAGGCCGTGGCCTCCTGCATGACGGCGGCCGGCCGAAGCTTCGCCGGCGCCGGCCAGAACAACGGGATGTCGTTCGTCAAACTCCGCGACTGGAAGCTGCGGGAGCGTCCGGATCTGAAGGTGGCGGCGATCGCCGGCCGGGCGATGCGGGCGTTTTCGCAGATCCGCAATGCAACGGTGATCGCGTTTGCACCGCCGCCCGTCGTCGAGCTGGGCATGGCGACCGGCTTCGACCTGCAGTTGCAGGATCGCGGCGGGGTGGGGCACGAGGCCCTCATGACCGCGCGCAATCAGCTTCTGGGTATGGCCTTTCAGGATGATCGGCTGACCCGGGTGCGACCCAACTGCCTGGAAGACGTGCCGCAGTATCGTGTGGACGTGGACTGGGAGAAAGCCGGCGCGCTGGGGATCCCCATCAGCGCCATCCACAACACCATCTCGGCGGCGTTCGGCAGCGCGTACGTCAACGACTTCATTCAGGGCGGGCGCGTCAAGCGCGTGTTCGTTCAGGCCGATGCGCCCTATCGCATGTTGCCCAGTGATTTGGAGCGGCTGTACGTGCGCAACCGGGCGGGAACGATGACGCCCTTCAACGCATTCGCCGCCGGACGCTGGGACTACGGCTCTCCCAGCCTGCAACGCTTCAACGCGTTCCCGTCCATCAACATCCAGGGGGAACCCAAGCCCGGCAGGAGCTCCGGCGAAGCGATGCGGGCGATGGAGGAACTGGTCGCCAAGCTGCCCCCGGGCATCGGCCACGACTGGACCGGGGCTTCCTTCCAGGAACGGATGGCGACGTCGCAGGCGCCGTTGCTTTATGCCTTCTCCATGATTGTGATTTTCCTCTGTCTGGCGGCCCTGTATGAAAGCTGGCCCGTGCCGATCGCCATCATGTTGGCGCTGCCGCTGGGAGTGATCGGCGGCGTGCTGGCCACCTCCTGGCGGGGATTTCCGAACGACGTGTACTTCCAGATTGGCCTGCTCACCGTGCTGGGCTTGACCACCAAGAATGCGATCCTGATCGTCCAGTTCGCCATCGTCCGCACGCGCGAGGGACTCGGGCTGGTCGACGCGACTCTCGAGGCCGCCAAACTGCGTCTTCGCCCCATCGTCATGACTTCGCTGGCGTTCGGCTTCGGCGTACTGCCGCTGGCGATCGCGACGGGAGCCGGCGCCGGGGCCATGACGGCGATCGGAACGGTGGTGCTGGGCGGCATGATCACCGGCACCCTCCTGGTGGTTCTGTTTGTGCCTCTGTTCTACGTGCTCATCGAGAGGACGTTCGGCCGCAAGAAGCACACGTTGTGATACGTAGCGCGAAGACCGGATTCGGCGGGCCCCTGTGAACGCCGGTGGCTCGGGGGCCTTCGGTACGTCGGATCGATCGGCGCGGTCCGGAGAACACTCACCGGCGATCCGTTTCGTCGCCAATCAGAACACGGGATACACAAACGGCGCCAGCGGCGATGAGCCGGCGAAGATGATCAGGGCCGCGATCACCAGCAGCACGACGACCAGTGGAATCATCCACTACTTCTTCTCGTGCCGGATGAACGCCAGAAACTCACGCGCCAAGGATCGTCTGGCCATCTTTGCCTCGATTCCGTCCCGCGGACGATCTCACTCCGCCAGAGCGCCGGCCTCCAGGGCCACGCTCCGCCTCATGCCTGCATCATAGTCCACCCGGCCCGGTTTGGCCGACACCACGCAGTTGCCGATCACCAGCACGTCGACGCCG
This sequence comes from Planctomycetota bacterium, assembly GCA_052034525.1. GTDB lineage: Bacteria > Planctomycetota > Phycisphaerae > UBA1845 > UBA1845 > JAFGJQ01. The sequence continues at coordinate 16,204 of JBPOIK010000074.1, forward strand.
GTGTTCAGGTACGTGCGGATGGCATCCTGCGGCGTGCAGACAATGGGCTCGCCCCGCACGTTGAACGATGTGTTCAACAGCAGTGGGGTGCCCGTCAGCCGGTCAAACGCGCGGATCAGCCGGTAGAAGCGGCCGTTTTCCGCTTCCGTCACGGTCTGAACCCGTCCGGTCCCGTCGTGGTGCGTAATGGCCGGCACTTCCGCCCGTCTGTCCGACCGGATGTTCGGCACCAGCAGCATGAACGGCGCGTCCATGCCGGCCGGCATCTCGAAGTATTCATGGGCGCGCTCCTTCAGTACGCTGGGCGCAAAGGGCCGAAACGCCTCGCGGAATTTCACCTTGGCGTTGATGATCTCCTTCATGTCCGGGTTGCGGGCGTCGGCCAGCAGGGAGCGCGCTCCCAGGGCCCGCGGCCCGAACTCCAGACGGCCCTGGAACCACCCCACCACCTGGCCATCCGCGATCCGCCGGGCGGTTGCGTTCAGCAACTCCTCCTCGCGGGGGAACGGCTCATACGGAAGGTTCGCCGCCTGCAAAGCCGCCTCCACCTGTCGGTCGCTGTAACCCGGACCCCAGTGCGCGTGCTTCATGACGAACGTCCGTGGGTTCTTCAGGACCGAGTTGTAGAGGTAGAACGCGGTTCCCATCGCACCGCCAGAGTCGCCCGCGGCCGGAGGAATGAAGATCCGCCGGAAACCGGATTCCCGAAGCATCCGCCAGTTCGCCACGCAGTTCAGTCCGACGCCGCCGGCCACGCACAGATTTTCCATCCCCGTCTGCCGATGCACGTGCGAGGCCATCTTCACCATGATCTCTTCCACGATTTTCTGGCCGGAGTGGGCGATGTCCTCGTGGAAGCTGTCCAACGGACCTTCCGGTCGGCGGGCCGGCCGCCCGAACAGCGCTTCCCAACGCCGGTTGAACATCCGTCGCGTGGAATGGGTGTGGGCGAAGTACTTCATGTTCAATCGGAAGCTGCCGTCGTCCCGGATGTCCACCACCTCGCGGAATCGATCCACGTATGTCGGTTTGCCGTACGGGGCCAGACCCATCACTTTCCACTCCGCGTCGTTCACACGGAAGCCCAGGTACGCAGTGATCGCGCTGAACAGCAGGCCCACGGAATGGGGATACCGAATCTCCTTGAACATCTCCATTTCCGGGCCCCGGCCGACGCCCCAGCTCGTGGTGGTCCACTCGCCCACGCCGTCGGCCGTGATGATGGCGGACTCGTCAAACCCCGACACCAGAAACGCGCTGGCCGCATGGGCCAGATGATGCTGGCAGTAGTAGATGTCCTTGTCGGTCTTGAGTTGCCTCTGAATCGCGGCGCCGGCCCGCAGCTTCGTCTCCAGCCAGATCGGCATGGAACGCACCCAGCTCCAGTACGTCCGCGGCCAGCCGGCCACAATGGTCTCCAGGATGCGGGAAAACTTGACCAGCGGCTTCTCGTAGAAGCCGATGTAGTCCACCTCGTCGATGGTGATGCCCGCCTCGTCCAGGCAATACTTCACGGCCTGCTCGGGGAAATCGCTGTAGTGCTTGCGCCGATTGAAACGCTCCTCTTCCGCCGCGGCTACGAGTTGTCCGTCACGCACCAGGGCCGCGCCCGCATCGTGGTAGTAGCAGGAGATGCCCAGCACGTACACGCAGCAGTTCCTTTCCGTGACCGCAGCCGTCAGAATGGCCGCAGGGTGCGCTCCAGGGTCGATTCGTGAGGACGGTGGTCTTCCCAGTAGCTGTCCCCGGGCGGTTTGCGTTTCAGTCGCAGGGGATCGGCAAACCGGATCAGCGAAAACGCCGGCAGCAGCACCACGAACAGAACCGACAACACGATCGCGCTGGCCACGGTGCCGATCCACATCGCACCGGTCATCCAGCCCACGTACACACGCCGAGCGGCCCCCGGCAGACTCAAGCAGACGAGCAAAATTGCCGACCCCAGGCCCCATAGAACGAGGGCCGCGATCTGCCTGCCCGCACCGGTCCAGGCCCAGTCCGCCGGCCGCCACGCCCCCTTCGACTGAACGGCCAGGCACCAAAAAAGAGCCCCCAGCACGACGAACCCACCGAGGGTTGCCCAGCCGAAGCGACGCAACTTCTGTCTGTCGGGATTCCGGTCTACCTTCATTCCCAGAGTCCGTCGCACAACCGCAGGACGGTTGTCTGATGGAACACGGAGCCGAACGATGACGTCCGGATCGTCCAGTGCCGTATCGTATCGCGTGGTTCTACGCCATTCAAACCGGCTCGGCCGAACGCGGAGCGGTCGACACTGCTTCTGCGGGAGGTCCGATGCGCGGGTCGGTTGATGGAAGCGCCTCGCTGGCTCCGGTTCCCTCCGCCGAGGCTTCACGGATCCGGGACAGGCGCGCCGGAAGCGTCGCGCAGTGCTTCGTCCACCCAGCCGGCCACCCGCTCTGCAAAGCGGGCATTCGGATGAATGTCTCGCGGAATGAAGTACTCATCCGGCAATTCGCCCATGGAGCCAAGGTGGGTCTTCATCCGAGCCGCACCGTCCACGAACGCCACCTCGCTGCGACGGATTTCCACGAGGCAGTCTGGAAGCGACTGTTGCCACATCCCCGCCGGATTCCGGTTCAATTCGTCCTTGCCTGGCCAGTGAACCATGACGAACTGGCAATGGCCATACGAATCGCACTCCCGTTTCATGGCTTGGATGAGCGCCGCCGTCAGATCAAGATCAGCTCGGTTCGGACGATACCGCGGGCACAGCGCGGAGCACTGCAACGAAGATATGTTGACGCGGGAAACGAATGAACACGGATCGCCGGCCCGGCCCAGATACCGTAGCATCCCTTCGATCAGAGTGAACCGTGGACGGTTTTTGCCTTGGTGTAACAGCCATTCCGCGACGGCGACCGCAGGCAAACAGCCAGACACTCGTCGCAAACTACACGCAGGCGAGCAGGGCGAACGTCGCCAGAATCGGCTAGCGGCGTCCGACCACTACACATGACCCGCTCAGAACGGCCAGGCCCAGTCCCGCGATCCACAGCCGTGATTGACGCTGTCCCGCGATGAAGCAGGCAATTGCACCCGCCAAGGCCAGAGCCAGACCGGCGCCATCCACGACGGTGAACCTGGCCCATTTCAGGTACGCGATCGAAATGGCTCCGGCAACACACAGTGCGGCCAGCGCCGCCACGGCATCCATCCAACGCACGTGGACGAAGGACACCGCGGAATGCGAGAGCGCGGATACGGTTGGATCGTCAGTCGTCGGTTTCATTCGCTTCAAATTCAAACGCTTCTCTCGGACAACTCACAGTGTGCGGCAGAAGCGGTATGCCTCACCCGAACGTCGTGCGGTCGCTCCTTGCGGTTTCGTTGCTACTTTCGTCCCTTCGCCCATGCCAGCCCGATGCCCATCAGGCTCAGGTTCGCTACGGCGGAGTCGAGAAAGTCGCAGTGCGGCAGAAACAGGTCCAGGTCGCCGCCGGTACCCACCACCTGCGGCCACTTGCCCAGGTGTGTCGCGATGCTCTCCACAATCCCCCGCACCGCGCCGGTAATCCCCAGGCACACGCCGGTCTGGATCGCGGCGACCGTGTCGCACCCGATGGGTTCGGCAGGAAACGCGATCTCCACTTCCGGTAGTTTGGCCGTATATGTGTGAAGCGCCCGCGACTGCAAACGCGCGCCCGGTAGAATCGCACCGCCCAGAAAGCGTCCGTCGTCACCCGCCACGTCTGCCGTGATGGCCGTTCCGAAGTCCACCACCACACACGCGCTCTGAATCCGCTCGAACGCCGCCGCCACGCAACAGACCCGATCCACGCCTACCGCCTGCGGCGCCGGAAGATCCACCTCCATCGGCAGCGGCAGGCTCCGGCCAACGACGCCCGCTTCCACACGCAACATCGAGCCGACCTGCTCCACGACACGCGCCAGGGCGTTGGGCACCACGGACCCGATGGCCACCGCCGGCACCCGCCCACCCGGAAAAAAAGACCCCAGGGCGGCCAGAGCCGCTGCGAATGCCTGCCCGTCTTCCGTCGGCACACGCGACACGCGCGAGACCTCGCCGCCGGCCCACGCCCCCAACGCCGTCCGCGTGTTACCGATGTCGATCACGATCAATTGCGGTGACGGCCCCCCCGCATCCGGGTCGGCGATCATGACAGGTTCCTCCGGTGTGGCGGCTCCGGCAGCGCGGGGCCGGGCTTCTCCGCCACCATCTGTTTCGAGCGAGCGGCCGTCACGAGCGTCCACAAGCGCTCCTGCATCTCGCGCAGTCCGTCTCCCGTCACCGTACTGACGGCCAGAACCTCGCATCCCAGTGCCTGCGAGAGTTCCCGTGCCGAGTCCGCCCCGCCTGTCAGGTCGATCTTGTTGGCCACCACGAGTTCCGCCTTCTGCGCCAGTACGTTGCTGTACTGCCGCAGTTCGTCCCGAATCGTGTGATACGCCTGGGCCGGTGTGGCGGGCCCATGATCCGTGCCCACGTCGATCAGGTGCAGCAGCACGTGCGTCCGCTCGACATGGCGCAGAAACTCATGCCCGAGCCCCGCGCCTCGGTGCGCACCTTCGATCAGGCCGGGAATGTCCGCCATCACGAATCGTCGCTCGCCCGGCAACTCCACGATGCCAAGCTGCGGCTCCAGCGTGGTGAACGGGTAGTCCGCAATCTTCGGCCGGGCCCGCGACAGCCGCGACAGCAGCGTGCTTTTGCCGGCGTTGGGCAGTCCCACCACGCCCACGTCCGCGATCAGCTTGAGTTCCAGCCGAAGCCACCGCTCTTCCGGATCGCCGCCCGGTTCCGCAATCCGCGGCGTCTGGTCCGTGGCCGTCGCGAAAGATTTGTTTCCGCGGCCTCCCTTGCCGCCGCGGGCAACGCACGCACGCTCGCCCGCCGTGGCCAGGTCTTTAATCAGAATGCCTGTTTCCCGGTCATACACCAGCGTGCCCGGCGGCAGTCTGACGACCAGATCTTCCCCGCTCCGCCCGGCCATCTGTTTGCTCTCGCCCGGTCGACCGTCCTGGGCAATCCAGTGATGCCGCCCGGCGAAATCCAACAGCGTGTCCACGCCGGGCGTTGCTTCAAGGATGACGTTCCCGCCGTCCCCCCCGTTGCCGCCGTCCGGCCCCCCCTTGGGGATGAACTTCTCGCGCCGGAAGCTGACCGCCCCTTGTCCGCCTCTGCCCGCCCGTACGTAGATTTCCGCGCGATCAACGAGCATCGCCACTCTGCCTCAGTCGACAGAATACTGGAGCAAAAAATAAAGGGTGGCCGAAATGGCCACCCGGTTTTTGATAGCTGGTTCCCGGCTGGCAACGGCGACCGCTGCCGCGGGCAGGTCAGTTCTGGATCGGTTCTACGTCCACTTTGCGGCCACGGTAGCGGACGATTCCATCAACGATGGCGTACAAGGTGTCGTCCCGGCCTCGCTTGACACCGTGTCCGGGAAGAAACGGCGTCCCACACTGCCGAACCAGAATAGTGCCGCTCGTGACCAGTTGCCCGCCGAAACGTTTCACACCGCGAAACTGCGGGCCGCTGTCTCGACCGTTACGGGTTGAACCTTGCCCCTTCTTATGTGCCATACGTCACACTCCAAATCGTCGAAACAGCGAAGTCTACGTGGTTTTGCCCCAGGAATCAACACCTCACCGGGTCAGCGCATCACCCATTCCCGTTTGACGCGGACCGGCTTGGCTTGCGGCCGAGACTTTTCGTCGCCTGGAAGATCGTACGAGATGCCCAGCGTCTTGCGAAACACGAAAAACCGCGGATTCTCCCCCGATTCCGGCTTCTGGGAATCAAACATAAAGTTTTGCAAACGCTGAACTTCGCCTGAAAGCCCGCCAGCGTAAATGGTGAAATGGTTGGCCGCCGGGTCGAAATTCCGGAATACGACCGCTGACGTCTTGGCGTTGTCCGGTCCCTGCAGCAGCGTGCCGCTGACTTTCAGGGGGTCGACGAAAAATGGGTAGAGCTTTTTGTACCGGGCCCGAATGGCCTCCACCACCGCCGGGTGCACCTGGTCCCCCCCCGTAATCACTTGAAGTGTGTCTGTAACGAGATCGAACGCCGGATAGAAACCCTGGTCCTGCCCAGAGTTGTTCGTCACCGTGTAGATCATGAACCAGAAGGTGGTTGGATGGGTGTCACCCGGAAGGGTCACGAGAATCCGCTCCGGATCATGAAAGGCGAAGTCCAGCTCCCAACTCCTGGCCAGCAGACTCGGCTCCGGAGCGGCAAAGACTCCCGCTCCAACAATCAGAACGGCCAAGCCCACGGCCCCAGCCAGTGCTACACGTGCCAGTTGCATGATGGAAGATTCTATTGGGAACCCCCTGCCTGTCAATGAGGGGACGATGATCCATCACCACCGGGGAACAGGCGTCCGGCTTCCTGGAATCGCGTACAGCGGTGGGGCTGTACGCCTCCGTCGGGGCGGGTTATAATACCGCCTTGTCTGCCGACGGCGGCCCGGATATGGTTGCCCGGACCGGCCGGAGACGGTGCCGCGCCGCGGACCGGGCGGAGTGTCGGGACCGCGCGGAGCGGCGGGTTCGTGAACCCTCGTGTGTCGGCTTTCCAGAGTTGAGATTCGCTTCTGCATGAGTCCTGACGTTCCATCGCCACCCGGTCCAGCTACTCCTCCAAGGCCTGCGGGGCCGTCACGAGCGGCCTGGTGGTTGATTGCGATCAGCCTGGCAGTCATTGCCATCTGCCTCGTGCTGCGGGTGGATGGACTGTTAGTACCGCAGGCAACGGCCCAGGTTCAGGCGGGCGCCGGGGCCAGGGGCGTTTTTGCGTTTCCGGCGCAGATGACCAAGACCACCTATGGGGTATTCATGGTGGACGTGGATGCCGCAACGATCTGGTGCTATGAATTTACCGGTCAGCGAAAGCTCCGCCTGGCGGCCGCCCGTACGTGGCGGTTTGACCGTTATCTGGAGAACCATAACCTCGAGGATGTGGAGCCGGAGACCGTAAAGAGACTGGTGGAGCAGGAGCGGGAACAGCAGAAGCAGCAGACAACCGGTTCGCCTCCGTAACGCCGTCGGGCCCTCGTGGGCCACGGGGTCAGATGGCCGACCGGAAGGATCTACAGCCATACGTTGATCAGACGGAAGGATCCAACAGCATAGGTGTCCTGATGGCCAAAACGTATCTGTCAATTCAGGAGGCGTGTGACGCCTTGAGCATGACGGAAACCCAGATCAAGGATCTCGTGCGCCGGGGCAAGCTGCGCGAGTTCCGCGATGGGGCGAAGGTCAACTACAAAGCGGATGATGTGCAGAAACTGGCCGCCGCCTCGGGCATCCGCCCGGCGCAAAGCGCCTTCGGCGGTAGTGGCGAGCTGGTGCTCGAGCCCGCTGATGACACCGGGATCGATCTGGCCTCCACGGGGTCCGAGACGGGGATTGACCTGGCCAGCACCGGCAGCGACGTGATCAGCCTGGCCGAGACGGACAGTGACGCGACCGCTCTCGGCGGCGCGACCGCCGACAAGAAGAAAAAGGATGACACCGTCATCACATCGGTGGGCGTCAGCGTTTTTGAAGATGACGAAGCCGACTTGGCCTCCGATCCAGTGGCGGAGACCGTGGTCAGCGACGGCGGCTTGGGCCTGGAGGGCGTGGGAAGCGGCTCGGGCCTGCTCGACTTGACGCGGGAGAGCGACGACACCTCCCTGGGCGCCGAACTGCTGGACGAGATGCTGCCGGCGGACGAGATGGCCGAAATGGGGGACGCCACCCGGGCCGGCCTGGATGACATCAGCGCTGAACCGGCTTCTGCCGAAATGGCCGAGCCCGCCATCCTGGAAACCCCTGTCATGCGCGGCTCCGTGGTGACCGTCGTCGAGTATGGTCCCGACCCGATAACCACGGGCCTGACCGGCCTGATGGCCGTTGCGGTCCTGATCATGTGCCTGATCGGCCTGACCGTGGCCGCCATGTTGCATGATGCGGTGCCGGGTCTCCTGAGCCAGTTGTACCAAAAACTCTGGATCTTCGGCCTGGCGTCGGTGGTGGTGGCGGGGGCGGCCACGGGCGTAGGTTTCTTCCTGGGCAAGAAAGCCGAGCAGGGATAAGGCGACACGCATTCCGGCGATGCCCGCCTGGGGCAGGAAACAAGGCAGATCTGGGTAGATGCGCGGCGTCCGTCAGCGCGGGGCGGACGCGCGAACGTGGAACCCGAGTATCGACCCCATGCACACAGGAGGCAGGATCATGAAGGCGCGGACGCGGATAACGGGCGTTTGGATGACGGGTGGACTCCTCCTGCTGGTCTGTAGCGGGTGTGCCACGCTGGAAGAGAAGCGGCAACTGCAAATGCACAACCGTGCGCTCCAGGCGGAAAAGAACGCCTGCGCAGAGGAACTGCGGGATTGCCGCATGTCGACCGATACCCTGCGATCGCAGATCGACGCTCTGGAGAGCCGGCTCGCCGCGGCGGAGCAACTGGCGGACAACTACAAAACCGAGAACGATCGCCTCGCCCGCCGTTGTGACGAACTGACTGGCATCGTGGACAAGATCGCCGGGGGCAAAGACCTGTCCCAGCCGCTCATCATCGAGCGGGCCCTGCCGCCGGCCCTGGATACCGCCATCAAGGATTTCGCCGCCCAGTATCCCGGCATGGTCGAGTACGACGCGAAAAAAGGCGTCGTCAAGTGGCAGTCGGACCTGGTCTTTGCCCTGGGCAGCGTGGTCATCAAGGATTCGGCCAAAGAGTCTCTCAAAAAATTCACCGGAATCATCAACTCGCCGGCGGCCGGCGACTTTGACGTCGCCATCGTCGGGCACACCGACAACATTCCCATCAAGCGAGCCGAGACTCTGAAAGACCATCCGACCAATTGGCACCTCTCCGTGCACCGCGCAATCTCAGTCAGCGACGAACTGCAAAGGGACGGGCTGGCCGCGGCCCGCATCGGCGTCATGGGATTCGGCGAGTATCGCCCCGTGGCGGACAACGGCTCGGAGTCCGGCCGGGCGAAAAACCGTCGGGTGGAGATCTTCATCGTCAAGAAAGAGAACATGCTGGCCGCTGCCGACGGGTTCGACCTGTCCCCGGCCGGCATGTTGGCGTGGATGGACCGCCCGTAACGAACCCCGGTCTGCGGATTGCGACGTGTGGAGTGTGAAACCCGCCGGGTTGAGACGCCCACCTCGATCCGGTGTCATCCTCAGCGAAGCTCCGAGACACCGGCCAGGCTTCGGGGGTACCGGGAGAGCCTTTGCCTGCGGAGCAGTCCAGGGGCTGGCGTCCGGAGTGGTCGACTGTTGACGCGACTCCGTCATTCCGAGTGCGTCACGCCTCGCGGTCTCGTGTCATAACCCATTGTACAAAACTAAATTACGTGGAGAATAGGAGTCCTTTTGGCGGGTGCTGCCGTCCGAGGGGTCTGGTTCTGGGGCCGGACCTGCTGCCGGGTGGGCGGCTCAGCGGCAAACCCTGAGCAGGGTCAGCCTGCCTCTTGCCTGAGCCGGTCATCCGGTTATACTGGCTGGACTCTGGCCGGTCGGACGGGTGCCGTTCGGCCGCGACCTCGGTACGTGTGTTCTGGCAGGAGGTACGAGTGGCCGTCAGGTTGAGGTTAAAACGTTTCGGTCGGCGACATCGGCCGTGTTATCGGGTGGCGGCCATGGACAGCCGGAGCGCCCGGGATGGCCGGGTGATCGAGGAGTTGGGGCTGTACGATCCGATCGCGAAGGATCCGGCCAAGCAGGTTGTGCTGAATCGGGAACGGATTGAGTACTGGCTGAAGGTCGGCGCGCAGCCAAGCGACACCGTGGCCAGTCTGATCAAGCGTTCAGGCATCGGCGGCTGACGATCTTTGCCGGTTCCGCCGGCTGCGGGTCTGACCGTGAAGGCGGCGGAAGCTTCGGCGAGTGGCCATGCAAATCGATGTGCTGACTCTGTTCCCGGAGGTTTTTGAACCGTTCCTCCGCTCGAGCATTGTTGGACGTGCGGTGTCCAGCGGCCTGGTTGAGATCGGGCTGACGAACATCCGCGACTTCGCGCACGACCGTCACAAGAGTGTGGATGACGCCCCCTTCGGCGGCGGCGCGGGTATGGTGATGGCCTGCGGGCCGGTCTTCGAGGCCGTCGAATCGGTGTCGGCCCGGCGAGGAGGGCAGCCTCAGATTCTTCTGCTCACGCCCCAGGGGCGGGTGATGGATCAATCCGTCGTCCGCGAACTGGTGGGGCAGGAGTGGCTGCTGCTGCTGTGCGGCCATTACGAAGGCTTTGACGAGCGGATTCGGATGGGGTTGCCCGTCCGGGAGCTGTCCATCGGTGACTATGTGCTCTCCGGCGGCGAGGCGGCGGCCCTGGTGGTCATGGACGCGGTGATACGGCTGCTGCCCGGCGCGCTTGGGCATGCGGATTCCGCCCAGCACGACTCGTTCTCCGACGGGTTGCTCGAGTATCCGCAGTATACCCGTCCGCGCGAGTTTCGCGGAATGGCGGTTCCGGATATCCTGCTGTCGGGCGATCACGGCCGGATTGCGGCGTGGCGGCGGGAGCAGGCGCTGGAGCGTACGAGGCAGCGCCGACCGGATCTTCTGTCCGCCCGCGAGATGCCGGCGGAGGGTCGCCGCGACGAGAACGACTGACTCCTGGCCGGTCGAGGCCGGGACGGATGAGGGATGAGCGGGGAGAGCGTCCTCAGGAAAACAGGAGAACTCCGGTACATAGCGGAAGGTGTGTCATGAGAAACGAGCTGATGGAAATCGCGGAAAAGCCCTACCTGAAGAAGGACGTGCCGGAGTTCCACATCGGGGATACCGTCGACGTGAGCTGCCGGATCATCGAGGGCACGCGCGAGCGGATCCAGGTGTTCAACGGCACGGTGATCGCGCGGCAGCACCAGGGTATCAACGAGACTTTCACCGTCCGGCGAATCGTGAACAACGAGGGCGTGGAGCGCGTCTTTATGCTTCACTCGCCGTTGATCGCCCGGATCGAGGTGAAACGCCGAGGCAAGGCCCGTCGGGCCAAGCTCTACTTTCTGCGCAGTCGCGTGGGCAAGGCCCGCCGCCTGAAGGAGCGTCGCACGTCGGGCGCCGCCCGCGTGAGCCGGCTCGCCGGCACCGGCAGCACTGCGCAGGCGGACCGCCAGGAATCCGAGGCGCAAACCGTCAACGCCTGAGCCCCTTCCGCTGCGTCAGGTATCCAACCTCCGTGAGGTGGCGGCGATGAAGCTGGGCCCGCGCGGCGAGCAGATGGCGGCGGATTATCTCACCCGGCGCGGCTACCGGGTCGTCGCCCGCAACTATCGCTGCCGCGGGGGTGAAATCGACCTGGTGGCGGTCGATGACGATATTGTGGTTTTCGTCGAGGTGAAAACCCGCGCCAGTGACGATGCGGCGAATCCGGAAGTGGCGGTCCATCTGGAAAAACGACGACGCCTCACGCGAGCAGGCCGGCACTTCGTCGCTCGCCACCGCCTGCATGAGAAACCGTGTCGATTCGATGTGCTGGCGATTGTGGACCGCGGGACCGGAACGCCTCAGATTGAGCACTTCGAGGATGCCTTTCCTCCCGCCTTCGGACGTCGCTGAGATGCCGCCTGAGTGGATTCCGCTCCGCGAGCGAACCCATGCTTTGTGACACACACGTCCATCTGACGTCGGCCGCGCTTCAAGAGGATCTGGCGGACGTTCTGGCTCGCGCCCGTTCTGCCGGGGTGTCGCGGTTCATCACCGTGGGGACCACGGCGGCGGACTCGGCGCGGGCAGTGGAGACGGCCGCCACGCAACCCGATGTCTGGGCCGTGGTCGGGATCCACCCGCACGAAGCCGCCCGCGCCACGGACGCCGATCTGGCGACGATTCGCTCGCTCGCCACCGCTCCGAAAGTGGTGGCTCTGGGAGAGACCGGGCTGGACTACCACTACGACTTCTCCGATCGATCTTCACAGAAACGGCTCTTCGCCGCCCAATTGTCGATCGCCGGGCAACTCGATCTGCCGGTGGTCATTCACTGTCGCGAGGCGATCGACGATGCGGTGGCCATCCTCCGCGAGGAGGGTTTTGACGGCCGTCCGGTGGTTTTTCACTGTTTTACAGGAACACCATCGGAGGCCGAGCGGATTGCCGCGCACGGGTGGCGCATCTCCTTCACCGGGATCGTGACATTTCCGAATGCGGCCCGGCTGCAGGATCTGGCACGCGGCTATCCTGCCGACCGGCTCATGCTGGAGACGGACGCTCCGTATCTCAGCCCGGTTCCGGTCCGTTCGGTACGCCCCAACGAGCCGGCCCACCTGGTCCACTCCGCGCGGTTCCTGGCCCAACTGCGCGGCGAGACCTTCGAGGCCCTGGCCTGCCAGTCCACCAAGAACGCCCGTGCCTTTTTCGGACTCACCTGATTCCCCCGCCCGCAGCGGACCGCGCGCGGAAGAAAAAAGAACGCGACCATGCCGGTAATATCCGAAGCTGTGCGGTAAGAACACGGGCTTTGCACCGCCGGTGCAGATCGGACCTTCATACCGATGGAAGCGCTCGCGTTTGAAGCGTATGGTTGGACAGGGGAGGCAGTCCGACCCGAACGCCAGGAGGAGGGCAGAAGCATGACTGGCGACCGATTCGAATCGCAGTTGCGGGAAATTCTCACACGAATTGCCGCCTTGCCGGAGGAGCAGCGCGCCCGTCTGATGGAACTGGTGGAGGAAACGCGCGAACGCCACCAGGAGATCCGCCGGCGCGTCGCCCGCGCTTACAGCGCGTTGGATGACTGGCGAATCCTGCAGAAGTACCGCGTCTTCGATCTGGAAGCCTCGCTTCGCGAACGGCGCTGCGGCCGGCAACGTCCGCTCGACGATATGCCTTCGTGATAGCGAACCGACTCCTGATTCCAGCAAATCCGGCCCTGAACTCTCTCATTCGACACGGCGGCGTTACAAGATTCGCCAGGTCCGTTGTGGCGACAAAATGGGGCGTCCACCCGACCCTACCACCTGTGGTGTGACACTGTCGCTTCATTTCCCACACCTTGCTGTTCTGCCCCCAGAGACCGCCCTGAGGCAGCCCGGCATGAAGCCGGTTGCGTTGTTGGCGTGGACGCGGAGACCGGCGGCGGAGGCTCGGGTAGGTAGGTGGGTCGGGGCCGGGTTTTCGCAGTCGGCGGATGGCTTTGGAGGGGGCATGTCGCGTCGAAGAGCG
>JBPOIK010000091.1:0-13903 GCA_052034525.1 Planctomycetota bacterium
ACTTCGGCGACCGGGTCCAGCCGCCCCGGCTGTGTCGCGTTCGTAGCGCACGTCAAATCACCATTCCGACGCCCGTGCAGATACCCGGCGCCGCTCGATCGGGCTCGCGGGCGGCGGCGGCAAAATCGAGCCGGAGGACCCGAGCATCCGGGCCGCGGGGGCGCCAGATTCGCGGGTCTGTCGGTCCAAACAGAGCGACTGTGCGCACACCGCAGGCCGCCGCCAGATGGGTCATGCCCGCGTCGTTACCGATGAAAGCCGCGGCCGATCGGACGATCTCGGCCGCCCCGTCCGACGACTCCACGTCCGTCAAAGGGGCGGTCTGCTCCAACCGTCTGGAAAGCGCGGCCCCCTGCCGTTCTTCCTCCGCCGGACCGATCATCCAGGTGACGGTGTGGCCGTCGGCACGCAGGCGGCGTACCACCGCCTCCAGCACGGGAAGCGGGCAGCATTTGTCTTGGCCGCCGCTGCCGGGATGCACCACGACCTTCGCCGTGCGAACAACCGGTTCCGCCTTTCGGAACAAGGCCTCATCCGTTACGCGCGCGTCCAGACCCGCCGCCGCCAGCGCGTCCGACCACTGCTGCGTGACATGCCGGCCCCTTTCGAGCGTTGCCGGGGTTGGCCGCGGATCGATTGCCACGAGCGTGCCAGGGCATCGGTCGCGCAGTGCGACGGCTGCAGCGGACTCCGGCCCGCCGAGAAAGCTGATCACCAGGTCCGCCTCGTTCAGTCGCCCGGCCAGAGTGGCGTCAATGTTCGCCTGATCCGCGTAAAGGGTGTGCAGCCCGACCGCATCCGGGTCGATCGCCGCATCTACCGCCCCTTGCCGGGCCGCCCAACGCCCGAACGGGCAGCGAATGATCCCGTCCAGGCGAGCGCCCGGAGCCCGTCGGCGCACGGCGGTCACCACATGCAAGGCCATGATGAAGTCGCCGATGGCGCCGGCATGGAGAAACAGGATGTTGCGGAATGAAGGAATCATCCGTTCGGGCGCCCGGTCAGGCGTCGCGAGAACCGCCCGCGCGCATAATCCAGCCGCCGCCCAGCACTACATCCGCGTCATAGAACACCACGGCCTGGCCGGGCGTGACGGCCCGCTGAGGCTGATCAAACGTGACACGCACGGTCCCATCCTTCAGCCGTTCCACCGCGGCCGGCGCGGGCGTGTGCAGATAGCGGATCTTCACGTCGGCCCGGAACACGTCCGGCACATCCGCCAGGTAGTTGACGCGATCCGCAAGCAGCGTGGGGCTCAGGAGACCATCAGCATCGCCCACGGTCACCTCGTGGGTATCGGCGTTCACGCCAGTGACATAGATTGGCCGGCCGGCCGCGATGCCCAGGCCGCGTCTCTGCCCGATCGTGAAGTTCGCCACGCCCCCATGCCGGCCGAGCACGCGACCCTTTGCGTCCACCACGTTGCCCGGGACGAATGCCTCGGGACGCCGCCGGCGGACCACCCGCGCGTAGTCGTCATCGGGAACGAAGCAGATTTCGACGGAGTCCGGCTTGTCAGACACCGGCAGGCCAAGCCGGCGCGCCTCGGCCCGGACCTGCGGTTTGGTCAGCTCGCCCAGGGGAAACCGCACGCGATCCAGAACGTCGCGATTCAGCCCGAACAGGGCGTACGACTGATCCTTAGCCGTGTCCCGCGCGCGGCAGAGCACGTGCCGACCGCCGCGCGTGGCAATGCGCGCGTAATGGCCGGTGGCCACGAAGCGGGCGCCCACCGCATCCGCATATGCCAACAGCCTCCCGAATTTCAGGCGGCTGTTGCAGACGATGCAGGGATTCGGCGTGCGACCGGCGGCATATTCCGCGGCGAAATAGTCGATAATCCCCTCGAACTCCTCCCGGAAGTCCAGGGCATAGAAGGAAATACCCAGCATACCGGCCACAAACCGCGCATCCGCCGCGTCCGACGCGCTGCAGCACCCCTGATGCGACCGATGGACGGCCTCACCCGCCGCCGCGTCCCGGGGCGCCGGCATCTCCACGCCGGATCGCATGAAGAGCCCGAGCACATCGTAGCCCTGCTCGTGCAGCAGTCCGGCCGCCACGCTGGAGTCCACGCCCCCGCTCATGGCAACCACCACTTTTTCCCGCGATGCCATGCCGTCTCCTCTACGCCGGATGGCCGCCCGCCGGCCCCGTCGGAAACCCAGAATTGTAGGAGGGCCGCCGCCGGTGATCCAGACGTCAGAGGAGGTTCAGCGGTCCGGCAACTCGGGATCTTGAACCGGCAAATGAGGTTCGGGATGCCGCTCCTCCGCGGCGCGAATCTGACCCGGGGTGGGGATTGGATCGAGACGCCGCTGGAGCTCACGGAACATCTCATCCATCGGGCCGTAGAGTTCGTGGATTTTGCGTTCGATTTCCTCGGGCTCGGCGGGCAGCTCACCCGCAATCATCTCTTCCAGCCGGTCCAGCTCAGCGCGGCGGCGATCATGGAAGGCCATCGCCCGTTCCTGCATCTCTCGAAGAATGGACAGCACCGCCCCGCGCTGGGCGGCATCCAGATCGTAGTAGTCGCAGAACTCCTCGACGTACCGAGCCCAGCTCTGCAACTCCTCGGACACTTCCGTCTGGGACGCCGGCCGGGAGGCGGGCACGGCATCGCGCACCGCCGGGTCCGCCTGGCGGCTCGGTTCCGGCGGTCGGACCGGCGGTTGCGGCGTCGTCCCGGGCCAGGTGGCCGGGTCAAACTCACCGCGTTTCCACTGGGAAAGGGTGGCTCGCCAGCTCTCGACGCGGCGCAGCGTGCGGCGGCGGTCCTCGTCGAACCGGACCCGCTGCTCCTCCGTCAGAATCGCCCGCAATTCGCGATCTCCCGCGCCGAGTTCTCGCTCGATGCGCTCCCACAGGGGCAGGGCCCGCGATGCCCACCGGGCCACGCGCTGCGGATCGGGCGGCGTGGACGATGCTCGCGCGTCGATCATCTCGTTGAGCAGGGGCTTGAGCTCCTGTTCGTTTTCCCGCATGAACTTCGGCCAGCGCTTCAGAAGAATGGCCTCGAACTGCTGCTGCTGTGATTCCGTCAGGCCCAGGTCCGCGCCTTTGATCCGCGCCGCCTGCTGAATCTGCCGCTCGATCATGGCCTCGCTCGGCCAGAAGGGATCGGACACGGCCGGAGCCGGGTGATTCTCGCCGGAACGGGAAGTGGATGGTTCGTCGGCGGCTACAGGAACGGCCAAAAGAACCAGAACGGCGAGTCGGCGGGTCATGGGTGTTACTCCCGCGGGGCGAGCCAAGAGCAGACCAAGTGTACGCTTTTCGAGCGTGAGCGAAAGAGCACCTTACAAGATTCGACGCGCCCCCGCATCCAACAGGGCGCGTGTATGCTGCAACCCCGCCGAGCCGGCAGAAAAAAGGCGGTGCAGCGAAGGAGAATCAATCCCCGACGCTGCCCCGCCCTGTTCGTCAATCCGCGGGCGTTCCGACGCGATGAATGCTACCGGGACGCCTTCTTCACACTGGGATCCAGCACGTAAATCTCAACCCGTCGATTCTGCTGGCGGCCTTCTTTGCTGTCGTTTGAGGCGATCGGCTGGTATTCGCCGCAACCGGCCGCCACCAGCTTGCCCCCCGTGATGCCGGAATCCTTCAACTGCCGGACCACGGTCAGGGCCCGCTGCGTGCTCAGCTCAAAGTTGTCTTTCCATTTGGACTTTTTGATGGGCTCCGTGTCCGTGTGCCCGTAAACGATGACTTCCTTGTCCGGATAGGTGGCCTGAATGGTCGAGACCACCTCATTGATCTTGGGCACCGCTTCCTTGCGGAGGGTCGCCATGCCGGAGTTGAAAAGGAACTCGGCATCCAGCGCGATCATGGCTCCGCCGGGAACCGCCGGCCCGCCCTCGGGAACCTCGGGCACCGCCGCCAGTTCGCCTCGCAGGGCGTCGTTTTCGGCCCGGACGGCCAGGTACTGGTCATGCCAGCGGTCACGATCGCTGCGCATCTGAGCCAACTGGTCGTGGCAGTTGTCCAGGTCATTCTGCGCCTGCTGATAGTTCTGCTTCAGCATGGCCATTTCCGGGTTCTCGCCGCAACCCGCCGCCACCACGACCATGCCGATGATGACGGACAGCATCATCCCACGCACAAACTTCGCCATTACTCTGTCTCCTTGCTTCGCGAGGACGTGTTCGCCCGTTCCTCCCGAAGACCAAAAACACCGCACATTGCCCATGCCGTTTCGGCCACGCTACCTTTTCGTTTTCGATTCGCCCGGCGGAGCCGGCTCCGGTTCCCGCCGCAACATTTCCACCCGCTTGGCGTCGATCCGCCGCTCCTGCTCGGCCAACTCCGCCTCCCGGCGTTGCCGGTCTTCCTCGAGCGCCCGCCGCGCCGACTCCCGACCCAACTCCCGCAGGTCCTTCCACAGGCTGAACACCGTCGATGCAACCCAATACATGACGATGGCCCCCGCCGCCGTGGACAGGAGCAGCCACAGGACGTTGACGTTCTCGTACGTTCCAAAAAACCAGAACGTAACGCGGTGGTTGCGGTTATAGAGAATAATCAGAACGACTGCGATTGCAACCGAAACCACCAGCACCAGTCGCACGTATGTTCGCAGGCGTTTCAGCATGAGTCTCATCGGAAACTCCCCCGACGCCGGGACAGGAATTTCAGGATTTCCCCCCGAGTCCCAGCAACTCCGCCAGTTCAACCAGGTTCCGAACAGGCTGGAATTCCAAAAGTGGATTCAGAAAAATAACCGTGCCGAGGATCGCCAGCGACAACCAAGGCACCAGCGGAATTGCCCGAGATCGCTTGAACGGGAGCAGAAGCACCCAACCCGCCAGGGCGATCAGGCACGTGATCACGAATCCCAGTGCTACCGCGGGCCATCCGGCCACGCATCCGGCCGCCCCCAGCAGGTGGATGTCCCCATCACCAAAGGCCTCCCGTCCGAACGCCAGAGTCCCCCCGATCCGGACCGCCCAGCCGATGCCCGCCGCCACCACCAACCCCGCGGCCGCCGTCGCCAGCCCGAACACCGGCTGCCATTGGCCAACCACCGTTGGACTCCAGTGCAGAGCCGCCGTCATCCATCGCCGGCCCGGTTCAAAATACAGGTAGACCAGCAGCGTCGCGCCAGCCAGCACAAGGATCGGCGTCAGCCGCCCAAGCTCATACAGCACAACCCGCCGGGCATCCGGGCGCTCCGCGTTGATCGCCTCGATAATCTGCGTGTCTGCCGGCCGGCGAACCGCGCCCACGACCAGGATGAGCACGAAGTACCCCAGCAGCGGTATCCCGTAACGCAGCCAGGCGTGGCGGGCCGGGTCACTGGAGGCGCTGGCCCTTGCGGCAGCCGCGATCAGCAGAGCCAGAAAAGCCGCCAGAATCCAGCCCAGGAGCCATCCCCGGAGCGGTCCGGCCGGAGGAGCCTGGACCGGGGGCGGCGTGTCCGTCATCTCGTCCGGCGGGACTGCCGGCTCGGGGGCGTCCGGGCACGGATCCGTCGCTTGCATGGCCGAGAGCACCCCGGCCGTCTGGGTTTCGGGTGCCCCCACCGCCGGCATCGGGTCCGCCTCTGTATCCATTCCGGACGAGGCATCATCCGGGCGGCGCCGGAGCACGCCCACCGCGCCGACAACGGCCATCCCGAACAACGCCGCCAGGCTGACGGCGGCCATTGCGTCCCCCGGACGAAGCCACCCCACCTCCACCGTCTGGCCGCCCGAGAACCGCGCGAAGCTGTAATACGGCGTCCAGAGCATATGCAGAAGGCAGCCCGCAAGAACGGCAATGAACGAGAACAGCGTATCGATCCAGTAGTGCTCGATATCCGTGACCGACATTGCCAGCGCGCAGGCGAACAGGATCACGTGGGCCAGGTATACAGGCCAATCGCCGGCCAGTTGCCAGGACAGGCCGACGGCCACGTCATCCAGCCCGGAGCGAACCCGCCCGATGAAAAACGCGTCCAGCAGAACCACCATCAGGACGGCCGTCGCCACCTCGATCAGAGGGTATCGTGGCGAGATCGGCCCGCCGCAGCATCGCGCCCGGGCCCCCAGCCACAAGTAGCTGACCAGGGGCAGGTTGTCATACCAGCGGATTCGAGCCGAACAGCGGGGGCAGAACGACCAGACCGGCCGGCTGATGCTCAGACCCAGGGGAATACGGTAAACCACCACGTTAAGGAAGCTGCCCACGCACAGCCCGACCGCGGCAAAAAAAAGGAGCCACCACACCGTTTCGATCGTGCTCAAGCGTTGCTCACCCCGCGGCAGAACGGGCCATCGTGGATCGCGAACGGACGGGCAGCCCACGCCGGACTGCACCCGCGCCGCGGTTCATGCTACGGAATCGAGGAAAAGGCGGCAAGCGGAAGCCTTGCCTACAGTTCGCGGAGGCGATCGGCGAATTCGTTGATGATCCAGTCCGGCGTGGAGGCCCCGGCCGTCACGCCGGCCACCGTCTTCCCTTCGATCATCGCCGGCTCAAAGTCGCTCCACGTCTCGAGGTGGTAGGTGTCCACGCCCGCCTCCCGGCACATACGTGCCAGTTCCTGCGTATTGGCCGAATGCTTGCCGCCAAGAACGAACAGCACGTCCACTTCCGCCGCCAGCTTGATCGCGGCCTGTTGCCGCCGGATCACCTCCAGACACAGCGTGTTGACGATCTTCAGCTCGATGTACGGCCGCCGGACAATCTCCGCGATGATCGCGGCCACGTGTTCCGGCGCGTGCGTGGTCTGAGCCACGATGCCCAACCGTTCCTTGAACGGCAATTCACGGTCGACGTCTTCCACCCGGTCAATGATCACCACATTCGGCGCATAGCCGATGACGCCGCGGACCTCCGGATGGTTCCGATCCCCGATCATCACCACCCGATAGCCCTCCTGGTGGAGGCGCTTGACCACGTCCTGAGCCTTCTTGACCAGCACACAGGTGGCGTCGACCACGTTGAGCTGCTTCTGCCGGGCGCGCTCCAGCACTTCCGGCGTGACGCCATGCGACCGGATCAGCACGTTCGCGCCGGGCGCAAGCTCCTCCAGTTCACACGACTGGCAGAGCCCCGCCGCCTCCAACCGCTCGACGACCTGCTGATTGTGAATGACCGGACCCAGCGAGACCACGTTGCCCGCCCCATATCGGGCCACGGCGTTCTGCGCCGTCTCGATGGCATCCTCCACGCCAAAACAGAAACCCCGCTTCTCGGCGAGTTTGACGATCATATGGAAACACCCCTTGTCCGTTACGCCTGCCGGGCATTGTGACGTGAAAGACGCTTTCTGTCATCCCCGCGAGGCCTCCTCACCCGACATGGGGGGCGCCTCATAGTCGAACGGGGGCCTTCCCAGCCGGCAGCGCAAGCGGTTGTGCAGAGTACGAATCTCGGCCGTCAACCGTTCGGCCGCCGCGTCCCGATCCAGCCGCGCCAGCGTCTCCGGCGGGAACGGACGGCCGTATTCCACCAGGATGGTGGCCCGGCCGGGCAGCGTGCGATGCCGCGGCCACGCGTCAAACGCCCCCTCGATCGCGACGGGAACCAGCGGCACGCCGGCTTTGCGAGCCAGCACGACGACGCCCGCCCGGCAGGGACGGACCCTGCCATCCTCGGTGCGGGTCCCCTCCGGGAAGGCGGTAATCACCGCGTCGTGCCGCAACCGCTCCAGCGATGCCCGCATGGCCGCCACATCGGAAGTGCCACGCCGAACGGGAAACGCGTTCAGCGACTCAATGATCCGTCGAAACAACGGGTTGCGGAAAAGGGAATCCCGCGCCATATAGCTGCACTCGCGAGGCAGGGCGAGCGTCACGAGAATGGGATCCAGGAAGCTCTGGTGATTGCTCGCCAGCACAACCCCGCCCGTCCGAGGCACGTGGCGCGTGCCGAACACGCGGCCTCGCGCATACAGCACAAAAACGCTCTGCGCCACGAACCGGCAGACCCGGTAATACAGACGCGTGCGGGGCTCGGAAACGGATCCGTCTGCGTCGCGAATCCCGCCGGCGGCGATCGACTCGTCGGTCATGGCGGGAATCATACTCCCCGCCATTCGCCGCGACTACCGCAGCCGCGGGTGATCCGGGCCCAGTTGAGCCTGGAGAACCGCATAGTCCCGCATATCCAGATCGCCGTCACCGTCGGCATCGAGCAGACAGAGGCATTCCTCCGGCGCGGGCTGCCCCGGACCGCTGAGGCAGGCCGCCAGGACGGCCACGTCCGCCGCGTCCACGAGCCCGTCGCCGGTGACATCGCCCCACGCATCGCACGCATCCAGCACCTGGTTGGCGTTGCAATCCTGCCCCGTCATCGGGCCGTACAGGACCAGGGACATGTTGACCAGCGGGTCGGCAATCCAGGAAACGCCCGGGGCCTGGAACGCGCCCGCGACGCCAAGGATGTGCCCGCGAAGGGCCCGTTCCCAGGCGAACGTCTCAGGGCTGCCCGTCGTATCGTTCAGGATCTCCACGAAATACGTTCCGGCCGACAGCGACACGCCCTCGTCGAACACCAGCGTGTATTCCCACTCGTCGATGTCCCGTGGCGTAAACGTCACGCCCGTCTTCACCCGACTCGCCACCACCTCCGCGCGTTCCGCCAGGACCGCCCCCGGCAATCCTGCCGCATCCTCATGGAAACGGACCGTGAAGCGATCCACCGGAATCGGCTGATTGTTCGGATAATACCCGCCCCACAAACGGACGGACTCGACGGTCTGCGGACGCAACAGAATGAAATTGTCGGCGACGGCCGTCACGCCGGACCAGGGATCCAGGTCGCTGGGATACGACGAGGAATGATTCGGAGGCTGGCTGACCAGCACGTTCCGATGGGGGCCCGGGGCCAGGTCCACGTCATCCGGCACGCCGTTGCCGTCACAGTCGGTGGCCAGGGGGCAATGGTAGACCTCCACGTCATCCACGTACCAGCCCGTGATTCCGTAACACCAGTCTTTGGAAAACTCGAACCGGATTTCCAGGATGTCGCCGCCGACGACGTACGGGCCCAGGTCCACCAGGCTGATCCCCCAATGTCCGTCCGCTCCGCTGAACGCCAGCTGGCCCGCATTCGGATTCGTGTTGCCCTGGCTCGGCGCAAAGAGCGTGGTGTTGTAGCCGTTGTAACGAAACGCGGGAGCAGGCATCGTCTGCCATGCTTGCCCGTTCACGCGAATCTGCACCTGACCGCCGTCAAAGCCCAGCTCTGTCTCGATGTAGTGGCGGAAACGCAGAATCGGCAGATGCACGTCCGCCGGCAACGGAACCGGAGGGCTGACCAGCCAGTGAGCGCCCATCTCGGGAACGCCATCCAGGGAACAGTCTCCGATCAGCGGGTCCGCGCAGAACCACGCCGTACCCGGGCGGCCGGCGGGCAGAGGGCCGGTGGTCCGCACCCAGTCGTACGGTGTGGGCGGTCCGGAGTTGAACACCCGCCACCCGTTCGTGCCGGACTCCACGTCATCCGTGAACAGAATAACGCGATCGGCGCATTCGGCCGGCGCGGCGGGATCCAGAATGGTCGCCGTGGCGCCGCACGCGCCGGGCGTATCCATCTCGACGGCCCGCAGGGCCTGGTCCACTTCCGCCGCATCGGCGGCCGTGAACGGATCGCCGGACGGCTGCCCGGTGCGCGGATCGTTCGGGTCGGTCCCGATCAGATCGGCGGCGGCCTGGTTGAATGCCGCGTACGCGTCTTGAAAATCCGAGGAGGGAGTCAGGTAGACGGTCAATGCGCGGTACCAGACGGCCCCTGCTTTGATCGGTCCGATCGGATTGACCGTATATCCGTTGAACACCTTGCCATCGCAAAGCATCGCAAACGCATGATTCGGAATGCCGCTTCCACTGTGAACCCCGCCGCTGTCGAGCAGGCTGCACGTCTGCAAGGGGCTGTTGGCCCGATCGGGATGTCCCATGCAGACGGGATTCCACAGATCGCGGATGGCCCCGTTCCACGCGGGCGCATCCTCGGCGAACAGCCAGCGGACGCCGTTTTGGTAGTCCGGCGACGCGCTGCACGACGTGCGGAGCCGGTTGTCCGCATCGGTTCCCGGCCCGGTGGCGTGCGACGACCAGGCCGGCGGCGACTCCGGCGGGCCCGGAAACGCCGCGCCGCCGTTGAACAGGTCCACCAGTTCGCCGAAAACGTCGGAAAACGATTCATTGAGCTGGCCGGATTGGTTCTGATAGATCAGGTTGGCCGTGTGCTGCGTCAGGCCGTGGGTCAGTTCATGCGCCACCACATCGTCGGCCACGAGGCTCGTACACAGTCCAATCTGATGGAGGGTAGGCGCCCAGAACGCGTTCGGGCAAGGGACGGCCCCGGTGTGGACGGTGATTATCAGCGGCTGGCCCGCGTCATCCAGGCTGTCCCGGCCGAACGCATGCCAGAAGTAGGCGTAGGTATCGCCCGCGTAATCATAGGCCGCATTCACGTCCGCATCCGCCGTCGGTGGATCGCCTTCGCCGCGTGCCAGAGGTCCGGGCAGATCCGCTGCGTCCCCGCCGTCATGCACTGCCCGGGCCAGGGCCGTGCAGACCATCGGCCAGCGGTCCAGCACCTCGCCCGTGTGGGCGTCGATAAAGAAGGCTTCCTGCCAGCCGGTGTCACTCTGATCGACAATCACGTGGTAGGCCAGACACGCGCCGCGGGGCGGATCGCCGTACCAGCCGGGATCCACGATGACCAGGTCGCACGATTCCGCCTCGGCGCATCCGCCCAGAGCGGCCGCCGCCAACTCCCTGGCTTTCGCCGGACCCAGAGAAGGAACCACGTTCAGCTTCGGGGAAACCGGATACACGTGGCCGTTGGCGCAACGGACGCGCCCGACCGCATCCTGGTGAATCCGCAGCATCCCGGCGAATACCGGGATGCCGTGATGCACCTGCTCGTAGGTCGTGTGCTGGTGGCCCAGGGTGTCGGTCCAGACGCGCTGCCGGCGCAGTTGGCGGGCCGGATCGTCCAGCCCGAACAACTCCCCGTACCGCTGGAGAAGCTCTTGCGGCTGTGTGATGCGGCTGCTCTCCAGATCGGTGACAAAACAAGCCCGTCCCGTGACGGCAGATCGCCGCACGCGTGGTTGCCCGGGCGACGGCCCGGCCCACGCTTCCGTCGTCGCGAGAACTGCCGCCAGAACGGCAAAAGCCACGGAACATAGCGATTGACGCAGGGCCAGCCGGCACGAGTCGAGTCTCATGGCTCCAATCCCCCCGGTTCGGTTGTTGCGCGCCGCCGGCCCACACGCGACAAAGCAGGGCCGGGCCGCCTCGATTCACCAGCGGTCCCGGCCATCATGCCGCGCCGTCGATTATTGCGAAATCGCTCCGGAAAGTCGAGTCTGGGCTCCGGGGCGAGGAACGATGCTGACGCTTTTGCCCATCCGGAGCAGCATGGTCGCGACGTCGCGCAAATCCACATCCAGATCGAAATCCGCGTCGAAATGGTGACACCCATGCTCGAAAACGTCGCCCGTGGGGCCCGGCCCCCGGATACAGTCGAGCATGGCTTCGAAGTCGGAAATGTCCACCACGCCGTCCCCGTTGTGGTCAAACGTCACCTCGCCGGCCGCCCCCCCCTCGTAAACCTCCATGAAGCCGGCCAGGTCCCACAGGTCCACGTCCTCGTCCCCGTCGAAATCCAGGGGGGCACAGACGGGATCGGTGTGCTGGTTCGCCCCGCTCATACAGGCGCTGAACGCCGCCAGATCCCGCTCGTTGATCACCCCGTCCCCGTTGATGTCCCCGTGCAAGGGCGGGATTTCGACTGGGTCAAACCAGTTCGGCAGGGTCAACAACGGGTCGCCCACGAGGTTCCACATCCAGTCGTTGAAGGGATTGGCGAGGTAATACGCCTCTCCCAACGTCCATCCCTCGCGCAGAGCCGCCAGCAGTGTATCCGGGAAGGGGCCCACGCAGCTTTGCGGTTCGCCGGTCGCCCCGATCGCCGCGGCATATCCCGCAGCCAGGGCGTTTGGCACATAACAGCCGTTGTTTCCCGTTGTGCTGCGCACAGTCACCGCGCCGAAACTGTTGAGATGATACCCGAGCACTCGATTGCCCGGCGGATCACCGGTGAAGTGATCGGGCGTCCAGCCATACAGCTTGTAGATGGCAAATCGAAACGCGGCGGAGGGCGTGTCCGAAGCCGCCGCGACGCCGTGGATGTCAAACTCCGCCCACGGCTCGGCCGCCAGCAGGGGGCTCCCCACCGCGGCGCTCAGCCAGTACCACTCGCCGAACGAATAGGGGAAGCTCGAGTCGGAATAGTCGTACCAGATGAAGTCGCCGTACAGGGAGCGATTCGCCGCCGCCAGGGCTTTCGCTCGCAGGGTCAGCGCCTTGGCGTCCGCAAGAGTAGGCGCGTCGATGCGGGCCGGCATGTAGCGGTTCTCGGCCAGTGTGGCCTTTGTCAGCCGCCCGCCGGGCGGCAGGATGTTTCCAGAGTAATGGGGGTTCTGTGTGTTGGTGCCCCACTGGCTGGCTGGGGCAAGGTGATCATCCGACATATCCTGCAGCGCGTCGGCCACCGAGAATCCACCGACGGAAGGAATTTTCGGAGGCTTGGCGTAGTGCCCGGGCAGTCCATAGCCCAGCAGAATCCCCATGACCGACGCCTGCACCTCGGGGTTTGCGGCGATATAGCCGCGCACCGGCCCGATGATCTGAGACTGAACCGCCTCCAGATTCTCCAGGTGCTCCTCACCATCGGCATACAGGCCGAGCAAATGACTCGCCGGAATACCCCATTGGTCAGCGTACCACTGGGCCCATTCAACACTGTCCGGGTTGTTGAGATTGTAGAGCACCAGCCAACTGTCCGGCCGGTCTGCCGTACGCTCGGCGGGAAGCACACCGCCCCGAGCCACGCCGGCCAT
Organism: Planctomycetota bacterium; assembly: GCA_052034525.1. GTDB lineage: Bacteria > Planctomycetota > Phycisphaerae > UBA1845 > UBA1845 > JAFGJQ01. Next base: position 12,845 of record JBPOIK010000091.1, read on the forward strand.
CAAACACACCACGGCGAGCCGGACGGAGTACAGGATTCGTGTGGTCAGCATTCCCCGCGTCGCAAACACTGCGGCACTCCGCTCCACCGCGACGACAAACCGAATCTTCCTCTCCCGTCGCACTCGAATGGAAACGCCGTCACGCGGAACCTTTGAGCAGAAGAACCGTGCCTCGTGGTCAGGAAAACGGCCGAGCCAAGAACCTCCTTGACCCACCACGACAGGCCACCCGGGCAGTACCGGCAAAAAAAGCGATGGGATCCCGACCCTCTCGGCACCCCCCATCGCTTTCAATGATCCGTCTCGTTCAACACCGGCCGGTCCGGCGGCCCTGTCCCACCCGGCGCGCTCCTCTTAACCGAAAAGGTGCCGGCTGCGCTCGGCGCCAGATGCCGCTAGCGGCGTCGGCAAAGCAGTCCCAGGCCACCCAGCCCCAGCAGCAGCAACGAAGCCGGTTCAGGAATGAGCCCGAAGCTGATCACCAGGTCCTCGTACTGGACGTTGATTTCGGAGCTTCCACCGGCGCCGGCGATGGCGTCAATGAGGCACGACAACTCGACGTGCATGCTGTCCGCCGGCGTGGGGAACACCCACGTCACGTCCACCAGGGCATTCCCGTTCCACGTGCCGGAGCCGGACGTGATCGGGAACCCCGGAGTGGTGTTCAGTGGGCCGCTCCAGGTACGCTCGAGGCCGGTGTTTTCCTTCAGACCGATGGCCGAATCCAGGTTCACCGACGAGCCCTCGCCCACGATGGAGTAGCTGCCGAACGCCTGTACGGTCATCGTGGAGAAAAAGAGCCCCGGATTGACCATGATGTCGAAAGACGCAACGTCCGACTGCGTTGCATGGCCGCCGTTGCTGGCCTGAACATGAAAGTTTGCGTTCGTGAAGTAGAACGTGTTGCCGTACACGTCGGGACTGCCGAACAGCCCTTTGATGTCCTGACCGTTCGCATAGGTGAAGCCGTCACCGGCACCCGAGGGCGAAACCCACGGACCACCCAGTGCGGACGGCACAAACACTATCAGCCCGATCACCAATGTGCCTGCAATTCTC